>NZ_CP063194.1:320962-641924 GCF_028609865.1 Corynebacterium jeddahense
ACCAACCCGCTCGAGCCGAGCTGGGGCGAGCCGTACCAGGAGATCTTCGAGCGCATGTGGTCCGCCGTGGAGGACGCGCGCGGGCGCGCCGCGGGGCACGAGGCGGTGCTGGTGAGCCACCAGCTGCCGATTGTCATGGTGCAGCGCCACGTGCAGGGCAAACCGCTCGCCCACGTGTCGCGCGAGTGCGCCCTCGCCAGCGTCACGTCACTTGTGTTCGAGGGCGACAGTGTTGTTGACTGGGCCTACACCACCCCCGCCCAGGACATCTAGAAGGCTGTAACCACCCATGCGAAAGCCCATCGCCGCGACCGTGTGCGCCACCGTGTGCGCCGCCACGCTCGCGCTGACCGCCTGCTCCGGCGGCGCCGGTGACAGCGGCGGCACCTTCTCGTTCCACTCCCCGGGCGGGCAGACGGAGATCACCTACGACGAGGCGGAGCGCAAGCCGCTCGCCGGCCTCGAAGGCGAGTCGCTCACCGACGAGGGGCAGACGATCAAGCTGTCCGACTTCGACGGGCAGATCGTCGTCCTCAACGCGTGGGGGCAATGGTGCGCCCCGTGCCGCGCGGAGGTGGACGACCTCGAGGAGATTCAGCAGCACCTGCAGTCCGAGCACCTCGGCACGGTGCTGGGCATCAACGTGCGCGACCAGAACCCGCAGATCGCCCGCGACTTCCTCGCCGATAACGGGGTGACGTACCCGTCGATCTACGACCCGCCGTTCAAGACCGCGGCGTCGCTCGGCGGCGTGCCCAGCTCCGTCATCCCGACCACGATCGTGCTGGACAAGCAGCACCGCCCGGCCGCGGTCTTCCTGCGCGAGGTGTCCGCCCAGGACGTCCTCGACGTCGTCGACCGCCTGGCGGGGGAGGCCTAGGTGGGGTTCGCTGACCTGGCCGCCGACGGCCCCCTGCTGCTCGGCATGCTCGCGGCGGCGCTCGCCGGGCTCGTGTCCTTTGCCTCCCCGTGCGTGATCCCGCTCGTGCCGGGCTACATCTCGTATCTCACCGGCGTCGTCGGCGGCGAGGTCACGATCGACGAGCACGGCGCGCGCGTGTCCCGCAAGCACTGGGCCGTCGCCGGCGCGGCCGCCCTGTTCGTCGCCGGGTTCACCGTCGTGTTCCTGCTGGCCACGGTGACGGTCTTCGGCGCGGTGAGCCTCATCGCGCTCAACGCGCGCACGCTTACGCGCATCGGCGGGGTGGTCACCATCCTCATGGGCCTCGTCTTCATGGGCGCGGTCCCGGCGCTGCAAAACGACACGCGCATGGCCCCGAAGCGGTGGACCACCATCCTCGGCGCGCCGCTGCTCGGCGGGGTGTTCGCCCTCGGGTGGACGCCGTGTCTCGGCCCCACGCTCGCCTCGATCATCTCGGTGTCCGTGGGCACGCAGGGGCTTACCGCCGCGCGCGGGGTGCTCCTCGTCGTCGCGTACTGCCTCGGCCTCGGCCTGCCGTTTCTGCTCCTCGCGCTCGGGTCGTCGAAGGCGGTGCGCAGCATCAACGTGCTGCGCAAGCACTCGCGCGGCATCCAGATCGCGGGCGGGGTGGCCATGATCGCCGTCGGCGTCATGCTGCTCACCGGCGCGTGGGACGCGTTCATCGGCTGGACCCGCCAGCTCGTCGTCGGATACGGAGGGACGGTCATCTAAATGGCAACCGCACTTTCCTGGCTGCGCAAGGCGTGGCACTGGCTCACCAGCATGCGCACCGCGCTCATGCTCCTGTTCCTCCTCGCGCTCGCGTCCATCCCCGGCGCGCTCCTGCCGCAGCGCCAGGTGAGCGCCTCGCTTGTCGACGACTACCTTCGGGCCAACCCCACGATGGGCCCGATCTACGACAAACTGCAGATGTTCGACGTGTTCAGCTCGACGTGGTTCGTGGCCATTGTCACGTTGCTCATGATCTCGCTCGTCGGCTGCATCATCCCGCGCTCCATCGACCACTGGCGCGCCTACCGGGCCACGCCCACCCGCGCGCCGAAGTACCTCGGCCGCATGCCGCTGCACAGCGAGGGGGTTGTGGCAGGGGCGCCGGAGGACGTCGAGAAGCGGCTGCGCGAACAGCTCAAGGGGTGGCACGTGGCCACCTACGCGCCGGAGGAGGACCGCGCGGGCGCGCTGTCCGTCTCGGCGGAGCGCGGCTACACGCGCGAGCTAATGAACCTCATCTTCCACGTGGGGCTCGTGGCCATGATTGTCACCTTCATTGCCGGGCGGATGGTGTTCTACGAGGGCCAGGTCATCGTGGTGACCAACTCCGAGGCCGAGGGTGCGGTGCCCGTGACGCAGTCGCGCGTGTTCTGCAACACCTCGCCGGCGAACTTCGACGTCTTCCGCGCCGGGCCGTTCTTCGACGGCACCGGGCTCACCCCGTTCTGCTTCGAGTCCGAGAATTTCAAGGCGTCCTACCTCAACACCGGCCAGGCGAGCGGCTTCAGCTCGGACCTGCGCTACACCGACGACGTGTCCAAGCCGCAGGACGAGTGGACGCCCACGACCGTGTCGGTGAACCACCCGCTGCGCATCCACGGCGACCGCGTCTACCTCCAGGGCCACGGCTTCGCCCCGCAGGTGACGGTGACGTGGCCGAACGGGGAGACCCGCACGCAGATGGTGCAGTTCCGGCCCACCGACGTGTTCACGTTCCTCTCCTCCGGCGTCATGCGCTTCGACCCGCCCGCCGGCATGTACCCGGACCTCAACGACCGGCGCGCGCACCAGATCGCGCTCGAGGGCAACTTCGCCCCGACCGCGAAGTGGACCGGGCCGAACGGGGACCAGCTACAGTCCTCCTTCCCGACGATGGACGACCCGGCCGTCACCCTCGACGTCTACGCGGGCGACGCCGGCCTGGACACCGGCCGCCCGCAGAACGTGTTCGTGCTCGACCAGTCGCTCGTCGCGGACGGGCGCTTAGAGAAGAAGCAGCGCATCCAGCTCACCCCCGGCGCCGAGGCCGAGGTGGACACTGGCGACGGCAAGGTCAAGGTGCGTTTCGACGGCGCCGCCGAGTACGCGAACTACCAGATCTCGCGCGACCCCACGCAGGTGTGGGCGCTCGCCGCCACGCTGATCACGCTCGTGTCGCTCGCCGGCTCACTGGCCATCAAGCGCCGCCGCATCTGGGTGCGCCTGCGCCCGCACACCTCGGACGCTGGGGAGCCGGAAACCGCGGTCGAGATCGCCGGCCTCGCCCGCACCGACCGCGCCGGCTGGGGCCGCGAGTTCCACCGCATCGCCGGGTCCGTGCTGGGCACCCACACGGAGGTGGAGGAGGAAGAGTTCGACCCCTATGACCTTGGTTGACACCTGCCCGGTGGAGTAGGTTAAGCGTCATGCTTGTCAACACCACCATGGCGGAGCTGTCGGATCTGACGTTCCGCACCGCCTTCATCGTCTACATCGTGGCGCTGATCATGTCGTTCATCTACTACGGCCGCGTCAACGGTGTCATCGAGGCCCGCCGCGAGGTGCAGGCCAAACAGAAGGTGTTGGTTGGCGCTGGTGGGCCGGAGGTCGTCGATACGCAATCGCCCCTTGAGGACGAGGAATACGCCGCGAAGATCGCCTCCGCCCGCAAATGGGCCGGCATGACGCAGGCCCTCGTGTGGGTCGGCGTGGCGCTGCACGTGGTGGCGTTTATCACCCGCGGGCTGGCCGCGAAGCGCTTCCCGCTGGGCAACCTGTACGAGTACATCCTGTTCATGACGGCCGTGATCATGGTCGTCGCCGCGGTGGTGATCCAGCGCAAGGGCTGGCACACCGTGTGGCCGTGGCTACTGTTCCCCATGGTCATCGCGATGTTCCTCAACTCGACGGTGTTCCACATGCAGGCCGCGCCCGTCGTGCCGGCGCTGCAGTCCTACTGGCTGCCGGTGCACGTGTCGTCGGTGTCCATCGGCGCGTCGATCGGCCTGGTCTCCGGCGTGTTCGAGCTGCTCTACCTGCTGCGCATGAAGGAGCCGCGCGGCGAGGAGAGCGGCTTCCTCGGCGCCATCGCGCGCCCGCTGCCGAGCGCGAAGACGCTCGACCAGATCGCGTACAAGACCGCCGTGATCACCCTGCCGCTGTTCGGCATCGGCATCGTCTTCGGCGCCATCTGGGCCGAGGTGGCGTGGGGCCGGTTCTGGGGCTGGGACGCCAAGGAGACCGTCTCCATGATCACCTGGATCCTCTACGCCGCGTACCTCCACGCCCGCGCGACGGCGGGCTGGAAGTCCACCGCCGCCGCCTGGATCAACGTGTTCGCGATGTGCATGACCATCTTCAACATGACGTACGTGAACACCGTCATCGCCGGCCTGCACTCGTACGCGGGGCTGAACTAGCGTGAAGGTGCTCATCACCGGCGGCGCCGGCTACATCGGGTCGACCATCGCTTCGTGCTGCGCGGACAACGGCATCACGCCCGTGATCCTCGACGACTACTCCACGGGGCTGCGCGTCTTCGCCGAGCGGTTCGAGTGCTACGAGGGCGACATCGCCGACGAGGCCCTCCTCGAGCGCGTGGTGGCGGACCACCCGGACATCTTCGCGGTCGTGCACTGCGCGGCGAAGATCGTCGTGCCCGAGTCCGTCGAGCAGCCGCTGGAGTACTACGAGAACAACGTGGCCAAGGCCGTGACCATGCTGCGCACGCTAAGCGGCCTCGGGGTGCGCCGCGTTGTGCTGTCCTCCACCGCGTCGATGTACGAGCCGGGGCCGGACTGGATGGTGGACGAGACGAGCCCCGTTGACCCCCAGAGCCCCTACGCCGCGTCGAAGTGGCTGCTCGAGCGCGTGCTTCGCGACGCAGCCGCCGCCGGCCGCCTCTCCGCCGTGGCGCTGCGCTACTTCAACCCCATCGGCGCGGATCCCGCGCTGCGCACCGGCCTGCAGAACCCGGCGCCCTCCCACGCGCTGGGCAAGATGATCGAGGCGTACGAGGCGCACGAGTCGTTCACCGTCACCGGCGTGGAGTGGCCCACCCGCGACGGTTCCGGCCTGCGCGACTACATCCACGTCTGGGACCTCGCCCGCGCGCACGTCGCCGTGCTACAGCGTTTCGACGAGGTCTGCGCCGCCTCGCGCTCCGGCACCGGCTACGACGTGATCAACCTCGGTACCGGCCAGGGCACCACCGTCTTCGAGCTCGCGGAGGCGTTCGGCGAGGCCACCGGCGCGCCGCTTCCGGTGCAGACGGGCCCCGCCCGCCCCGGCGACGTCGTCGGCTGCGCCACCCGCACGGGCAAAGCGTCGTCGGTACTCGGCTGGGCACCAGAGCGCTCACTTGTCGACGGCGTCCGCGACTCCCTCGCCTGGTCCACCAAACTGCCCGCCGTACTCGCCGAGGAGGCCGCCTGTGGCTGACGCCCAGCACAAGCCCCGCAACAAGCAGGGCAAGCCCGCGAGCGACGACCCGGTGCTCATCGCGCTGGGGGAGCAGATCGCTTCTCGACGCCGCACCTCAGGCCGCCTCCAACAAGACGTCGCCGACGCGGCCGGCGTGTCCCGCTCCACCCTGCACACCATCGAGCACGGCGGCTCCGGCGTGCGCTGGGAAAAGGTTGTCGCGGTGGCCGGCGAGCTGGGGCTGAAGGTGGAGTTCAGCGACAAGTAGGGGCAAGTAGGGGCGTTACTCTTCGGGGTGCTCTTCGCGGCGGCCTTCTTCGCGGCGGCGTCGCCGTTCCTCGTCCTCACGCCGCAGCCGCTCGGCCTCGAGCCGCTTGCGCTCCGCCTCCTCCTTCGCGCGGCGCTCCTTGAACCGGTTCTTCTCGATGTTCCAGAGAAACTCCTCGTCGTCATCCGGCCCCTTGATCGCCGGTTTCGCCGGTGCCCCGGACGTGCCGGACTGGCCCGGGCGGAGCGACCCGTAGCGCTCGCTCGAGCCAGGCCCGAACGCGCGCCACAGCAGCGCCGCGGCGAAAATGACCAGGACCAGCAGTAGCACTCTTCCCATGGTTTTAAACATACTTGGCCGGGGGATAGGGTTATGCCTTGTGACAGAACAATCTTCGCCCCAGGTCGACCCGCAGGCGCGGTCCCGCGCGCGCAAGGCCGTGGGGGTCTACGGGTTCGACCGGCTGCTGCTGTTCATCGCGCTCACGGTGGTCATCCAGACGCTCGCGATGCTCATCGGCGCGCCGGTTCCGGTCATCATGTCGGCGCTGCTCGCCCTCATCGTGGCGTTCCCGCTGTCCATGCTCGTGTTCAAGCGCCACCGCCTCGAGGCGAACGCGGCCGTCGCGGAGCTGAAGCGCCAGCGCGCCGCCCGCAAGGACTGGATCCAGAGCGAGCTCGCCGACCGCTAGGGCACCCCGCTTCTCGACGTCCGTTCCGCCACCCCCGCCTACCCCAGCGCCACTGCCCTGGCTCACCGGTGCGCACTGCCCTGGCTCACCGGCGCGCCCTGCCCCTTCCGCACCGCCCCACCCGCCCCACTCGCCCTGGCTCACCGGCGCGCCCTGCCCCTTCCGCACCGCCCCACCCGCCCCACTCGCCCTGGCTCACCGGCGCGCCCTGCCCCTTCCGCACCGCCCCCGCCTCCAGCCACCCTGGCTCACCGGCGCCCCAGCCGCCCCACTCGCCCCACTCGCCCTGGCTCACCGGCGCGCCACCGCCTCCAGCCACCCCCTGGGCACAAACCATGAGAACCAAACCATGAGAATGCCCCTATTTCGGGGTTTCTCATGGTTTGGTTCTCATGGTTTGCGTGCGTGGTGGGGTCCGGTGGGCGAGGTGGGGCCAGGCGGGCGTGGTGGAGCCAGGCGGGCGTGGAGTGACCCGGCGAGTGGGCGTGGAGTGACCCGGCGAGTGGGCATGGTGGGGCCAGGTGGGCGTGGCGGGGCCAGGTGGGCGAGGTGGGGCCAGGCGGGCGTGGTGGAGCCAGGCGGGCGTGGTGGGGCCAGGTGGGCGTGGTGGGGCCAGGCGGGCGTGGCGGGGTCCGGTGGGCGCAGGGGCCGAAACAGGCCGAACGCCCCCGCCCAGCCCCTCTAGTCGCGCTGGAGCTCGTGGCTGAGCGCCTCGAGCTCGCCGCCGCCGGCCATCTGGTGGGTGAGTTCCTCGAGGGTGACGTCGGAACGGGGCGCGTCGAGCTCCTGGCGGCCGAGCTTGAGGATGGTGAAGTGGTCGCCGACGAGGTAGGCGTGGTGGGGGTTGTGCGTGACCAGGACGACGGCGATGCCCCGGTCGCGCGCGGCGGCGACGAAGCGCAGCACCACGCCGGACTGTTTAACGCCGAGGGCGGCGGTGGGCTCGTCGAGGATCAGGACGCGCGCGCCGAAGTAGACCGCGCGGGCGATGGCGACCACCTGGCGCTGGCCGCCAGAGAGGTTGCCGGCCTCGACGTCGACGTCGGGGATGTCGATGCCCATCGCGAGCAGCTGCTCGGAGCAGATCCGGCGCATCTCCGCCTCGCGCAGCACGCCAAATGGGCCGACAAGCTCCTGGCCGAGGAAGAAGTTGCGCCAGACGCTGAGCTCGTCGACGATGGCCAGGGTTTGGTGCACGGTGGCGATGCCGGCGTTGATCGCGTCGCGGGGGGAGGAGAGGGTGGCCGGATGGTCGTCGATAAGCAACTCGCCCGATGTGGGCTGGTGCAGCCCCGAGAGGATCTTGATCAGGGTGGATTTGCCGGCGCCGTTGTCGCCGAGGACGCACGTGACTTCGCCGGCGCGCACGGCGAGGTCGACGCCGCGCAGCGCCTCGAAGGTGCCGTAGCTCTTGGTGATGCCGCGAAGCTCGATGACCGCCACTAGTGCCCCTTCGTGTACTTGGCAAACGAGGTGTTGGTGAGCACGGCGAACAGCAGCGTCGCGCCGAGGAAGAACTTGAACCAGTCCGGGTTCCAGCCGGCGTAGACGATGCCCTGGTTGGTCATGCCGAAGATGAGCGCGCCGATGGCGGTGCCCACCGCGGTGCCGCGCCCGCCGTCCATCGCGCAGCCGCCGATGACCGCGGCGATGATGTAGAGGAACTCGTTGCCCACGCCCTGGCCCGCCTGGATGGAGTCGAACGCGAAGAGGGTGTGCATGCCCACGAACCACGCGGCGAAGCCGACGCCCATGAACAGCGCCACCTTCACGCGCCGCACTGGTACGCCGACGGCGCGCGCCGCGTCCTCGTTGCCGCCGACCGCGGTGATCCAGTTGCCCCACTTCGTGCGGAACAGCAGGAACGACGCCAGCGCGACGAAGAGGACCCACCACAGCACGGTGACGCTGATGCGCACGCCGCCCACCGTGAACGTGCCGGCGAAGAACGAGTGCGCGGACGGAAAGCCCTCCATGTCCGCGATGGTGGGGGTGGCCACCTGCCCGGTGACCAGCTTGGTCACGGCGAGGTTGAGGCCCTGGAGCATGAGGAACGCGGCGAGGGTGATCAGGAACGAGTCGATGCCGGTGCGCGTGACCAGGATGCCGTTGAGCGCGCCGATCGCCAGCGCGATGCCGAGCGAGAGCAGCGCGCCGATCCACGAGTTGAGGTGCAGGTTGTAGTTGAGCATCGTCGCGGCGAGCGCGGCGGTGGTCACGGCGACGCCGGAGGAGAGGTCGAACTCCCCGCCGATCATGAGCAGCCCCACCGCGAGCGCGACGATGCCGAGCGTGGAGCTGGCGTAGAGCGTCGTCGCCAGCGCTTCGAAGGAGCGAAACGCCGGGGCGACGGCGAGGAAGAACGCGAAGATGGCCAGAAAGCCGAGCAGCGAGGCGAACTCGGGGCGGCGGATGAGCTTGGCAAACCCGGTGCGGGTGCGGAGGCGGTCATCGCTTGACGACGCCTCCGGCGCCCCCTGTGATCCCCCGGACCCCTCCACTGCCGTGCTCATCGCATACCCGCCTTCGCCGCCTCTTCGATCGTGTCCACGTTGGTGGAGTCTACGAAGCTCGGGCCGGTGTACACCGCCTGCCCGCCGCCGAGCGTGGCCCCGTTGCGCTTGGCCAGCCACAACGAGTCCACCGCGAGGTAGCCCTGGAGGTACGGCTGCTGGTCCACGGCCCACGCGACGCGCCCGTCCTTGATGGCGCCGACGAGCTCCGCGTTGGTGTCAAAGGTGGCCACCTGCGCCTGCGCACCGGACTGCTGCACGGATTCCACCGCGCGCATCGCCACCGGCGCTTGGAGCGCGAAGACGGTGTCGAAGCTCTTGTCCTGGGACAGCTTCGAGGTAATGGTGGACTGCACCGACGTGAGGTCCTGCCCGTTGACGTAGAGCAGGTCGACCGCGCCCCCGCCGAGGCCGTCGCGCACGCCCGCGCACCGCGCCTCCTGGGAGGAGTTGCCCTGCTCGTGGATGACGCAGAGGACCTTCTTCTTCCCCTCGTCGCGCAGGCGCTCGCCCGCCGCGCGGCCGGCGACGGTCTCGTCCTGGCCGAAGAAGCCGCTGAGCCCGTAGTCCTTGTACGCGGTCATGCCGGCGTTGAGGCCCACGACCGGGATGCCGTGGTCGACGGCGTCGCGCGCCGCGGGCCCGATCGCCTCGGCGTTGGGCAGCGTCACGGCGATGCCGTCCACGCCTGCGTCCACCGCGGAGCGCACGAAGTTCGCCTGGTTCGGCGCCTGCGGGTCGGAGGAGTAGCGCAGCTCGATGTTGTCCTTCTTCGCCGCGTCCTCCGCGCCCTTGCGCACGAGGTCCCAGTACGTGTCGCCGGGCGCGCCGTGGGTGACCATCGCGACGACGTAGCGCGGCGTGTCCACCCCGCCCGCGGTGTCCCCGCCGTGCTCGTTTCTGGGCGCCCCGCCTGTCGACGAGCATCCGCCCAGCCCCGCAACCACCGCCAGTAGCGCGGCCGCCAGCGCTTTTCGTCGTTTCGTCATTCCCAAAGTGTGATCTACGCTACGTGTTCCTGTCAAGACGATCAGAACACGCCCGCGATCACGAGCATCGCCGGCAGCGCGAGGAATGTGGTGAGGAAGACGGTGTCGCGGCAGATCACCTCGCCCGAGCGGTACGTCGCCGCGTAGTTGTACACGTTCTGCGCCGTCGGTAGCGCGCAGAGGATGAGTGCGGCGTACGTCTCGGTCGCATCGAGGTGCAGCAGCGTAGCGACGACTAAAGCCACCACCGGCATCCCCGCCAGCTTGAGCGCGGTGGCCGTGAGCGTGGGGGCGCGGTGGCTCTGCAGGACTTTTTCGCCGGTGAGGGAGGCGCCGAAGCTCATGAGGATGAGCGGAATGGACGCGCCGCCGAGGATCTTCAGCGGCGCGAGCACCGGCTCCGGCACCGTCCAGCCCGCGGCGGAGACGGCGAAGCCCGCGAACGCGGCGAGCACCACCGGCGCGGTGAGGCCGGAGAGCACCGAGCGCAGAAAGCCGCTCGAGCCCCGGTCGAGCCCGCCGATGACGATCGGGGAGAGCACCGCCATCTGCAGCACGAGCGCGGGGACAACGTAGGTGGGGTCGCCGAGCACGTACGTGGCAATCGGCAGCCCGATGTTCACGGAGTTGTAGTAGCTCGAGCTCGCCGCGCCCGCCATCGTCTCCGCGGGGTCCTGGTGGAACGCGGCGGCGGAGATGGCCCAGTAGATGAGCATCGTGGCCACGGTGGCAGCCGCGATGACCAGGATCACCGGGGAAAAGAACGCGTCGGTGTCGCTCACCGCCACCGAGGAGAAGATGAGCGACGGCGTGGCCACGTAGAACGCAATGCGGTTGAGTTGCAGGCGCTCCTCGCCCGGGCCGATGACGCCCTTGTGCGCGAGCCACCACCCCGCCGCGATGACGGTGAAGATGATGGCAAAGCCGGTGAGGACGTCAAGCATGTCTCCCAGCCTAGGACTGCGCCCGGTGGGGAGGAGCTACAGCGTCGCCCAGTCCGAGTACGGCGTCGGGTCGCTCATCCAGAAGTCCCAGCCCGTCCAGGCGAAGGCCACCGCCGTCACCACCGCCCAGATGAGCATCGTCTTGCCGTTCATCCCCAGCACCGGGATGAGGTCCGCGCCCGTCGCGCCGCGGCGCACCTTCTGCACCGCCGCCACCGCGAGCGGCAGGGCCACCAGTGCGGCGAGGGAGGAGACGGCGCTCATCGAGAGGATCACCGAGATGACGAAGGGGAACAGGGTGAGGACGGTGAAGAGGGTGCGGGAACGATCGTCGCCAAGCCGCACTGCGAGGGTCTTCTTGCCGGCGGCGGCGTCGGTGGGGATGTCGCGGATGTTGTTGGCCAGGTTCACGGACGCCGAGATCGCGCCGATGGCCAGGGCGCACAGGAAGCCCTCCCAGGTGACGATTCCGGACTGCGTGTACTCGGTGCCCATCACGGCGACGAGGCCGAAGAAGATGAACACGGACACCTCGCCGAGCCCGGAGTAGCCGTACGGGCTCTCCCCGCCGGTGTAGAACCAGGCCGCGGCGATGCACAGCGCGCCGACGAGGATGAGCCACATCTGCCCGGCCGCCACGGAGAGGATGATGCCGAAGATGGCCGCGACCGCGAACGCGGCGAAGGCGGCGAGCTTCACCTGCTCCGGCTTGGCCAGCCCCGAGCCCGTGAGGCGCGTCGGGCCGGTGCGGTCCGCGTCGGTGCCGCGGATGCCGTCCGAGTAGTCGTTGGCGTAGTTCACGCCCACGATGAGGGCCAGCGCCACGATGAGCGCGAGCACCGCGCGCCCGAGGTCGGCCTGGAAGTAGAGTGCGGCGCAGCCGGTGCCGGCGATAACGGGGGCGATTGCGTTGGGCCAGGTGTGGGGGCGGGCGGCCTCCCACCAGTCGCGGACGGTGGCGGAGTGATTCATGGCCTCCATCATGCCCGCAAATTCTGCGGTGGGCTAGGGTTATTCGCCATGTGGATCGACTATGCCGTGCGCCAAGGGATCGTTGCTACCGGCGCGTTCGTGCGCCTGCCGGTCCTGCAGCACGCCGCGCGCCACGCCGACGTGGCCTTCCCCGAAGACGGCGACACCGTCATTTCCCTGACCACCCACGGCACCCGGCTGAAGTCCGCGGCGGCCGCGATCGCCTCGCTCCTCGTGGGCACGGTGCGCCTGCCCGTGCATCTGTGGCTCGACCCGGTGGACTTCCACGCGCGCTGGCCGGAGACGCTCCAGGGGCTCGCGGACCGCGGCCTGCAGTTCCACGAGTCCCCGGGCGGCTTCGGCCCGCACACCAAGTACTTCGGCACGTTCCAGCAGTACACTGACCGCAACGTGATCACGGTCGACGACGACGTGCTCTACCCGCGCACCTTCGCGCAGCTGCTTGTCGACGCACCTTCGGACTCCACCGTCACCGCCTACCGCGCCCACCGCCTCATGCTTGAAGACGGCCAAATTGCCCCGTACAAGAAGTGGAAGCCGGTGAAGACGGCGGAGCCGTCGATACGCAACTTCGCAACCGGTGTGGACGGGGTGCGCTACCCGAAGGAAATGGTGCAGTTCGTGGCCGCGCGCGGCACCGAGTTCCTCGACCTCGCGCCGCGCGCCGACGACGTCTGGCTCAACCACTGCGCGCTGCGCGCCGGGTTCCCGGTGCGGCAGGTGGAGGAGCGCTCGGCGAACTTCCCGCTCGTGCCGGGCTCGCAGCGCGTGCGGCTGTCGCGCGTGAACCTGTCCGGCGGCAACGACGCGCAGATCGCCGCGACCTATTCCGCCGAGGACGTGGCAAAGCTGCGCGCCGCGGAGTAGGGGGTATGCGTCGGTCTGTCTCAGTCCATCTGCAGCACGGTGCGAAGTTCCGCGAAGAGTTCCGGACGCACCTGGTGAATAACCGACCTGCCCAGGCGGCTCTTTTCTAGGAGCCCGGCCTCGGTAAGTTTTTTGAGGTGGTGGGAAACCGTCGGTTGGCTTAGCCCAGAGCGTTGCGTCAGTTCGCTCACGCTCATCGGCTCGCACCCCTCTTCGGCGAGCCAGGAGAGTAGTTGCAGCCGGCCGGGGTCCGCCAAAACTTTGAACAGGGCCGCGTAACGCGTCGCGTCGTCTGCGGAGAGCAAGCCGGAGCCCAGAGAACAGCAGTCGGAGCCAGCGTCTGCTGTCGTGGCGACAGAATCTTTCATGCTTCCTACCTTTTCATATTGACAGCGATAAATATGCCTTTTAGTGTTCGTATTGATAATCGTCAATAGATAAGGATTCCAGATGGAAGACACAACCTCTCAGCCGATAGGGCGCATGTCATTTCTTGACCGCTTCCTACCGGTGTGGATCATGCTCGCCATGGCAGCGGGCCTCGCCATCGGCCGAGCGGTGCCGGGGCTTTCGGGCGCACTCGAGCGCCTTGAGGTCGGCGGGATCTCGCTGCCGATCGCGCTCGGCCTGCTGGTGATGATGTACCCGCCGCTGGCCAAGGTGCGCTACGACAAGACCCGCGAGATCGCCACCGACAAACGGCTCATGACCGTGTCCATCATCCTCAACTGGATTGTCGGCCCCGCGTTCATGTTCGCGCTTGCCTGGATCTTCCTGCCCAACGAGCCTGAGCTGCGCACTGGTCTGATCATCGTCGGCCTGGCGCGCTGCATCGCCATGGTGCTGGTGTGGTCCGACCTTGCCTGTGCCGACCGGGAAGCCACCGCAGTGCTGGTGGCCATCAACTCGGTGTTCCAGGTGCTCATGTTCGGCGAGCTCGGCTGGTTTTACCTGCAGGTCCTTCCCGGCTGGCTGGGGTTGGAGACCACCTCGGCGGAGTTTTCCTTCTGGGCGATCGTCTCCTCCGTGCTCGTCTTTTTGGGCATCCCGCTGCTGGCCGGGCTGCTCTCGCGCATCATCGGCGAGCGCACCAAGGGCCGCGACTGGTACGAGAACACCTTCCTGCCCCGGATCTCCCCGCTGGCGCTGATCGGCCTGCTGTACACGATCGTGCTGCTGTTTTCCCTGCAGGGCGACCAGATCCTGTCCAGGCCTTTGACCGTGGCCACGGTTGCGCTGCCGCTGCTGTGCTACTTCGTGGGCATGTTCGCCGTGGCTCTTGTGGTGGCCAAGCTGTCGGGCATGGACTACGCCCAGTCGGCCTCGGTGGCGTTTACGGCCGCCGGCAACAACTTCGAACTCGCCATCGCGGTGGCCATCGGCACCTTCGGCGCCACCTCCGCCCAGGCGCTGGCGGGCACGATCGGCCCGCTTATCGAGATCCCGGTGCTCGTCGGCTTGGTCTACCTCATGCGGGGGATCGGCCCGAAACTGTTCCCCGGTGACCCAACCCTGCCTAACCAAAGGAGCCTTACGTGAAGCCCTCAGTCCTATTTGTGTGCGTCGGCAACGGCGGCAAGTCCCAGATGGCGGCGGCGCTCGCCGAGAAGCACGCCGGTAGCCAGCTCGGCATCCACTCCGCGGGTACCAACCCCGGCACGAAACTGAACCAGGAATCGGTCGAGGCGATCGCAGAGGCTGGCGCCGACATGTCGCACGGTACGCCCAAACCCATCGATCCGGAACTGTTGCGCAGTGTTGATCGCGTCGTGGTGCTCGGCGAGGACGCACAGGTGGAATTGCCTGATGGCGCGCGCGGGACGCTGGAGCGCTGGCGCACCGACGAACCCTCCCTCCGCGGCATCGAGGGCATGGAGCGCATGCGCCTCGTGCGCGACGACATTGACGCCCGCGTGCGCTCGCTTATCGACGAACTCCTGTAGCGCCTCTTTAGTACGCCGGGATCATCGGGATTCGCTGCTTGCTGCGGAACCTCGACGCCTGCATGCGCGCCGGCGACGTGCCGCGGTAGTGGGTGGTGGAGGGGGAGGTTGCGTACTTCGGATTACTGGACGGTTTTCGGGAGCGTTGCTTCTCGATCCTCACACTGCCGCATTGTGGCACGAATTACACGATTGTGCTTTGTGAGTTCTCGGGAACGTTGGCGGCAAGCTCAAGAATGTTTAGGACGTGCGATGCCGTTCCGGTATGAGGGGGGAGCCGCCGGGACCACGAGGTAAAAGCCCCCCTCTCATATGACGCTGATCTTACGGGAAGCTCGGAGGGGGGTCTCGATTGATTTCAATCAAATCAAAGTTGCGTGACTTAGGCAACGGAATGAGACAGGGGAGGGTAGCGATGCACGAGGAGACGAACCGCACCAAAACCGAGCACCGGCTGCTCACATTGTCCTGCGGAAACTTGGAAACGCTGTTTATTGTCGCGAGCACATCTCGCGACTATGCGAACGACCCTGATGCGTTTGTCTTCGTCAATATGAACACCGCGCTACTCGACGACGAGTCGCGTTTTCGGGATCCCGCAGGAAGGTGGGCCGTCGGTCGTCTTGGTTACCGAGGTGAGACCGTTTCGAGTCTCCAGCTCGACCTCGGCACCTTCCTCGCGATCATCTACGGGGATATCGATTTTCCGTACTTCGATGAGCTTGTTGATGCAGCGTTCAATCTGAATACCCGGTTGATGCGTCGCGGTTCCACGATGTACTCGCGCTTCCATAACGAGAAGCTCGCGGACCTCCTGCTGGCCCCGAGGCCGTCACCTGGGACCGATAAGGTCCCGCGCTGAATGGGGAACAAGCGGGTTTGACAAACATGTTCGAAGAAATGCTGGTAAGAACGAGGACAACTACATGAGGGGATGAACGATGAAGGTTTTTAACGTTGACGCGCAGCGCTCGCCGGATGGTGTGTGGGTGCTGGAGTGTAAGGAGCTTGGCGTGGTGTCCCAGACGGACAGCCTGGACCGGGCAGAGGATGAAGTTCGCGAGGCGGTCGCGTTTCAATCTGGGCTTGCGGAAGATGAATTTAAGATCGAGGTCACGCCGATGGAACCGTAGCCAGGGTTGCCGCGTCTAGTCGGTATGAAGAATTCAACAAATTTACCTTGGTTGTTTACCGGTCTTTCCGTTGCGACATCACTCGGATACGCGGTCACGCTTGCTCTAGGGCCACCGAATATGACAGTGGCGGTGTTGGATTTCACCGCGAAGGCGATTGGGCCTCTAGGCGCGGCGCTGATCGCGTGGGCGGGTGTGTCGCACACGGTGTTGAACTCGCGGCTGCAAGATACCGCGAAGGAGTGGCACCAGGACCTGCGCTGGGCGTCAGAGCTGTGTGCGTCGGAGAAACTCGCCAGATAGCTAGTCTCGCCAAACCCTCGCGCTGTACCTTAAAGCGGCGCGGGGGCCTAGCCGCTGGGAGACATGATCACGAGTCATGTCTCCCTAAAGTGTAGCGGCAGCTTCGATTCATACAAGGGTGTCTTTGACGAAAGACAGCGGCGGCTGTCGGAAACGGAACTACAGCCCCCGCACAATCCGGTTCGTCTCCATCACCACCCGCGTGACCTTTCCAACCAGGTCCACGATGTAGCGCGGGTTGCCCACCTCGTCGGCCCAGTCGTTCGGGTCGTTCACAATCCCGGACGCCTTGTCTTTCTTCACCTGGTACCGGTCGATGATCCACCCCAGCGCCGAGCGCGAACCAAGTTGGTACTCCTCAGCCTCTTCAGGGATCCCCGCGATGGTCACCCGCGAGTTGTAGATCATCGTCGTCGTGTCGTTGACGTTCTTGCCCGTCTCCAGGTCCTTCTTCTTCGCCCACTTCGGCTTGATCACGCGCCACGTCTCGCGGTCGTCCGGGTCGCCCTTCACGCGCACGTCGAGAGGCAACGGCTCCAGCTCCTCGTAACACCAAGCGTGACAGAATATGCCGCAAAGCAAACGCCCCACCTTTAGGTGAGGCGTCGCGATAAGTACGGCAACAGATGCGGTTACGATATCCGCTGTTCACGGGTTGTGAGTCTGAGACTCGGCCCGAGCGACGCTCGCTGTTAGTCTGCGACTATGGCTTAAGCGTCTATCTCTAGACTACTTCATGATGCGCTTTCGTCAACTCCGTCAAAGACTTTTTATGGCTGGTTTGGAGTTTCAGCAAGTGAGTTCGGCAATCAGCAAAGTGCGTTTCACCTAGTGCTGCAGCGATATCCTTAGCTAATCGGGCCTTTGGTGTTCTATCTTCTAGGAACCTCTCAAGTCCATGGTCTTCTATTTTCTTCCTTGTGTGAAATACGGCGCTGGCCAGAAGATCCGCAACCTGTAAAGCTGGGCAAGTTCTCGAATCTAAGCTGACTGCGGTGATTACACGCTTGTTACCAAATCGATTATTTAAGGAAGCTGCGAGTTCATCACCGTATGAGATTCCCGCCGGGACATCAATATGATCCAGCAATGCAACGCTGACTTCGCGACGAGTAATAAGTCCACGCAGCAGTCTGTCGGTTGCAAAGAGATGCCCTTGCCACTGGTCTCTATCCGACCACGGGTCAAAATGACGCTTATCAAGCACGAAAGCTCCAAAAGTGCATCCCGAAGATACGGCCTCAGAAAAGATTTCAGAGAGAATAGGCTGGGAATTCCGATTCACTTTTGAAAATTTGATCTCGTCCGCATTAGTAAATCGATTTTTGTCTCGACATGCCTTGATAGTTCGACTAAGTTTGTCGGGATCGGTGGTTCTAACTGCCGCGGTTACGAAATGCTTGCCGAGACTCCCTTTGCTCCCCGCCTCATCTACGAAATATGCCGCCCCTTCAGCGGAAAGAGGAAGGTGAATTGTGGGAGCCGTAGATCTATTCATAGATCGATAGTATCAACATCGACCACCACACGAATATTGATGATTGGCCTGTCAGCTTGCCTTAGGGAACGCGATATAAGGCGGTTTGGTACTCGCGTTGACATCGAGTGTGGTCGGTCAACACTGACTGTCGTGCTTATCCGTTACCCTTCGCAATACCTCGCTGAGTAGATACTCGTTCCGACTCCCACCAGTGTCGTTGACGGAAGAGATCTTCCCGCGTTCTGCCCACTTCCGTGGCAGCTCAGGTGTCACACTCACCCCCTGCTGGGCCAGTAACGCACAGATGACCGTCGAGTTATGGCGGGCCTCCGGGCGCGGAGCTGACGCGCCCACGCGCTTCTCGATTTGGCGGGCGATATAGGCGGTCTGCTCGATGATGAGCTCCAGGAGATCATCGGCGGCCGGGAACTGATTCGCAATCGCCCCAGCATGCAGGGCAACAAAGTTCGCGAGACGCCGGCCGTCCTTAGTCTGGATCGTCCGGTTATGAATGTAGCGCTGCGCGTCAAGAACCATGTTGAACAACCCAGACGGGGCCTCACGGACCGGACCGAAGACCTTGCCGCCCTCTTTACGTGACTGCTCACCTGCAGTGCGTTGATTGCCTCGAAGGTTGAACACGTAAAGGTCGGTGAAGTCCTGTTCCATCGACAAGCGAACGCCGTCGCCGGTATTGCCATCGATCCAGCCGCCGTTGGAGACAAACGTGAGGCCAACTTGTGTCTGCAATTGAAATCAACCTATCTCACGTAACGACGTGGGGAGGGCGTGGCAAGGGGCTTGGGGATCGGGTGTTCGAAAAGGGGGCTGGTGGGACAGTGCGACGTCAACAGATGGTTGACACTTTGCAACAAGGGGTGGTTGAAACCTGAAACAGCGTGCGGTAATTGATCAATTCAAGGATGAACTCGGAAAAGGGTGGTGGCGATGAAAGTGTTTACGGTGACCGCGGAGCGCGGGGCGAGCGGCGCGTGGGTGCTGGAGTGCGACGAGCTCGGGGTCGTTTCGCAGACGAAACGTCTCGACCGTGCAGAAGATGAGGTCACAGAGGCGATCGCGTTCCAATCGGGGCTAGAGCCCGGTGATTTTGCCGTTGATGTCGTACCGGTCCTCCCCGGCGAGATTGAGCAGCTGCGCGTGCAAGCGGACGATCTCGGCGCGAAGGCCAAGGCGGCTTCGGAAAAGGCCGCCGCTGCCAGGACCGCGCTCGCGCGCAAGATGAAAGACGCGGGATTTACGCTGCGCGAGATGGGGCAAGTTTTGGGCGTTTCCTACCAGCGCGCGGCGGCGCTGGTGGCGGGGTAGGGGCCGGAGGGGCGTCGATACGCAACCGCCTAGTCGCGGCGGGTGCTGGCGCTGCTCAGGCTATCGCTGGAGCTCGACGTCGAGTTCGTGATCGCGTCGGGGAGCACGCCCGCGCCGGGAGCGCCCGGCGCCGCACCCGGGGCACCCGCGGGGCCACCGTTGCCCGGGGCGCCGCCGGGGCTGCCCATGCCCGCGCCCGGGCCGGAACCCTGCTGCTGCTCCACGGCGCCGGCGTAGTCGTTCGCCGGGTCGCGGTAGATGGTGTGCACGTGGCCCCAGCCGGAGGTGACCACGCCCGGGATGTCCGCGCCGGCGGAGCCCTGCTGGCTGGCGAACTCGATGTAGGCGCGCGGGCCGGAGATCTGGAAGTAGATGCCGTCGCCCTGGGTCATGTCGTAGACGGTGGCGCCGGACCAGTTCACGTACGTCTCGTCGAGCGTGTTGGCGATGGCCTGCATGCTGGCGTTGTTGTTCGCGTCGTCGGTGAGTGAGACCCACTGGGAGATGAGGTTGAGCAGGAGGGACTTCTGGTCGTCGTGAAGCTCGCTGCCCTTGATGCCGGTGCCGGTGGGGTAGGAGCACGTGCTGCCCGGGGCGCACACCATGTTCTGCACCTGTTCGCCCTGGTAGAGCTTGGCCTTCTGGGTGTCGTCGAGGCTGTCGTAGAAGGTGAAGGCGGCCTCGTAGATGCTGCCGAGGGCCTCGACGTCGTTGCCGTACTCGTCCGTCCACTGCGAGGGCTGCACGCCGAAGTGGGTCGGCGCGAAGGTGACCATGCCGTCGGATTCGAGGGTGGCGTTGAGGCCGAGGTGGTGGCCGCCGAACTGGAGGGTCCAGTCGCCGTTCGCGTCGGGTTCGCCGAAGAACGCGATGTAATACTGCCCCAGCGAGCCCTCGGTGGAGGAGGAGTGCTCGTGCAGGTACTCGTCGGAGGCCATGATGTCCTCGACGCGCTTGTAGGCCGCGTCGTTGAGGAGGGTGTCTAGGACGTTCATGGCGGCGTCGCGCTGCTCGTCGGTGAGGTCGCTGAGGTTCAGCCCCGCGCGCTGGACGAACGTGACGGGGAAATTGGACCAGGTGACGGTGCGGTTGGCGTCGTTGAAGTCGCCGACGAGGGCCTGCTTCTGCTCGTCGGTGAGCGTGTCCATGAAGGCCTGGGCGGCGGCAGCGGTGGCGGCGGTGGTCTGGGTGCCGGTGGTCTGGGAGGCGTTGGCGTAGGTGGCGCTCGCGGTGGCGGCGGCCGGTGTGGCGGTTGGGTTGCCGGCTGCGGAGTGGTCCGGGGCGACGGAACAGGACGCGAGGCTGACGGTGAGGGCGAGGGCCGCGCATGCGCGGGAGAATCGGTTGCTCATGCGGATGAGTATGCAGGCACCTACTTAAATTACGCGGGTACCTACGCATCTGTTGTCCGAGAGTTTGCTGTACAGTTGCTGTATGGGGTGCGCTGGGGAAACTAGCCCATGGCTAGAACAGTTCCCGCACCGCCGCGCGATCCACCTTCCCCGGCCCGAGCTGCGGCAGCGCCGGCACGACCTTGAGCTCCTTCGGCACCTGCCAGTGCGCGATCTCGCCCGCGTCCTCCGCCTCCGCGAGGGCGTCGAGGATGTCGGGCACGCTTGCAGACCCGGTGTACGCGGCGCAGATCCGCTCGCCGAGTCGGGCATCTTGCTTGCCGACGACGCAAGCGGCGGTCACGCCGTCGATACGTAGCAGCGCGTTCTCGAGCACCTCCGGGTGCAGCTTGAGCCCGCCGGAGTCGATGACATGATCGACGCGGCCGAGGACCGTGAGGTGGCCGCTGTGGAGCGAACCCGCGTCGGAGGTGCGGAACCAGCCGTCGGCGAGGTCCGGCGAGTCGAGGTTGCGGTAGCCGCGCGCGACCATGGGGCCGCCGAGGTGGATGCGCCCGCCGCTGACCTTGACGCGCGCGCCGGCGATGGGGCGGCCGTCGTAAACGCAGCCGCCGGAGGTCTCGCTCGACCCGTACGTGGTCACGGCGTTGATGCGCAGCTTGCGGGCCGAATCGAGCAGCCGCGGGTTCGTGGCCGCGCCGCCGACGAGCACGGCGTCGAAGGTGCGCAGCGCGTCGATGCCTTGGAGCGTGGAGGTCGCCTTCGCCAGCTGCATAGGGGTGAGCGCGGTGTAGGTGCGCTCGCCGGTGCGGGCGAGCTCCGTGGCGCGGGCGGCGAACTCGGCGACGCTGAAGCCGCGCGAGAGGTCCACGAACGCGGGCTCGACGCCGGCGACCATGCTGCGCACGAGCACCTGGATCCCCGCGATGTAGGCCGCCGGCATGGCCAGCAGCCACTGGCCCGCGCCGCCGAGCGCCTGGTGGGTGGCGTCCGCGCTGGCGATGAGGTTCGCGGGCGTGAGCAGCGCGCCCTTCGGAGTGCCCGTGGAGCCGGAGGTGGCCACGACGAGGGCGATGTCGTCGTCGACGGGCGCGCCGGGTTTCAGCGTGTTGCGCAGCAGGTTCGTGCGCGCCGGGTCGTTGGCAGGCACAGGCAGCAGCGTGCGCTGGCCGGTCAGGGCCTCTTCCAGCGCGGGGATAATCGCCAGCGGGTTGGCGGGGTCGACGGGGAGAAGTTCCAGCAGGTGGGTCACTTGGCGGGCGTTTCGTTCTCGAGGGGGTTCGTGGGAGCGGTGCGGGCGAAGGCCTTGCGCGACAACGGGCCGTCGATAATTGCCCAAAGTCCCGCGGCTGTGAGTGCGGTGAGTAGCACGTACATCACCGGCACGCTGTGGGGTGCGACGAGCACGGCGACGGCGTTGAACCCGATGTGGCACACCACAGCCAGCGCCCAGAGCTGCCAGCGGCGCTCGCGCACCGCGCGCAGCACGATCAGGGTAAACACCACGTGTGCGGCGATCGCGAGCGCACGCTCGTACCAGCTTGCGGCGATCATTCCCAAGCCGATGTTCTGCAGCGCCTCAATCTGCTCTGCAATGGCCTGCGCGGTGGCAGGGTCGTCGTTTCCGGTGGCCTGCGCCTTGATTGCGTCGCCGGTGGTCAGCAGCATGATGTTGCCGGCAAACAGGTTGGTGAAGAGCAGCAGCGCCTCTATGCCGCCGTGGCCCAGGCCGAAGCCGACGCCGTCGTTCCACTCGCGGGTGTTCTTGTCCCAGAATCGCAGCACGATCCAGCGAGCGGTCTCCTCGAACAAACCGGAGGTGACCAGGAACAGTGCCGTGGTCAGGGCGGTGGCCGTCGCTGGATCGAATGTCTTGCTGAACAGGAACTGCAGCGGGATCACCAATGCAAACCTGGCCAACTGCGACAGCGGGAACGCCAGCGCGCCCCAGCCGAGCGACGCCCACCTGAAGCCGAGCCTGCGTTTTGCCACAAACCACGCGGCCAGCACGAGGGCGACCAAGCCCACGAACTGCAGAATGAGAAGGCCCAACGTCATGGCAGAAACGATACCGCTGCGGTCGTGGCGGGTCGTTTATGACTCTTTATGAATCGACGATTCATAAACCCCGCTCCTAGTCACCTGTAACGCAGATCTCACCGCCCACCGATAAAACAGGCATGAGGAAGATCATCGCACCGGCCGTCGCTGCGGCGACCGCCCTAACACTCACCGTCCCTGCCACTGCTACCGCCGCCACCTTGACCCCGTTTACCAAGGACGGCACCAACTACTGCCGCGTCACGCTCAACGACGTCGAGCGCGGCCCCGCGAACCAAGCCGAACGCGCCGCGAAAACACTCACGCACGGCATGTACGCCACCTCGGTCGTCGAGGCATTCGAGGCAACATTCCCGGAGCTTAAAAAGCTTGGCGACGATTACGTGGCCGAGCCGGACGTCGTCAAGCATTTGCGCCTGCTGCGGGACGACACAACGCCCGAGGGCGACGTCCGCGCCGACGCCCGCGCCGCCGCGAAGGAGGAGCTGGCGCCGCTCGGCCTGCACACCACCGACGCCGATTTCTACCTGGATATGAAGGAAAGCGCCCAGGTCCCGCTGTCACCTGCCGGTCGTGCGCTGAAGGGCACCGCCGACTGGTTCGTGGGCATCGACGGCGGGGTGCCGAAGGTGCAGCCGCTCGGCGACGAGTACGCGTTCGGCCGCACCGGCGACAACACCGCACGGTGGCTGCGCCACGTGGAAGGCTGGCAGCGCGAGGCATTCGCTGCGAACATCAAGAAAACCTACTTCGCCCAAGTGCTGGACACACTGGAAAGCTCGTACTACTACGCGCTGGAGGAGGCCAAGACCTGCCACGACGGCACCAGCCACGTCATCTTTCCCACGCAGGATTTGAAGCTGCCGGAGGCGCCGACGCTGGAAAACGCCAACCTGGGCGACACCGTGCCTGAGCCGGACCCGGCACCGAAGGACCCGGAGGAGACACCGGACGAAAAGGCGCCGGAGACCTTCGACGCCAAGCTGGCGCAGATCATCGGCATCGTCGCCGCAGTGCTCGCCGCCCTGGGCGCGCTGTTCGCCCTGCTGCAGAACGCGGGCGTCAAGGGCCTGCCCACCATTCCGCAGATTCCGGGGTTGACCAAGTAGGTCTCCTCCTTGGGGAGGAGGTGGGGGCGCGGAGCCGTCGATAAGCTAGACGCCCGTGCATGTGAAAACGGGCGACGCGGTGCTCGCGGTGGCGGCGGCGGTGCTTGCCGCCGTCTACACCGTGAGTGCGATCAGCGACCCGGGCGCCGCCGTCTGGGCGCAGGCGCTGCTGTCGTGGGGGTTCGTCGCTGCGTTCGCGATGCTCACCGGCAAGCCGCGGGCCGCGTCGGCCGCGTTGGTGGCGCTCAACACCGCCTGGGCGCTGGTGTGGCTGGCCGCGCCGGTGAACCTGGGCTATTCGCTGTGGGTGCTGGCGGTGCCGGTGGCGACGTTCGTCGCCGGCAGGTACGCCGGTAAACGCTTCGCGCTTGGGGTGCTGGCGGCGGCGTGCGCGTGGGCGTTGCTGTCCCCATTTATGTGGACGTGGGACGAGCAACTCGTGTTGTTCTACCGCCGCGGGGCAGACGGTGCGCTCACGCTGGCGCTGCATTGGGCAGCGTGCGCGGTGGCGTACCTGCTGGGTGCGAATCTGGCGGGGGAAGAGGCTGCCCGCCGCAGGGCCGCGGAAGCGAAGGAGCAACGCCTGGCGGCGGCGCGGGTGGACGAGCGCCAGGCCATCGCGCGGGACATCCACGACGTGCTGGGGCACTCGTTGACCCTGATCAAGGCGCAGGCCAACGCGGGGCTCGCGTCCGGGCGCGAGCGGGAGGCGCTGCAGCAAATCAACGCCGCCGCAGGTGAGTCGCTGGCGGAGATCCGCCTGCTCGTGCGCGGCCTGCGCGAAAGTGATCGCGGGTTCGCGCCGGTGGTGGGGATCGCGGAGCTGCCCGCGCTGGTGCAGCGCTTCCGCGACGCCGGCGTGCAGGTCACACTCGACGCCCCGCCTATCGACGTCCCTCCGGTGACCTCCCTCGCCATCCACCGCATCGTGGCCGAAGCGCTGACCAACGCGGCCCGCCACCAGGTGGACCCAGTTGTCTCCGTGCGCGTGACACCGGGGCAGACCGTTGTGGTGGAAGTGGTCTCTACCGGGCGGGTGCGCCCGCAGCCGGGCACCGGCGTCGGCTTGGAAGGCCTGCGCGAGCGCGCCGCGAGCGCCGGCGGCACGCTCGAAGCATGGCAGGCAGGCGAGGCATTCACCGTGCGGGCGGAGTTGGCGGCATGATCCGGATTTTGCTTGCGGACGACCAACCGTTGCTGCTCAGTGCGCTCGAAACCATCCTGGGCGCGCAAGACGACATCACCGTCGCGGCCACAGCCGCCGATGGGGCGGAGGCGGTGGAGAAGGCGCGGGCGCACCGCATCGACGTCGCCGTGCTCGATATCCGCATGCCTGTGCTGGACGGCATCGCCGCCGCCCGCACCATCATGGAGCTGGGCCCGCGGGTGATCATGCTGACCACGTTCGACGACGACACGCTCATCCACGCAGCCATCGCCGACGGCGTCCACGGATTCCTGCTCAAGGACGCAGAGCCGGACGTGCTCGCGGGAGCGGTGCGCGCGGTGGCCGGCGGCGAATCCGTCCTCGCGCCCGGCGTGACCGGCAGGGTGATGGAGTGGGTCCGCGAAGGTCCAGGTAGTCCGGCGTCGGCCACTGCGCTGGAGGGGCTGACTACCCGCGAGCGTGAGGTGCTCGCCGAGATCGGCCGCGGAGCGACTAACGCAGAGATCGCCGCCGCGCTGTACATCGCGGAAACCACAGTGAAAACGCACGTCTCCAGCCTGCTGGCCAAACTCGGCGCACGCGACCGGGTGGCGTTGGCGCTGATCGCGCAACGCGCCGGCATCTCCTCCTAGAGAAGGAGGCGTTGTGGTCCCGCCGACCGATGTGTGAGGCTCGCTCGCCGCGGACGATAGGGGCATGACCGATACACAACTCGCCTGCCGCGGTGTCGCAGTTTCGTTCGGCGGGCACCAGGTGCTGCGCGATATTTCACTGACAACCACCCCGGGCCGCGTCCACGCGCTGTTGGGGCCCAACGGCGCGGGGAAATCGACGCTGATGTCGGTGCTGCTCGGCCTGATCCAGCCGGACGCGGGCGAGGTGACACTAGTGGGCCAGCCGTTCACCCGCGAGGCGCTGCGGCACGTGGGCGCCTCGATCAATGACCCCGCCTTCTACAGCCACCTGAGCGCGCGCAACAACCTGCGCGTGCACACTGCGTTGCTCGGCCTGCCCGACACGGAGGCTGACCGGGTGCTCCAACTCGTCGGCCTGCAGGGTGCAGGCAAGAAGAAGGCGGGCACCTTCTCCACCGGAATGAAGGGCAGGTTGGCGCTGGCGCAGGCGCTCATCGGTGAGCCGGAGGTGCTCATTTTGGACGAGCCCCAAAACGGCCTCGACCCCGAGGGCATCGCCCACCTGCGCGCCTACCTGAGGGACTACGCCCGCGCCGGGCGCACTGTGCTGGTCAGCTCCCACCAGTTGGGCGAGGTGCTGCACATGGCGGACGACGCCACCGTCATCGCCGGCGGCGACGTCCGCTTCGCCGGGGAACTTGCGGAGCTCGGGCCGAACTTGGAGGAATCCTTCTTCCGCTTGACCGCAGGGGGCGGGCAATGAGTCTGCTTCGCGCCGAATGGATCCGCGCCAAAGGCTCAACGCTGTGGTGGCTCGCAGGAGCGGGGCTGCTTCTTGGCCTGCTGCTGACTGCTTTTTCGTTGGTCGGCGATGTCGGCTCCGCGAAGTCCCTGCTCTATCCCCAGGGGC
Source organism: Corynebacterium jeddahense (assembly GCF_028609865.1). Lineage (NCBI taxonomy): Bacteria > Bacillati > Actinomycetota > Actinomycetes > Mycobacteriales > Corynebacteriaceae > Corynebacterium > Corynebacterium jeddahense. Next base: position 346,983 of record NZ_CP063194.1, read on the forward strand.
TTTTGGTCACCGGTATGGCCGCTCCCGTTGCGGCGCTGTTTGCGGGACTGGCTGAAAACCGCGAGCGCGACTCCCGCGCCGGGGGCACACTCTGGCGGCCCGTCTCCTCCACGGGCACCCGCGCCGCCCGCATCACAGTGGTGTGGCTGGCCCTGGCCGTGTTCGCCGTTCTGGACTTCGTGGTGCCCGTTGCGGCGGCGCTGGTGTTCGGCCTGGATGGCGCTGCGCAAGTCGCGCTCGTCGGTGCGTTTGTGTGGCTCGGCATGCTGGGCCCCGCGGGCCTGGCAGCCGCGGCCACACGCCGTGTTGGGCTGTTGCCGACGCTCGTAGCCGCATTCGTGTTCACGATCGAGCTCGGGTACTTCGTGGAGCGAAGCTGGTGGTGGCTTAACCCCGGTGCCTGGCCCGCGCGCTTGGCGTTACCCACGATGGAGATGCACTTCAACCTGTTGCCGCTGGAGGACACCTCACCCATGGCCGGCGAGTCGCCGTTTCCTGCGCTCGCGCTCACCTTGCTTCTAGCCGCGGCCGGATTCGCTGCTGCCGTGCTCACCCCGCGCCGCACGCGACCCATTCTTAGACGCCGCACCACCCACGAAGTCGTTGCGCCCGCGCTTGATGGGCCGGCCAAGCCGAGGCCCGCGCGCACCGGGTTTGTGTCCGCGTGGAAGGGGGTTGCGAGGGCGGGGCGGATGCCGTCGTTAAGCATGGTGCTTGTGCTGACCGCACTGGAACTTTTGTGTGCCACCCGCTATCCGGCGGACGTGCGCCAGGCGCTGTTCGCGTACGCGATCCTCCCGGTTGGCGCGGGCGTATTGCCCACGCTTGTGTGGCCGCGGATCCGCCCGGCATGGGCGCTGATGCAAGTGGAGCACCCGCGAGTCGGCGTCGCGTTGATGAGCTGGTTTACCAGCATCGTTGCGCTTGTGTGCCTGCTCGCGGGTGTGGTGGCTGGGAGCGCGCGTTTTGGTGTGCTCGCCGTAATTGCTGGCACCGTCCTCACCCTCGCTGCGCTCGCTGTGACCGTGCGCTTCGGCGTGATGTGGACGCTGGCGGCGACAATCCTGGTCACGATTGTCTCAGTCACTATCGGCGGCGACGTGCTGGCGGAGTCCTTCCTGTGGATCGCCGCGGTGCCCGCCTGGCCCGTGACCGCCACCGGCCCGCGGGTGTGGGTTGCGCTCGCGGTTGGCGCAATCCTGCTGGCCGCGGTGGTGGTTGTGCTGCTCCGGGTACTGCGCGGGATGCGCCCGGTTCGGCGCTGAGCCGCGCTTAGCCCGCGCGGTTGAGCGGGCCCTCCGCGTGGTAGCGCCCGGTGGGGGCGTTGTAGGTGGCGCGCTCGCGGGACTCGTTGATGGAGAAGTGCCAGGTGCCGCCGTTGTCGCAGGTGCCTTCCGTGATGTTCTCGCGGAAACCGTCCTGGGCATCCTCGCCGGCGGAGGCGTGCACCGGCTCGAGGAGACCTGCGCAGCCGAGGTCCGGGTAGGTCACCGGGATGCGGCCGCCGCGGTCGCGAGTGCCGAACTGCACGCGGTAGGACTGGTCGTTGAGCTCCGGGATATCCGAGACCTGCTTCATGGTGCCCTCGCGCGGCACGTTGAATGGGTCGGGTTGGTCCATCTCCGCCAGCTGCGCGGTGTCCGTGGTGGGCGTCCAGTGGATCAGGGTCACGTCGTCCAGCGGGTTGCCCACGACGGTCTCCTCCGGGCCGAACGCCTTGACCAGGCGGTTGCCGTGCAGTTCGAACTGGGTCGCGGTCAGCGTCGTGCCGTCCGTCTCGTATTGCGTCAGTCCCGGCTGCACACCGGCGGTGAACACGGTGGGGTAGGTGCCGGCGGCGTCAACCAGGTAGTCGGTGGTGGCCGTGAGTGTGCCGTCGAGAAGCTGCAGTACCCGCACCGGTGCCGGGCCTTCCTTGCCGGCGCGCAGGAGTAGTTCGAGCTCGGCGTCGCCGTCGACGTCGATGAGGTCGTAGGTGAACGTGCCGTCGAGGTCGTCCTGGTCGGCGAAGTATTGCGCGGGGTCCGCGAGTGCCGCGGCGTAGGCGTCGTGCTTATTGGGTACCGCCGAGGAAGGCGGGGGCGCGGGGAGGTCGTTCTCGTCCGCCACCGGCGCGACAGGGTCAGCGGCGGGAGCGTCGGCGGGCGGTGCCTCCTCGGGAGCGTCGCCCGCGGGCGGGGCCGCCTCCGCGTTGGAAGCGTCGGCGGCGTCAGCGGTGGTCGGGGTGTCTGGAAGGTTTCCGTCGCACGCGGCCATAGTCAGCGAGGCGGCGACGATTGTGGCTGTCATCGTTCGTCTCAACATGCCCGGAGCGTAACGCTGGGACCTTGAAGGGCCCTGAAATTTCCGTACAGGTGTTTAGGAGTAGCGGGGGAGTTGGCTCCGACGGGTTGGGCGGGCTTTTTTGTTACCGTCGATCAAAATGTCCGCGCAATGAACACTCAGCACCAATGGCTACTTTCGACCCACCCGCCCGACCGACCACTCCCTCCAGCGCGTTCTTGAAGCGCATGGATGAAGCCGTCCAGGATCGACTCGCGGAGGCGGAGCCGGACTTTGACCTAGGCGCGAGAAGCCCTGAGCACCTGCAGTCCTGGAAAGACGCCGAGGCGCGCGTCGAGAAAATCCGCGCTGACCTCAACCACATCGTCCGCGACCTGCACGCCCACCCAGAGGAGGCGTTTGAGGAACACCACGCGCAGGCGGTGATCGCCGGGGTTCTTGAGCGCCATGGGTTCCAGGTGGAACGCGGTGCGCATGGCGTATCGACGGCACTGCGGGCCGAATGGCACAGCGCCGACTACAACCCGGCGGTGCATCCCGCGGTTGCCGTGCTGGCCGAGTACGACGCGCTTCCCGGCATCGGCCACGCCTGCGGACACAACGTCATCGCAGCGGCCGGTGTCGGCGCGTTCCTCGGCGCCGTCGGAAGCGGCAGCGGCAGGATCGTGTTCCTGGGCACCCCGGCGGAGGAGGGGCACACCGGCAAGGAGTACATGATCCGCGGCGGGATGCTCGACGGCGTTGATTGCGCGGTGATGATCCACCCGTTTTCCTACGACCTTGTGTCCCACGTCTGGGTGGGGCGCCGCACACTGACCGCGACGTTTACCGGCGTGCCAGCGCACGCCTCGATGCAGCCGTACATGGGGCGAAACGCCCTCGACGCGGCCACGCTCGCCTACCAAGGGTGCGGGTTGCTGCGCCAGCAGATGCCGCCTTCGGACAGGTTGCATGCGGTGCTTTCCGACGGCGGAGCCCGCGCCTCGATCATCCCCGAGACCGCCACGCTGCAGCTGTATGTCCGCTCGCTGTACACGGAAACGCTGATGGATTTGAGCCAGCGCGTGGAGGACATCTTTCAAGGCGCGGCCTTGATGACGGGCACGGCAGTGGATGCGCAGTGGGACGAACATCCGATGTCGCTGCCTGTCCGCAACAACGCGACGCTTGCCCGGCGGTGGGGTGCGACGCAAGCGTCACGCGGCCGAGACGTGCTTCCGGCGGGAACCCTGCCGGATTCGCAGGCCGCGTCGACCGACTTCGGCAACGTGTCCCACCTGGTTCCGGGCATCCATCCGCTGGTGAAGATCGCGCCGGAGGGCACCGCGTTGCACACCACCGATTTCGCCGCGGCGGCGATCTCGGATCAGGCGTTTGAGGGCGCGTTCGACGCCGCGGTCGGGCTGGCGCAAACTGTCGCGGACATCCTCAACGACCCGCAGCTGCTCGCGGATGCGAAAAAGGAGTTCGACGCCGCCGGCGGCGCGATCTCCGTCGAGGAGCTGCTCGCCCGCGAGACCGACCAGCACTAGTAATAGAAAGGGAATTCCTCCCAGTTCGGCGGACGCTTCTCCAAAAAGGAGTCGCGCCCTTCGACCGCCTCGTCGGTCATGTACGCCAGGCGGGTGGCCTCGCCGGCGAAGACCTGCTGGCCCATCAGGCCGTCGTCGACGAGGTTGAACGCGAACTTGAGCATCCGTTGAGCTGTGGGGGACTTGCCGTTGATTTCGCGCGCGACCTGGATCGCCTCGTCTTCCAGCGAAGCGTGGTCGGCCACGATGTTCACCGCGCCCATGCGCTGCATCTCTTCCGCCGTGTAGGTGCGGCCCAGGAAGAAGATCTCGCGCGCGAACTTCTGTCCCACCATCTTGGCCAGGTACGCCGACCCGTAGCCGGCGTCGAATGAGCCGACGTCCGCGTCGGTCTGCTTGAACCGCGCTTCCTCCTTCGATGCGATCGTCATATCGCACACCACGTGCAGCGAGTGCCCGCCGCCGGCCGCCCAGCCGTTCACCACCGCGATGACCACCTTTGGCATCGTGCGGATCAGGCGCTGCACCTCCAGGATGTGCAGGCGTCCGCCCTCGGTCTTCGCACGGGCCTCGTCCACGGTCTCGGCGGTCTCGCCGCCCGCGTACTGGTAGCCGGAGCGGCCGCGGATGCGTTGGTCGCCGCCGGAGCAAAACGCCCAGCCGCCGTCCTTTTCAGATGGCCCGTTGCCGGTGAGCAGCACCACGCCCACCGACGGGTCGCGCCGCGCGTGGTCGAGCGCGGTGTACAGCTCGTCCACGGTGTGGGGGCGAAACGCGTTGCGCACCTCGGGGCGGTCAAACGCGATGCGCACGGTGCCGTCGGCACGCTCCTTACCCACGTGGCGGTGGTAGGTGATGTCGGTGAAATCGAAGCCCTCGACCTCGCGCCACTGGGTGGGGTCGAAGGGCTGGGCGGTGGAGTACTGCATGGGGGTAATCGTACCCATACACCCCTTTTAGTTAGGGCAGCCTTGCTTTAACATCAACGGCATGCAGGAGCATGTGCTTATCGACGTCCCCGTCGGCCACAACGCCACCATCAAGAGCATCAGCTGCCCGACCGCGCGGCGGCTGCGTGAGCTGGGGCTGCGCACCGGTGCGACGATCACCGTGCTGCAGACAACCGCAGGCGGCGGCCGTGTGGTCAAGGTCCGCGGCTCCCACTACGCCCTGGGCAAGGAAACCCTGCGCGGCATCACCGTCGCCCCGGACGGGCAGGCCGCATAATGGCCGACTGCCACGGAGCCCCGGTCGCCGAGTTTGCGCCGGTGGGCACGCCCACCATCGCGCTGGTCGGTGCGCCGAACGCGGGCAAGTCCACGCTGTTCAACGCGTTGACCGGCGCGAGCGCGACCATGGGCAATTACCCGGGCACCACCGTCGAGGTCGCCCGCGGCGTCTGGCGCCCCGCCGGCGCCACCTACAACATCATCGACTTCCCCGGCGCGTACTCGCTGGACCCCGTCAGCCCCGACGAGGCGCTCACGCGCGAGCTGCTTATCGACGACACACGTGACCGCCCCGACCTCGTCCTGGCGGCGGTGGACACCTCCAACCTGGCCCGCGGCCTGTACTTGGTGGCGCAGCTGGCGGAGCTCCCCTACCGGCTCGTGGTGGTGCTGACCAAGAGCGACGTGGCGGCCAAGCAGGGCCTGGAGGTGGACCCGGTGGTGCTCGAGCGCGAGCTCGGCGTGCCGGTGGTGGTGCTGGATCCGCGGCGCAGGGATGTTGGTGGGGTGGCGGAGCTCGTCGATAGGCAATTGCATCTACCTGGCGTAGCGGCGCGTGAGGCGGCGGCCGGCGACGAGTTCGCGCAGGCCGACGAGCGCTTCGAGTGGATCGACAACGCGGTGGCCGCCGCGACCGTGCGCGACGAGCACCGCGACACCGTCACCGAGGCCGTGGACCGTGTTGTGCTGCACCCGGTGGCCGGCCCGCTGATCTTCCTCGCCGCGATGTTTGTGGTCTTCCAGATCACCACCACCGTCGCCGCACCCCTGCAGGACGCGCTGGACGCGTTCTTCACCGGCCCGCTGTCGGACTGGGCGAGCGCCGGCCTGGAGCGCATCGGCCTGGATTACCCATTTGTGCAGGGGCTCATTGTCAACGGGCTAATCGGCGGCGTGGGCATGGTGCTCACGTTCGTGCCGCTGATGGCGCTGATGTTTTTGTGCTTGGCGGTGCTGGAGGATTCCGGGTACATGGCCCGCGCCGCCGTGGTGGCGGACCGGCTGATGCGCGCGATCGGGCTGCCGGGCAAGGCGTTCATCCCGCTGATCGTGGGCTTCGGCTGCAACGTGCCGGCAATCTCCGCCACGCGCGTGCTGGCCACCCCGGAGCAGCGCCGGCTGACCGCGCTTTTGGTGCCGTTCACCTCGTGCTCGGCCCGGTTGACGGTGTACGTGATGCTCGCGCAGACGTTCTTCCCGGAGCACGCCGGCACGGTGGTGTTTGCCATGTACGTGGTCTCCATCGCGCTGGTGGTGTTGGCCGGGCTACTGCTGCGGGGCACCCTGTGGCGCACGATGGGCTCGGACCCGCTGGTGATCGACCTGCCCACCTACCAGCTGCCCACCGCGCGCCTGTCCCTGTCGGTGATGTGGTCGCGCCTGAAGGGCTTTCTCAACACCGCAGGCGGCATCATCGTGGCCACCGTGGTGGTCATTTGGGCGCTGCAGTCCACCCCGGCGGTGGGCGGGTACAGCTGGGGCGACGAGGACCTGGCGCCGGCGGACTCCGTCTACGGCGTGGCCTCCGGCGCGGTGGCCCCGGTGTTCGAGCCCGCGGGCTTTGGCTCCTGGTCGCTCACCGGCCCGTTGGTCACCGGCTTTCTGGCCAAGGAGGCGGTGATTTCCACCTGGGCACAGACCTACGCGCTGGAGGACCCGTCGGACCTCACCCCCGAGGAACAGGGCACCTCCGACCTGGCCACCGCGGTGCGCGCGGACTTTGACCAAGCATCCGGCGGGCACATGCTCGCCGCGGTGTGGGCCTACATGATCTTCCTTATGGCGTACACCCCGTGCGTGGCCACGCTTGCGGCCCAACGGCGCGAGATCGGCTGGAAGTGGACGCTGCTCGGACTGGTGGGCCAGCTCGCGCTCGCGTGGGCGTTGGCCGTGGGCACGTTCCAGCTGCTGAAGGTGTTCTTCTGATGCGCCCGATGCAGGCCGTGGTCGCCGCCATCAAGGACGGCGCCCGCTCCCGCGCGGACATCCGCCGCGTGACGGGGCTGACCGATTCCACCGTGGACGCCGTGGTCCACCACCTCGAGCGCACCGGGCACCTCACGTTGGAGGAGCTTGGCTCGTCGTGCGCCGGCGGGAACTGCAGCTCCTGCATTGCCGCCGCGGCGAGCGGCATGACGTGCGCGGATCGGCCGAAGGGCCCGGTCGCGCTCGTGCTGACAAAGCGGCCACAATAACTCGCTGGCAGCTGTACCCGCTTTATATCTCTTTATAACTCCCCCGACCTATAAAGAGGTATAAAGCAACCCATGCTGCCTTCCGCCGACGCAATCCTCGAGCGCGCTCACGTCGTGGCGCTTCCCATGGCCGTGACATTCCGCGGCATCACCACCCGCGAGGCCCTGCTCATCGACGGCCCCGCCGGCTGGGGCGAGTTCTCCCCGTTCACGGAGTACGGCCCGCAAGAATCGGCCGCCTGGCTGCGCGCGGGCATCGAGTCCGCGTTCACCGGCCTGCCAAAGGCCGAAGGCACCGTCGAGGTCAACGGCACCATCCCCGCCGTCGACGACGTCGAGCCCGTCCTTGCGCGCTACCCCGGCGTGAGCACGTTCAAGATCAAGGTCGCGGAGAAGGGGCAGTCGCTTGACGACGACCTCCGGCGCGTCAACGCCGTTCGCCGGCTGCGCCCCGACGCGAAACTGCGCGTGGACGCCAACCGCGGCTGGAGTGTGGACGAGGCTGTCGAGGCCGCCGAGAAGCTCGGGGAGCTGGAGTACATCGAGCAGCCCTGCCCCACCGTGGAGGAGCTCGCGGAGGTGAGAAAGCGCACCAGGACGGCGATCGCGGCGGACGAGTCCATCCGCCGGGCCGCCGACCCCTACCGCGTGGCCGAGCTCGAGGCGGCGGATGTGGCGGTGTGCAAGGTGGCGCCGTTAGGTGGCGTCGATAGGCTTGTGCGCATCGCGCGCGACCTCGCACTCGACGTCACGGTGGCCAGCGCCCTGGACACCGCCGTGGGCATGGACGCGGGCCTGGTGGCCGCCAAGCTCACCAGCTCGCGCGCGGCCGGGCTGGCCACGCAACGGCTGTTCGTGGAGGATGTCGCCGCGCCGCGGAAGCTTATCGACGGCCACCTCACGGTCACCCGCACCACCCCCGATCCGGACCGTCTTCACGGGCTGCGCGCGCCGGGGAAGCGCCGGGACTGGTGGTTCGAACGCGTCCGCGCCTGCGTGGAGGTGCTGGGGCGCAACCCCCAAATCCGGATGTAATTCCGGACATCCGTGTGGGAAACGGGGGGAGTGGGCTAATCTTTGCGACATGTCGACTCCCGTGATCCACGATTCCGCCGCACTGTCCGACGGTGACCTCGCCAAGGCCCCCACGCCCGGCGAGTGGCGTCGCCAGCTCATCGGCCTCCTCCTCGGTGTGGCCCTCGCCGCGCTTGTGTACTTCATCTTCCCGTCCGGCGCCGCGGACGTGGTCAGCCAGTCCTCCGGCGCGAAGGAGGGGGTGGACTACTCGGCGACGTCGATGCGCGTCGTCGCCGCGACCACCGTGCTCATGGCCGTGTGGTGGATGACGGAGGCGATCCCGCTCGCCGCCACCGCACTCATCCCCATCGCCGTGTTCCCGCTCGCGGGCGTCGCCCCGTTCAAGGAGGTCTCATCGCCGTACGCGTCGGCGACGATCTTCCTGTTCATGGGCGGCTTCCTCATGGCACTCGGCCTGCAGCGCTGGAACCTGCACCGCCGCCTCGCGCTCATGGTGGTCAAGGTGGTGGGCACCTCGCCGAAGCGCATCATCTTGGGGTTCATGATCGCCACGGGCTTTATGTCCATGTGGGTCTCCAACACTGCCACCGCCGTGGTCATGCTGCCCATCGGCACGTCGGTGCTCATGCTCACCGCGGACACCGTCGGAGGCATGGACAAACAGAAGAGGTTCGCTACCGCGCTGATGTTGGCGATCGCGTATGCGGCGTCGATCGGCTCGCTGGGCACGCTCATTGGCACCCCGCCGAACGCGCTGCTCAAGGGCTACATGGAGGAGGCGCACGGCATCTCCATCGGCTTCGGGCAATGGATGCTCGTGGGCATGCCGGTGGCCATCGTGTTCACGTTCGTCGCGTGGTGGGTGCTCGTTACCGTGTTCAAGCCGGAGATCGACCATATCCCGGGCGGCAAGGAACTCATTGACGACGAGCTCAAGAAGCTCGGCCCCTGGACCTTCCCGCAGATCACCGTCGGGCTGATCTTCCTCGTCGCCGCGCTCGCCTGGATCTTCATCCCCCTGGGCATCAACGCGTTCGGCTGGGACTTCCCGTACGACGACGCCATCGTCGGCATCATCGCCGGCCTGGCCATGTTCATCGTCCCGGGTACGGCGAACGGCAAGCGCCTGCTCGACTGGGAGACCGCGAACGAGATGCCGTGGGACGTGCTCCTCCTCTTCGGCGGCGGCCTCTCCCTGTCCGCCATGTTCACCGCGACGGGCCTGTCGCTGTGGATCGGCGAGAAGGCGAAGGGCCTGTCCAGCCTGCCGATGTTCCTGCTCATCCTCGCCGTCGCCGCGCTCGTGCTCGCGCTAACGGAGCTGACGTCGAACACCGCCACCGCCGCGACGTTCCTGCCCATCATGGGCGGCGTCGCCGTGGGCATCGGGCTGACCGACGCCACGGAGATGAACGTCCTGCTCCTCGCCATCCCGGTCGCGCTGTCCGCCACGTGCGCGTTCATGCTCCCGGTGGCCACCCCGCCGAACGCGATCGCGTACTCCTCGGGCTACGTCACCATGGGCGAGATGATCAAGGGCGGCATCTGGCTCAACGTCATTGCGCTTGTGCTCATCGCGCTGGCCACGTACTTCATCGCGGTGCCGGTCTTCGGGCTCGTGCTCTAGCGCAACCGCGCGCGCTAGTCTGTTGCGCATGGATAACGAGACGAGACAGTACAGCCCCCAGGGCGAGCCGCCGCGGCGCGAGCGCCCGAAGCAGTACTTCCCGGACCAGTCCGCGGCCTACTACGAGCAGGGCTACCAACAGCCGGCCTACGAGCAGCCGGCCTACGCACCCCAGTACGAGCAGCCCTACTACGAGCCGGAGCCCGAGAAGGGCACCAGCGCGGGCTCGATCGCGCTCGGCATCATCGCGGCGCTGAGCTTCATCGCCGCCGTCGTCCTCTTCTTCCTCTGGCGCGGCGCGGCCGAGGAGGCGGACAAGCCCGCGGTGACGGAGACGAAGACGGTCACGCAGACCACCACCGAGGTGCAGACGAAGACGCAGACGACCACGAAGTTCCCGTCGATCTTCCGCGACCGCGAGGACCCGACCGCCACGCTGCCGCCGGAGGAGCCGCAGCCGCGCGAGACCGACATCCAGCGCGAGGTGCGCGACATCATCGACCAGATCCGCGGCGGCGCGGACGAGTTCCTCCAGGAGCAGCAGCAGTGACGGCGATGGAGGTGGCGTCGGCGGTGGCGGAGCTCGTCGCCACGCATTGCACCGATGTGGTCATGAGCCCGGGCTCGCGCAACTCGCCGCTTGCGTACGCGCTGCTCGCGCGCCGGGACGTCACGGTGCACATGCGTATCGACGAACGTTCCGCCGCCTTCACCGCACTCGGCCTCGCGCGCGTGCAGCGCCGCCACGTGGCGGTGGTGATGACGTCCGGCACCGCCGTGGCCAACGCGTACCCGGCCGTCATTGAGGCACACATGTCCCACACCCCGCTCGCTGTGGTCAGCGCTGACCGCCCGGAGCGCCTCGTGGGCACCGGCGCGAGCCAGACGATCTGGCAGCAGGGCATCTTCGGCCGCTACGCCGCGACGCAGCAGGTGGCATCGCTTGACGACGTCCACGCGGCAACCTTCGCCGCGGGGCAGGTGCACATCAACGTCGCCCTAGACACCCCGCTCGTGCCCGAGGCCCTGCCCGAGGAAGTGGGGCAGCCACGCCGCGTCGGCCCCGGCGCCCTGGAGGGGGCGCGCGGGCTCGTCGATCACGGCGCGGTAGACGTGGACCTCACCCGCGACACGCTGGTCATCGCCGGCGACGAGGCCTGGGAGGTGCCCGGCCTCGAGCACGTGCCCACCATCGCCGAGCCGACCGCGCCGGCGCCGTTCCACCAGGTGCACCCGCTGGCCGCGCGGTTCTTCGCGCAGTCGCAGGTGGCCATCTCCCACGACGGGGGCGACTTCGCCGCGAACACGAAGCCGGAGCAGGTCGTCGTCGTGGGCCACCCGACGCTGCACCGCGACGTCATGGCGCTGCTCGCCGACCCAGACATCGAGGTGATCGGCCTCTCGCGCACGGACACGTTCACCGGGCACCCGGATCGGCGCGGCTCGCGCGTTAACGCCACCGGGCAGCCGACGGACACGTGGATCAAGATCTGCGAGGCCGCCGGCGAGGTCGGCGCGGAGACCGTGCGCACCGCGCTCGCCGAGGAGGAGTTCGGCTTCACCGGCCTCCACGTCGCCGCCGCGGTGTGCGACACCCTCGCCGTGGGCGACACGCTCATGCTCGGGTCCTCGAACCCGGTGCGCGACGCCTCGTTCGTGGGCATGCCCTTCGACGGCGTCGACGCGTACGCGGCCCGGGGCGCGGCCGGCATCGACGGCACCGTCTCCCAGGCCGTCGGCGTCGCGCTGGCCACCCAGGCGTTGCGTCCCGACGAGATCCGCGCGCCGCGCACCGTCGCGCTCATGGGGGACCTGACGTTCCTCCACGACGTCAACGGCCTGCTCATCGGCCCCGACGAGCCGCGCCCGGGCAACCTCACCATCGTCGTGGCCAACGACGACGGCGGCGGCATCTTCGAGGGCCTCGAGCCCGGCGGCGCGGGCGTGCGCGGCGCGTTCGAGCGAGCGTTCGGCACGCCCCACGGCACCGACGTGGCCAAGCTCGCCGAGGCGTACGGCGCGGCGTACCGGCGCGCGGACACCCTCGCCGAGCTGGGCGAGGTACTGCTCGAGCTCGAGGCGGAGCCGCAGCCGATCGCCGTCGTCGAGGCCGCCACAACTCGCGCCACGCGGCGCGCGCTCGCGGAGCGGCTGAACCGGTGAGGTGGCGGCGCCGGGGGCACCAGCTCGTGCTGGCGCTGTACGCGTTCGCGCTGCTCGGGTGCGTCGCCATGGTCGGTGGCCCCGCGATCAACGACGCGCGCATCCACGCCGACCCCGGCCGCGGCTCCGCCACCGTCACCGAGGTGGGGCGCTGGCGCACCTACATCGAGTACCAGACGGAGGACGGCCAGCTCGTCTCCCCGCCCGGGGGCGTGCTCTACCCGACGGGGTTGGGGGAGGGCCAGCAGGTGTGGGTGACGTACGCGAAGTCGAACACGGACCTGGTCAAGGTGGAAGGCCGCGGCTGGGCGCTCGCGCTGCGCCCGGCGCTGTCGGTGCTCGCGGTGGCCACGCTCATCGCGGCCGGCGCGTGGGCGGGGGTCAGTCGGTGGGTGCCGGAGGGGCGTCGAGAAGCGAACGCTTCACCGTCGCCGGCACCCCGGCGACGAGGGTATCCCCGACCGTCACCCCCGGCATGACCATCGCGCCGGCGCTCGACGGTGATGAGCTGGCAGCGTTCGGCTCGTCCCCGCCGGGCAGGTACCACTCGCCGGAGCGGATGCGTTCCATGTCGTTCTCGTGCATGCGGGCCAGGGTAGCGGGGAAAATTCACGCGGCGTTTAACTCCGGTTGGGCCGTGGTTCGCCTGAGTGTGGAAAAGTAAGCAGACATGCGTGTGGGAATCGTCGCGGAATCGTTTCTGCCGAACGTCAACGGTGTGACCAACTCGGTGCTGCGGGTGCTCGAGCACCTCAAGCGCGAGGGCCATGAGGCGATGGTGGTCGCGCCGGGCGCGCGCGACTTCCAAGACGAGATCCCGGACTACCTCGGCTTCGAGATCGTGCGCGTACCCACGGTGATGGTGCCGCTCGTGGACTCGCTGCCGATCGGCGTGCCCACCACCACCGTCGCCGCGGCGCTCGCCGGGTTCAAGCCGGACATCATCCACCTGGCTAGCCCCTTCGTCCTCGGCGGGGCGGGCGCGTTCGCCGCGCGTCAGATCGGGGTGCCGGCGGTGGCGCTGTACCAGACCGACGTCGCCGGCTTCGCCACGAAGTACCACCTGCCCATGGTGGCCAACCTCGCGTGGGAGTGGACGCGCACGATCCACAATATGAGTGAGATGACGCTGGCGCCGTCGTCAAGCTATATCCGCGAGCTTGAGGCGCACGGCATCAAGAACGTGCGCCACTGGGGCCGCGGGGTGGACACCGAGCTGTTCAACCCGGCGAAGCGCTCGGAGGTGCTGCGCCGCGCGTGGGACCCGACGGGGGAGAAGAAGATCGTCGGCTTCATCGGGCGGCTGGCGGCGGAGAAGAGTGTCCATCGCCTCGCCCCGCTTGTCGACGATCCTTCGGTCCAACTCGTCATCGTCGGCGGCGGCCCGGAGCGTGACGAGCTCGAGGCGCTTCTGCCCACCGCCGTGTTCACCGGCCCGCTCGGCGGGGAGGAGCTGGCGCGCGCCTACGCGTCGCTGGACCTGTTCGTGCACACCGGCGAGTTTGAGACGTTCTGCCAGGCCATCCAGGAGGCCCAGGCATCCGGTGTGCCCACGATCGGCCCGCGCGCCGGCGGCCCGATTGACCTGATCAAGCACGGCGAGAACGGCCTGCTGCTCGAGGTGCCCACGTTCGAGGCCGAGCTGCCCGACGCCGCGCGCTGGGTGCTCGACGACGCCCGCCACGCCGACCTGCAGCGCGCCGCCCGCGCGTCCGTGGAGAACAAGACGTGGGCCGCGCTCGGCGACCAGCTGCTGGGTTACTACTCCGAGGTGCTGGACGCCTACGAGCGCAACGTGGTGCACCTGTTCGGCCGCGACGTGGCCCTGCCGCGCTGGGCGCCGGCACGCCTGGGCCAACCCCGCAGGCAAGCGCGGCGCGACGACACCGCGTAAGCGCAAGCGCGCCGCCAAGTAGAGTGGCGAGCATGTCCGTCGGCGACCTGTCCACCAGCACCCAGAACTACCTCAAAGGCATCTGGGCGCTTTCGGAGTGGTCAGATACGCCGGTGACACCGTCGTCAGTGGCCAAGCACCTTGGACTGCGCAAATCCACCGTCTCCGACGGGGTGCGCAAGCTCGGCGAGCAGGGCCTGGTGGAGCACAAGCCCTACGGCGCCGTCGAGCTGACCGACACAGGCCGCACGTACGCGGTGGCGATGATCCGCCGCCACCGCCTGATTGAAACGTTTTTGGTGGAGGCGTTGGGCTACACCTGGGACCAGGTGCACGACGAGGCCGAAAACCTCGAACACTCGGTGAGCGACTTCATGGTCGACCGCATCGACGCGTTTTTGGACTACCCCAGCCGCGACCCCCACGGCGACCCCATCCCCTCAGCCAGCGGCCGCGTCGACACCCCCGCGGCGGTACCGCTGACCGGTGTGCAACCCGGGCGCACGGCCACGATCGAGCGCATCGCGGACGACGACCCGAAACTGCTGCAATTCTTCGACAGTCACGGGCTCGTCGTCGGCGCAACCCTCGAGGTGGGAGAGGGTGCCCCTTACTCCGGCGCGGTCGCGGTCCGGCTTGCCGGCGCGGCGGAGGCGGTGCCGCTCGGCGAGGAAGCCACGGATTCCGTCTTCGTGCGCGTGGATGCGTAACGACGACCCCGCAGCACCCCATGCGGGCCGAACAGGTACACCACACCAAACACCACACCTTGGGCGAGCACGATCATGCCGCCAGAGGCCGTGTCCAGGTAGTAGGAGCAGTACAGGCCCACAATCGCACACGCCGCCGACATGGTCGGGGCGATGATCAGCATCGTGCCGAATTTGTTGGTGAGCAGGTAGGCGGTCGCACCCGGGATGATCAGCATCGCCACCACCAGGATCACGCCAACGGCCTGGAGTGCCACCACTGACGTCAGCGCCAGCAGTGCCAGCAGGGCCGCACCGAGCAGGCGCGGATTCAACCCAATCGCGTGTGCATGGGTGGGATCGAACGCGTAGAGGGTGAAGTCGCGCCGCTTGAGCACCAGCACGCTCAACACGATCGCTCCCAGGATGGCCACCTGCAGCAGGTCCCCACGGGACACACCAAGCAGATTGCCGAAGATGATGTGGTTCAGATCCGTTTGCGAAGGGGTTACCGAAATGAGCACGAGCCCCAGCGCGAACATGGTGGTGAACACAATGCCAATGGCCGCATCCTCCTTCACCCGGGACGTATCGCGCACCAGCCCGATCAGTGCCACCGCAAGGAACCCGAACACCACCGCGCCGACGGCAAACGGCACGCCCAGAATGTAGGCCAGCACCACGCCGGGCAGGACAGCGTGGCTTACCGCATCGCCCATCAGCGACCAGCCAACCAACACCAGCCAGCACGACAACAGCGCGCAGACAATCGACGCCACCAGCGAGGTCGCAAGCGCACGCATCATGAACTCGTACCCAAACGGCTCCGTAAGCAGCGCAATCATGCTGACACCCCCATACCGAAGCCCTGTACCAAATTGTCCGGCTCTAACACCACTTCAGTCGGGGCGTGCATCAACACCCGGCGGTTCAACAGCACTGTCTCCGGCGCGAGCTGGGGCAAGGCAACCAGGTCGTGCGTCACCACAAAAATAGTGGTGCCTTCTGCCGCGAGGTCACGCAGCAGCTCAGTGATGGTGGCCTCGGAATGTTTGTCCACGCCGGCGAAGGGTTCGTCGAGAAGCATGATGCTCGCACCCTGAGCGATACCGCGGGCGATGAAGGCACGCTTCTTCTGGCCACCCGAAAGCTGACCGATCTGGCGGTCTGCGAACGACTCAAGGTGGGTGCGCTCAAGCGCGCGATCCACAGCCGCAATGTCCTCCGCACGCGCGTGGCGGGTAAAGCCCATGTGGCCGTAGCGGCCCATCATGACCACATCACGCACTGTGACCGGGAACTGCCAGTCCACGTCCTCGCTCTGCGGGACGTAGCCCAGCACCTGCGTCTTGCGGGCGCGCATGGGGTCGATGCCGTTGATACGAACCGTGCCGCGATCCGGCTTGACCAACCCCATGATCGCCTTGAGTAGCGTGGATTTGCCCGCGCCGTTCATCCCGATCAGCCCACAGATACGGCCTGGTTGGACGCTCAAAGTTGCGCCGTCGAGCGCGACGACGTCGCCGTAGCGCACCGCAACATCGTCAACCGCGATTGCGGGGATCACTGCTTGCCCCCGTTCAAACCGTCGATGATCACCTTCGTGTCGTGGCGAATCAGATCCAGGTAGGTCGGCACCGGACCGTTTTCCTCAGAAAGCGAATCGACGTAGAGGGTGCCGCCGTACTCCGCGCCGGTGGCCTTCACGACCTGCATCATCGGCGCGTTAGAGACCGTGGATTCACAGAACACAGACGGGACGTTGTTTTCCTTCACAAACTCGATCGCGCCGGCGATCTGCTGCGGGGTGGCTTGCTGCTCCGAGTTGACCGGCCAGATGTAGCGCTCCTTGAGCTTCGCGTCGCGAGCCAGATAGGAGAACGCACCTTCGCAGGTGACCAAGGCGCGCTGCTTGTCGGGGACAGCGGCGAGCTTGGTCTCCAGCTCGTCTTGCACAGCCTGCAGTTCCTGCTTGTATGTTTCGCCGTTGGCCTTGAAATCATCGGCGTGCTCCGGGTCGAGTTCGCTGAACGCGTCGACGATGTTGTCCACGTACTTCTGCACGTTCACCGGACTCATCCAGGCGTGCGGGTTGGGCTTGCCGGCGTAGGCGTCCTCCGCGATGTCGATCGGGTCGACACCTTCGCTGACCACGGCGTGGGGCACGTCCAGGTCGGAGACGAACTGGGAGAACCAGCTTTCCAGATTCATGCCGTTGTCCAGGATCAGGTCGGCGTCGGAGGCGCGCGAGATGTCGCCCGGGGTGGGCTCGTAGCCGTGGATTTCCGCGCCGGGTTTGGTGATGGACTCCACCCGCAGGTGGTCGCCGGCGACGTTCGAAGCGATGTCCTGGATCACCGTGAACGTGGTGAGTACCACGGGGGTGTCTTTGCCGCCTGCGGCGTCGGCGCTGTCCTGCGAACAGCCTGCCAGGCCGGCAGTTAGCGCAGCCGTGGCGGCGAGCGCGAGCACCTTGGATTTCAACATGTTGGTCCTTTTCTTTCTGTGTACTTTTCCGTGCGGTTAGAGAAGCGGCGGCGGGCCGACGCGGTGGGACGTGGCAATGAATCGGTCGAGCTTTTCCGGGGATTCGTCGTGCAGGTAGACGGCGAGCAGCCGCATCAGGTTGAGCGTGACGTCTTCCGGGTTGGCGCTGGAGCGCACGAGCCGCGCGGACGCGAGGTAGTCGCCTTCGCGGGCGGTCTCGAACAATGCGATGGCTTCGAGCCATGCGCCCATGTTGGAGTCATCAAGTCCCATACCGGCGAATAATAAAGTTCGGCACGCCGAACTTGCAAGTGTTGTGTTGTCGTACGGCCTCCGTTTGTGGGTGGCAAAGTAGACTTGCGCACCATGGCCAAGGCGGATCTGGACAAAAAGCCCTTCGACGTTGCCGGTATGTTCGACGACGTGGGCAAAAACTACGACATCACCAACACCGTGCTGTCGTTCGGCTTGGACAAGTACTGGCGACGTCGCACCCGCGAGCGCCTGGACTTAAAGCCCGGCGAGCTCGTGCTCGATCTGGCCGCCGGCACCGCCGTGTCCACCGTGGAGCTGGGCAAGTCCGGCGCGTGGGTGGTGGCCTGCGACTTTTCCCAGGGCATGCTCGCCGCCGGCAAGGACCGCGACGTGCCCAAGGTCGTCGGCGACGCGATGCACCTGCCGTTTGCGGATGACACCTTCGACGCGGTGACCATCTCCTACGGGCTGCGCAACGTCCACGACTTCGAGGCGGGCCTGCGCGAGATGGCGCGCGTGACCAAGCCGGGCGGGCGCCTCGCCGTCAACGAGTTCTCCACGCCCGTCGTGCCCGGCTTCCGCACGCTGTACAAGGAGTACCTGCCGCTCGCGCTGCCGGCGGTGGCGAAGGTGTTCTCCTCGAACGCGGAGGCCTACGAGTACCTCGCCGAGTCCATCCGCGCCTGGCCCGGCCAGGAGGAGCTCGCCGCCGCCATCAACGACAACGGATGGACGGACGCGAGCTGGCTCAACCTCTCCGGCGGCATCGTCGCGCTGCACAGCGCGGTGAAGCCAGCGCGGTGAAGCCGGCGCGGTGAAGCCGGCCTAGCGCGCGTCCCACAGCGGCTCGCCCGGCTGCGCGCCCCGCGCCGCCCGCCCTGCCAGGCGCCACGCCCGGGCGACGAGGTCCCGGTCCTCGTCCGCGACGAGGTTGCCCATGAGCCGCGCCGCCGCCGGCATGAGGGTGCGCCCGCCCAGCCCGCGCAGCGCCACCGGCCCCGCGAGCGGCAGGAACTGCGGGTAGGTGAGCAGCCGGGCGAGGGTGCGCGCGAGCGCGAACGCGTCGCCGTACGTTTCGCGCAGCAGCGCCGGCCACGCGAGCGTGAGGTCGTCGACCTGCCCCATGAGCCCGACGGCGAGCACCGCCGTCTCCAGCCCGTAGTCGATGCCCTCGCCGTTGAGCGGGTTCACGCACGCCGCCGCGTCGCCCACGAGCGCCCAGTTCGGCCCCGCCACGTTCGACACCGCCCCGCCCATCGGCAGCAGCGCCGACGCCACGCGTTCCGGCTCGCCGAGCTGCCACGCCTCGCGCTGCTGCGCGGCGTACTGCGCAAGCAGCTTCTTCGTGTTCACCTTCGCCGGGCGCGCGTCGGTGGACAGCGCGCCGCAGCCGAGGTTGACGTGCCCGTCGCCGAGCGGGAAGATCCAGCCGTAGCCGGGCTGGATCGCGCCGCCGGCGTCGCGCAGTTCGACGTGGGAGTGCATCCACGGCTCGCTCGAAAACGGCGAGGCGCAGTAGGAGCGCGCCGCGATGCCGTAGACGTGCTCCTTGTGCCAGGCGCGCCCGAGGAGTTTGCCAAAGGGGGAGCGCACCCCGTCCGCGACGATCACCCGCCGGGCCCGCACCTCGCCGCGCGGCGTCTCCACGGCGCGGATCGCCCCGCGCTCGAGCTGCACGCCGGTGGCGGGACAGCCCTGGCGGATGGTCGCGCCGGCGCGCGCAGCTTCGCCGACAAGCATGGCGTCGAACGTGGCACGCGGGGAGGCGGACCCCTCGCCGCGCGGCCACGGCGCCTCGACGTCGCCGCCGTAGCCGTGCAGCTTCAGGCCCCGGTTGCGGTACGCCGGGACGGGGAGGCCGAGGAGCTCTAGCGTATCGACGGCCCGAGGGGTCAACCCGTCCCCGCAGGTTTTGTCGCGGTGGGCCGGCAGGGCGTCGAGAAGCAATGTGCCCATGCCGGCGCGCTGCCCGGCGATCGCTGCGGCGGACCCGGCCGGGCCCGCGCCGACGACGACGAGGTCGAAGTACTCACTCACCCGCCACATTGTGCCAGCGCCACCCGCTCGTGCGCGGGCGGGGTGGGTTGGGCTACGGTTAGCGTGTTATCCATGTGCCCCTCCAACCTGCAAGGACGTTTTCGATGACGCACGGCACCACTCCGTCACCGCGCCACGGCTTCAACCTGGACCTAGGCGACGAGGCGCTCAACGCGCGGCTGAACTCCGGGCTGGAGGCGGTGGAGGACAGGCTGCGGGCCGAGCTGTCCCGCGTGGAAAGCTTCCTCACCGACAAGGTCACGCACCTCGCCGCCGCCGGCGGCAAGCGCTTCCGGCCCATGATGGCGCTGCTGTGCGCGGAGTTCGGGCCCGACCCACGCAGCGAGAACGTCGTCCGCGGCGCCACCGTCGTGGAGGTGGTGCACCTGGCCACGCTCTACCACGACGACGTTATGGACGAGGCCGAGCGCCGCCGCGGCGTCGAGTCCGCCAACGCGCGCTGGACGAACACCGTGGCCATCCTCGCCGGCGACATCCTCTTCGCGCACGCGTCGCGGCTCATGAGCGCAATGGACCTGGACACCGTCGGCCACTTCGCCGACACCTTCGAGAAGCTGGTCACCGGACAGATGCGCGAGACCGTCGGCGCGCAGGGCGGCGACCCGGTGGAGCACTACCTCACGGTGATCGAGGAGAAGACGGGTGTGCTCATCTCCTCGGCGGCGTACCTCGGCGCGCGGCACGCGGGTGCGGAGGCGGACGTCGTGGACCGGTGCGCGCGCATCGGCGACGCGGTGGGGATGGTCTTCCAGATCGTCGACGACATCATCGACATCTTCTCCGACCCCGAACAGTCCGGCAAGACCCCCGGCACCGACCTGCGCGAGGGCGTGTTCACCCTGCCCGTGCTCTACGCGCTCGAGGAGGACTCCCCGGCCGGGGAGGAGCTGCGCGGCCTGCTCACGGGCCCGCTTACCGACGACGCCGACGTCGCCCATGCCCTCGACCTCCTCGCGCAGACCGGCGGGCGGGAGCGCGCGTTAGACAAGGCGCGCGAGTACCTCGCCGTGGTGGAGGAGGAACTCGAGGGCCTGCCCGACATTCCGGCGCGCGAGGCGCTGCGTAACATGACCCGCATGACCGTCGAGCGGGTGGGATAAGCAGGCAATTTCCTCCCGTGCGGGGCGTTGTGTAGAGTAAACCCCGCACTTCGGTGCTTGCCAGGTTGCCCGAGCGGCCAAAGGGAGCGGACTGTAAATCCGCCGGCATTGCCTTCAGAAGTTCGAATCTTCTACCTGGCACCAACATTCACCCCGTCGGTTTCGTACCGGCGGGGTTTTGGGTTGCCGGGGGAGGGGGCGTTGGGGGGGTTAAACGACAAAATGTGTGTCTGGCTCCGGCGTGTCGCGGGGTTAGATGTGGCCTTTTTGGATGCCGATTGAGTGTGTGTAGTTGGTGTCGATAGCGTTGTCGTAGAGGGCTGGTCGTCCGGTTTCGTGGTCGGCTTGGTTCTCGTTGTGGGTCAGGGTGGATACTTTGGCGAGTTGGTCCTGGCCCCAGTTGGACTGCCTGGCGATCTCTACCGGATCGTCAGGCAGTTCCGTTTGCAGATACAGCCACCACTCCAGCATCCGGCGTTGATGCTCCCCGGATCTGCCGCGGTGGGTGCGGGCCAGCAGTTTCAGTTGGGCGTTGATGCCGCCTTCTAGGCTGTTGGTGGTGGATTTGATCCGGCTGGCATCGAGGACACCGTCGGGTGGGTCGAGATAGACAAATAACAGCTGGTTGCGCCATAGGTGGTTGAGGCTGTTGTAGGCCTTGCGGGTGCGTTCATGTGTCCATGACCAGGTGCGTTGCCGTGTCGCCGGGTCGGTTGTCCACGTTTTCTGGTTCATCCAGTCGCGGTAGATAGTGCCGTATTCGTGCAGCTGCGCACCCCACGCGGCGGCTTCGTCAAGATCGGTGATTTTCGTGAGGTTGAGCGCAAGCTGGTAGATCGCTCGTCCTGCATCGGTGCGTGGGCGTGCGGTGGTGTGCCGGCGTACCACGCGTTGGGCGTGGACGAGGCAGCGCTGCACTTTCGTTGTGGGCCAGCATGTCTTGATCGCGCTGGCAGCACCTTGGCCGCCGTCGATGACAGCGATCAGGGGTGCGGGGATACGTTCGAGAAGTCTTTGGTAGTCGCGGGTGGTTTCACGTGTGCACCAGTGCCAGGCGATGACGTGATCCAAGGTGGCGGCCACGATGAGACACCCACCGGCGGTGTAGGTGCCGTCAAGAAAGACCTGGTCGTAAACCCGGCCTTCGTGCCCGATTGTGGGATCGGGGATATCAACTAGCCAGAAGTGTTCAAACCGGCGTTGCAGGGTACGAGGATGACACCCTGCTTCGGCGGCAGCGGTGTTCAAGCTTGCACCGGTCGTGAGGTGGGCGATAAATGCTGCGAAGGCTGCGGAGTTGGTGATATCGGGGCGCTGCTTGGTGGTGGAAGCGCCGCAGTTCTTGCACCGCCACCGGGTGCGGTTGGCAGAAGTCTTTCCATTGCGTTTCATCTCGCCGCCGCACACCTGGCAGCGGGGTTGGTTCTTCGGCATTGATCAAGCCAACACCGGCTACTACCACATGCTGCTGTCACACCCCAGTATTTCGCCGCCCCGGGGCGGATATAAGCTCCAGGAGCATATACTTTCCGGATTACCCCTGGTCATCCCAAACAAATCGACGAATCCGGACACACATTTTGTCGTTTAACCCCGTTGGGGGCCGGAGGGGCGTCGCTAAGCAAGTGCGAAAAAGCGGGGGTGGGCTGGCGATTTGTGTTTGTGGAAACGATCGGGTTAATCTCTTCAAGGCTTCAACGGAGCGGGTCGAGCAAGACCCACAACATAGAGGCTGTGCCCCCTTAGCTCAGTCGGCAGAGCGTTTCCATGGTAAGGAAAAGGTCGACAGTTCGATTCTGTCAGGGGGCTCTGTTGTTTGTCCGCCCTCGGGCGGGCGGGCACATGGCGGTGTAGCTCAGTGGTAGAGCAAGCGACTCATAATCGCTGTGTCGAGAGTTCAATTCTCTCCATCGCTACGCACCTTGTGCGGGAGCCTCGTGGCCCCCGTGGTAGGGTTAGGCGCACTGTGAATGCGGTGCCCTAGGGGCGTGGCGCAATTGGTAGCGCAACGGTCTCCAAAACCGTAGGTTGCAGGTTCGAGTCCTGTCGCCCCTGCCAAAACAACGTGGAGGAGTTTTCGTGACTAACCCCAACGGTCAGAACGCGGCGCAGCCGACCGGTAAGCGTCAGCTGCGCGGCGCCGCTCCGGTGTCCTCGGATTCCTACGAGGCGAAGCGCGCGCCTGCGCTCGTCGACGCGGACGGCGAGAAGACCGGCAAGGGCGTCGCGGCGTTCCCGGGCGAGGTCGCCTCCGAGATGCGCAAGGTCATCTGGCCGACCGGGCGCCAGATGCTCAACTACACGCTTATCGTCTTCGCGTTCCTGGTGGTGCTCACCATCTTCGTGTGGGGCATCGACGCCCTCTCCGCCTGGGTGATTCGTTGGATCTTCATCCGCTAGGTACAATCGCTGGCACAAACGTTTCCCGCCCCTCGGACGCCGAGGAAGGCGGGATACTTTTTGCCCCGGTACCCTGGGGTGCACACGACCACAGACGAGGAGATGACAATGACTGAGGCGAACAACGACGTCAACGGCGCGCTCGAGAACAACGAGCAAGAGATGATCGACGAGGGCGCTCCCGTGCAGCCGGGCACCGACCCCGTCCGCGAGGGCGACGACGACCCGGCCGGCACCGAGGGCGGTGACTCCTCCGACGAGGAGGGTGAGAGTCACGCCGAGGCCGAGGCCGAGGCCGAGGCCGAGTCCGGCGCTGAGGCTGAGGACGCCGACGACAGCGAGTACAAGCGCCGCCTGCGCGAGTACACCCGCGAGCTGAAGAAGCAGCCCGGCGACTGGTACATCATCCAGAGCTACTCCGGCTACGAGAACAAGGTGAAGACCAACCTCGAGATGCGCAGCCAGACCCTCGAGGTCGAAGACTCCATCTACGAGGTCGTCGTGCCCGTCGAACAGGTGCTGGAGAAGAACAAGGACGGCAAGAACAAGCTGGTCAAGCGCAAGCTGCTGCCCGGCTACGTGCTCGTGCGCATGGACATGAACGACGCCGCCTGGTCCGTGGTCCGCGAGACGCCCGGCGTGACGTCGTTCGTGGGCAACGAGGGCAACGCGACGCCGGTGAAGCACCGCGACGTGGCCAAGTTCCTCCTGCCGAAGTCCGCCGCAACCGGGGCGAAGCCCGAGGTCAATGCGGAGGGCGAGACCGTTGTCGCCATGCCGGACGACGAGGCCCCGAAGCAGGTCGCCCACGACTACCAGGTCGGCGAGGCCGTCACCATCCTCTCCGGTGCGCTCGCGAGCGTGTCCGCGACGATCAACGCCATCGACCCGGAGACCGGCAAGATCGAGGCGCTCGTGTCCATCTTCGGCCGCGAGACCCCGGTCGAGCTCACCGCCGACCAGATCGAGCGGATCATGTAGGAGCATTTTGCTTCTCGACGCCCCTCCGGCGTACTCTGTCACGTCGCGTGTGCTTGCGAGCGCACGCGACGTGTTCGTTTTTCATATCCCCGGTGGCTGGGTTCACCCCCGGCATCCGGAAGCCCCGCGGCAGCTCATCGTGGCCGCGGGCGCTGTACCTAGGAGGTAATTCGATGGCTAAGAAGAAGGTCACTGGCCTGATCAAGCTTCAGATCGAAGCTGGCATGGCAAACCCGGCCCCGCCGGTCGGCCCGGCGCTCGGTGCTCACGGCGTGAACATCGTCGAGTTCACCAAGGCGTACAACGCCGCGACCGAGTCCATGCGCGGCAACATCGTCCCGGTGGAGATCACGGTCTACGAGGACCGCTCCTTCGACTTCGTCCTGAAGTCCCCGCCGGCCGCGTCCCTGCTGCTCAAGGCCGCCGGTCTGCAGAAGGGCTCCGGCGTCCCGCACACCCAGAAGGTCGGTAAGGTCACCTGGGAGCAGTGCAAGGAGATCGCCGAGACCAAGAAGAACGACCTCAACGCCCGCGACATCGAGGCTGGCGCCGCGATCATCGCTGGCACCGCCCGCTCCATGGGCATCGAGGTCGAGAAGTAACAACCCCATGTGGCAGGGCCGAGCCAGGCCCGCACCACAACTTCCGGAAGGAAATCCAACATGGCTAAGAAGTCCAAGCGCTACCTTGAGCAGCTCGCCAAGGTCGACCGCGACAACCTGTACCACCCGCTCGACGCCGTCACCCTCGCGAAGGAGACCGCCTCGGACAAGTACGACGCCACTATCGACGTCGCAATGCGCCTCTCCGTCGACCCGCGCAAGGCCGACCAGCTCGTGCGCGGCACCGTGAACCTGCCGCACGGCACCGGTAAGTCCGTGCGCGTCGCCGTCTTCGCCGAGGGCGAGAACGCCACCAAGGCGAAGGAAGCCGGCGCCGACATCGTGGGTACCGACGAGCTCATCGAGCAGATCAACAACGGCCAGCTCGACTTCGACGTCGCCATCGCGACGCCGGACCAGATGGCCAAGGTCGGCCGCGTCGCCCGCGTCCTCGGCCCGCGCGGCCTCATGCCGAACCCGAAGACGGGCACGGTGACCCCGGACGTCGCGAAGGCGATCCAGGACTCCAAGGGCGGCAAGATCGCCTTCCGCGTTGACAAGGCGTCGAACCTGCACGCCATCATCGGCAAGGCGTCGTTCACCCCGGAGCAGCTCGCCGAGAACTACGGCGCGCTCCTCGACGAGGTCAACCGCCTCAAGCCGGCGTCCGCGAAGGGCGTGTACCTGAAGAAGGTCACCGTCTCCGCGACCCAGGGCCCGGGCGTGCCGGTGGACACCTCCGTGGAGAAGAACTACGCCACCAAGGCATAGTTCACCCACGATCCAGCGCCTCGGTTGCTACCGGGGCGCTTTTTCGTGCCCGAAGAGTTGGTCTATGGCCCCGCGGTTGGAGTTTTTCACTGGGGTTCCGTGGGGGCTGATCCACCATGGTGCGCCGCGGATCATGGCGATGTGGCCGCGTTTGTTGCGCGATGGGTCGTCGTCGTTGACGCGGTTGTGGTAGCGACACAACGGGGCGAGGTTGTCCAGGTTGGTTTCCCCGCCGTGTTTCCAGGCGGTGACGTGGTGGATCTCGCAGGCTTGCGCCCCGTGGCGGCAGCCGGGGAACGCGCATACCGGCATGACGAGCCGGGCGAGGTCGCGTTGTTTCGTGTTGGCGAGGCGTTGGGTGCGGTAGAGGTTGACGGCACCTGCTTCGGGGTGGAACGCGGCGACGTCGAGCGTGTCGCCGAACTCTAACGAGAGGAATTCGGCCCCGGTCATGGTGGTGCCGTCGGTGAGCGTGAGGATGACGTCGTCGCCCAATCCTGCGGTGATGCGGGTGTATTCGGGTAGGGGCAGGAGGATCATGGGGCGGGGTGCGGCGGCGGGGACGGTTTCGCCGGCGTCGAGGAGGTTCCAGAACGCGGCTTCCATTTGGGGTGCTGCGGGTTGGGTGGGGTCGATGTGGTGGCGGAGGGCGTGTTCGAGGTCGGCGGCGCGGCGGTCGTCGGCGGTGATGGTGATGCGGGTGCGTCCGTGTTTGGGGGCGGAAAACGTCATTTGTTTTTTCGCCGGTTGAGGTTCGGCGGTGGGGAGGATGTCGTTGGCGCGGCGGCGCAGGGTTTCGTAGGTGCCGCGTACGCAAAGCAGGGCGTGGCGTAGTTTCCATTGCTCGGTGCCGGTGAAGCGGGTGAGGTGTTTTTCGATGAAGACGAGTTTGTCCAGGCTTGTGCCGTTGTCGCGGGCGAGGGTGAGCGCGCGGCGTTGCTGGGCGCGGTAGCGGGTTGGCCCGTAGTAGACGGTGTGGATGCGTGCCCATTCGCGCAGCGTGTCGGGTTTGACGCCGGCGGTGGTGAGCGCGTCGCGGTCGTAGTGGGCGAGGGCGTCGATGGCGCCGGCCCCAACCGCGAGTGCGAGTGCTTCGAATGGGTTCATGCCCGTCACACTAGGGGAAACCAATTCGGTGTCAAGACCACCCACCGAAACCTGTGGATAACTCCCGCAACCAACACGCGGTTATCCACAGCTGGCACAATCGCACGCGTGGAAGCGGTCATCATCGGCGCCGGCGTCAACGCGCTCACCGCGGCGGCGCGGCTGGCGAAGGCGGGCTGGCGCGTCGACGTGTTCGAGCGCGCGGACAGGGTCGGCGGCGCCGCGCGCACCGACGTGATCGACGGGCGCCTCATCGACCGTGGCGCGGCCTGCCACCCGTTCGGCGCCGCGTCCCCGGCGTTCGCGCAGCTCGGGCTCGACGTCGAGTGGCTGCGCGCCCCGATCGAGATGGCCCACCCGCTCGACGACGGCGCCGCCTTCCTCCACCGCAGCCTCGCGCAGACCGCCGCCGAGCTCGGCCCCGACGCCCGCGTCTGGCGCGGCATCCACGCCCCGGTCGTCCATCACATCGACGCGCACCTCGCTAACGCCCTCGCCCCACCGAACCGCTGGCCGGCACACCCGCTGCGGCTCGCCCAGTTCGGCGCCCGGGGCGCGTGGCCCGCGGCCGCCGTGCCGCTGCGCACCGAGCGCGCCCGGGCGCTGTTCGCCGGCAGTGCGGCCCACGCCATCCTCCCGCCGACGCGCGCGGGCACGGCCGCGTTCGGCGTGCTGTTCGGCGCGCTCGGGATGACGCGCGGCTGGCCGGTGGCCAAGGGTGGTTCGGAGGCGGTGGCGCGGGGGTTGGCGGAGCTCGTCGAGAAGCATGGCGGGCGAATCCACTGCAACCGCGACGTGCCGCACAACGCGCCGAAACGGCGCCGCGGGCCCGGCGTTCACAAGGTCGACTTCCTGCTCAACGAGCCCGTGCCGTGGCGCGACCCGCGCGTCGGGCAGGCCGCGACGGTGCACCTCGGCGGCACGCTTCGCGAGATCGACCACGCCGAGCGGGCCATCCGCCGCGGCCGGCTGCCCGAGCGCCCGTTCGTCATGGCCGCGCAGCAGTTCGTCGCCGACCCGCAGCGGGGCCTGAGCCTGTGGACGTACGCCCACGTCCCCGCCGGCTACCGCGAGCGCTACCCGGGCGAGGTGCGCGAGCTCATCACCCGCCAGGTCGAGCGGTTTGCGCCCGGCTTCCGCGACGTCGTCGAACGGGTCGTGGAGGCGAGCCCCGCGGACCTCGAGCGCTGGGACCCGTGCCTCGTCGGCGGCGACATCGCGAACGGCGCGCACCCGCTCATCCGCCTCCCGCACCGCCTGGGCGCGGGGGAGTACCTCGCCTCGAGCGCCGCCGCCCCCGGCGCCGGCGTGCACGGGATGCCGGGGTGGTGGGCGGCGGAGGCGGCGCTGCGCGATTTTGATCCCGGCGCCCTTTCCGGCTAACATCCTCAACCGAAGTTTGAGCCGAGCTCAAGTTTCACCGAAGACCGTCGGTCACTCTGGCAACAGAGTCGAAGGCGCCCCGCTCCAGGGGCCGGCCCACGCAGGAGAAACGAGGCGCCTTTCACGCGTGCCCCGTGCTTCTGCACGGGGCATTTTCCTTTGCCCCGGGCGGATTGAAGGACATGAAGTATCGGAAGGAGGCGTGTGTCATGGCAAACCCGAAGAACACTGCGGAGCTCGAAGCGCTCCGTGGCAAGTTCGCCGAGGCGAGCTCCGTCGTGCTCACTGAGTACCGCGGCCTGACCGTGGGTCAGTTGCAGGAGCTGCGCGGTGAGCTGGGCTTCGATGTCGAGTACCACGTCGCCAAGAACACCCTCATCAAGATCGCTGCGAACGAGCAGGGCATCGAGGGCCTCGACGATCTTCTCACCGGCCCGACCGCCGTCGCGTTCATCAAGGGCGACGCGGCCGTCGACGCTGCGAAGGTGATGAAGAAGTTCAACAAGGATAACGACGCGTTCGTGATCAAGGGCGGCTACATGGACGGCAACGTCCTCGACGCTTCCCAGGTCGACGCGCTCGCCGAGATGGACAATCGCGAGACCACCCTTGCCAAGCTTGCTGGCGCGTTCCAGGGTTCCTTGGCCAAGGCTGCCGGCCTCTTCCAGGCCCCGGCCTCCAAGACGGCTCGCCTTGTCGCTGCGCTGCAGGACAAGCAGGAAGCCGCGTAAACACACTCTTTAACCCGGGCCGGATCGGCCCACAACAGAAAGGATGCCATCATGGCAAAGCTCTCCAAGGACGAGCTCATCGAGCAGTTCAAGGAAATGACCCTCATCGAGCTCTCCGAGTTCCTCAAGGAGTTCGAGGAGGTCTTCGACGTGACCGCTGCCGCTCCGGTTGCTGTTGCAGCTGCGGGCGCTCCGGCCGCCGGCGGCGAGGCTGCCGCTGAGGAGAAGGACGAGTTCGACGTCGTCCTCGAGGACGCTGGCGACAAGAAGATCGGCGTGATCAAGGTTGTCCGCGAGCTCGTTCCGGGCCTGGGCCTGAAGGACGCCAAGGAGATGGTCGAGGGTGCCCCGAAGGCCATCCTCGAGGGCGCCAACAAGGACGACGCCGAGGCTGCGAAGACCAAGCTGGAAGAGGCTGGCGCGAAGGTCACCCTCAAGTAAGCATTCGCTGCTTATCGACGCCCCCTTCGGCCGCAACCGCGGCCGGGGGGGTTTCGCGTACCGTCGGGCGGGTGATCGAGGTAACCAACCCGGCGACCGGGCAGACCGTGGGGCGGGTGTGCAAGTGCACCGCGGATGACGCGCGCGAGGCGTTCGCGCGCGCCCGGGCCGCCCAGCCCGCGTGGGCCGCCACGCCCGCGCGGAAGCGGGCCGCCGTGTTCCGCCGGTTCGCGCTCCTTGTGGCGCAGCACCGCGACGAGCTGCTGGACACCATCCAGGACGAGAACGGCAAGAACCGCGCAAGCGCGCTCGAGGAGGTTGCCGACGTCGCCGCGACGGCGCTGTACTACGCCCAGACCGGGCCGAGCCAACTGAAGACCCGCCGCCGGTTCACCCCGGCGCCGCTGCTCACCACCGCGCGCGAGCAGCGCCCGCCGAAGGGCGTGGTCGGCGTGATCGCGCCGTTCAACTACCCGCTCGCGCTCGCGGTCTCCGACGCGATCCCGGCGATGGTGGCGGGCAACGCGGTCGTGCTCAAGCCGGACCTGCGCACGCCGCTCTCGGCGCTCAAGGCGGCGGGGATCCTGCGCGAGGCGGGGCTGCCGGACGGGGTGTTCAACGTCGTGCCCGGCGACGGGGGGGGACGTGGGCCAGGCCATCGTCGAAGAGTGCGACTTCCTCATGTTCACCGGCTCGACGGCGACGGGCACGCGGTTGGCGCAGCAGGCGGCGGCGAGCCTCATCGACTACTCCATGGAGCTCGGCGGCAAGAACGCGATGATCGTCGCCGCCGACGCCAATCTCGACCGCGCCGCCGAGGCCGCGGTGCACGCCTGTTTCGCCAACTCCGGCCAGCTGTGCATCTCCATCGAGCGCATCTACGTCGAGCGCCCCGCCGCCGAGCGCTTCATCCCCGCGTTCGTCGAGCACGCCGCGTCCATGCGCGTCGGCCCGGGCCGCGGGTGGGACGTGGACATGGGCGCGCAGATCTCGCCGGAACACACGGACCGCATCGAGGCGTTCGTGAACGACGCGCTGGCGAAGGGGGCCACCGCGCTCACCGGGGGCCGCCGCACCGGCCCGGCCTTCTTCGAGCCGACCGTGCTTATCGACGTCCCTCCGGACGCCGACCTGCACTCCCAGGAGGTCTTCGGCCCGGTGGTCTACGTCGAGGTGGTGGACACGCTCGAGGAGGCGGTGGCCAGGGCGAACGCCACGGACTACGGGCTGAACTCGTCGGTGTGGGCGGCTCCGGCGACAGCTCGTCGATTAGCGGGCGCCCTCGAGAGCGGCACCGTGAACATCAACGAGGGCTACGCCCCGGCGTGGATGGCGCTCGGCGCGCCGATGGGCGGGTGGAAGCGCTCGGGCATGGGGCGGCGCCATGGCGAGCACGGCATCACGAAGTACACGGAGCCGCGCAACGTCACCGAGATGCGCTGGACGACGATGTCGGGCCTGCTCGGCCGGGCAGCGCGGCGGCTGGGCTAGACTGGCCCACCATGTCTGTCCGCAATGTCGCCGCCCCGCTTGCCGGTCTCGGCGTGGCGCTTGCGGTGGCCGGGCTCGTCGCGCCGCACGTCCTGCTCACGGGCGCGCGCCTGCCGCTCGCCCTCGGCGACGTGACGTGGACGATCGAGGACCCGGACGGCACCCGCGACGGCCGCCCGGCGCCGGTGACGCGCCAGCTGCACATGGAGATCAACGACCCCGCAGACGACGACACGGCGAGCGTGCGCGTCGGCGACACCCTGCGCGCGGGCGAGGCGGGCTCCGACTTCGACAACCTCGTCACCGCGTCCACGTGGGCCTACGTCATGGACCGCGTCTCCGGCGCTGCGGTGGGGGACGCGGAGCTCGCCGCGGTGATGGCGATGCCGGCGACGCAGGTGCGTCTCGACGGCGCTTGGCTCAAGCTGCCCGCCCCCGCCGGGGAGCAGACGGTGGACGTCTTCGACCCCGTCCTGCGCGGCGCCGCGCCGGCGGAATACGCAGGCGAGGAGGAGATCGCCGGGCGGACGGTGGTCCGCTACACCCAGCACATCGCGTCGACGAACGTCGCCCAGCGCTACGCGGACCCGCGCAACACGCTCACGGTCGACGGCGCGCGCACGTTCCTCTTTCACGCCGCGGACCGGAAGCTGCTCGTGGACCGGGAGACGGGCCTGGTCGTGGGCATCGACGAACGCGTCGACGACTACTACGGCGACGCCGCGGGCAGGGGAGTGCGAAACGTGGTGACGTACGACGGCAAGGCGGACCGGGAGGACGTCGAGACGCTGGTGTCCCGGATCGGGGACGCGCAACCGCGACTCGCCTCGCGGGCGCTGTGGCGCGGCGTGGCGTGGACCGGTGCGCTGCTCGCGCTGGTGGGGCTCGCCATCGCGCTGATTCCGCTGGTGCGTTCGGCGCGTCGCGTTTGACCCCGCCGCCGCGCGGGGTGGTAGGCTTCCCCGCAGCAGCGCCCAGACGGCACCGGGCGCGACGGGAGCTGTAACGCGGGGGCGGGCGGCGGCGATGGTATCCCTTTACAAACTGAGAGGGTTTGTATAAGGTTATTCGTTGCGCTGGAAGCCGTCTCCGGTGCGTACGCAGAGCCTTGTGCAGCGGGAAGAAATTTCCGATTTGACAAGGTGATTTTGCTGTCTCTGGGGGCGGGACTTCTGAAGCAGACCGAATGCTAACTTATCCTGCGGAAACGCCGCTGGGCCGCGAAGCCAGACGCGGGCCGGCGGGCCTCCGCCAGAGGTGCTGGAAGGACCCAACTTGGCAGTCTCAGACCAGACCATGAATATGGCTGATATCCCCGGGGCTCCCGAACGATACTCGTTCGCGAAGATTAATGAGCCGATCACTGTCCCGGGCCTGTTAGATGTGCAGCTCGAATCCTTCGCGTGGCTCGTCGGTACGCCTGAGTGGCGCGAGCGCGAGCAGGCGAACCGCGGGGCGGACGCCCGCGTGACAAGCGGCCTGGAGGACATCCTCGAGGAGATTTCCCCGATCGAGGACTACTCCGGCAACATGAGCCTGACCTTGTCCGAGCCGCGCTTCGAAGACGTGAAGTACACGATCGACGAGTGCAAGGACAAGGACATCAACTACTCCGCGCCGCTGTACGTCACCGCGGAGTTCATTAACAACGATACGCAGGAGATCAAGTCCCAGACCGTCTTCATCGGCGACTTCCCGCTGATGACGGACAAGGGCACCTTCATCGTCAACGGCACCGAACGCGTCGTCGTCTCCCAGCTCGTGCGCTCCCCGGGCGTGTATTTCGACGAGACCATCGACAAGTCCACGGAGCGCCCGCTGCACTCCGTGAAGGTCATCCCGTCGCGCGGTGCGTGGCTCGAGTTCGATGTGGACAAGCGCGACACCGTCGGCGTGCGCATCGACCGCAAGCGCCGCCAGCCGGTCACCGTGCTGCTCAAGGCGCTCGGCTGGACCACCGAGCAGATCACGGAGCGCTTCGGCTTCTCCGAGATCATGATGTCCACCCTCGAGTCCGACGGCGTGTCCAACACCGACGAGGCGCTGCTGGAGATCTACCGCAAGCAGCGCCCGGGCGAGCAGCCGACGCGCGACCTCGCGCAGTCCCTGCTCGAGAACTCCTTCTTCAAGGCGAAGCGCTACGACCTCGCCCGCGTGGGCCGCTACAAGGTCAACCGCAAGCTTGGCCTCGGCGGCGACCACGACGGGCTGATGACGCTCACCGAAGAGGACATCGCCACCACCCTCGAGTACCTCGTGCGCCTGCACGCCGGCGAGACGGAGATGACGTCGCCGAACGGCGAGGTCGTCCCGATCAACACCGACGACATCGACCACTTCGGCAACCGCCGCCTGCGAACCGTGGGCGAGCTCATCCAGAACCAGGTTCGCGTCGGCCTCTCCCGCATGGAGCGCGTCGTGCGCGAGCGCATGACCACCCAGGACGCGGAGTCCATCACCCCGACGTCGCTGATCAACGTGCGCCCGGTCTCCGCGGCGATCCGCGAGTTCTTCGGCACCTCGCAGCTGTCGCAGTTCATGGACCAGAACAACTCGCTGTCTGGCCTCACCCACAAGCGCCGCCTCTCCGCGCTCGGCCCGGGTGGCCTGTCGCGCGAGCGCGCCGGCATCGAGGTGCGCGACGTGCACCCGTCCCACTACGGCCGCATGTGCCCGATCGAGACCCCTGAGGGCCCGAACATCGGCCTCATCGGCGCGCTCGCGTCCTACGCGCGCGTGAACCCGTTCGGCTTCATCGAGACGCCGTACCAGAAGGTCAACGACGGCAAGCTCACCGACCAGATCGACTACCTCACCGCCGACGAGGAGGACCGCTACGCCATCGCGCAGGCGGCCACCCCGATGGATAAGGACGGCAACCTCACCGGCGAGCGCATCGAGGTCCGCCTCAAGGACGGCGACATCGGCGTCGTCGGCCCGAAGGGCGTCGATTACCTCGACATCTCCCCGCGCCAGATGGTCTCCGTGGCCACGGCGATGATTCCGTTCCTCGAGCACGACGACGCGAACCGCGCGCTCATGGGTGCGAACATGCAGAAGCAGGCCGTGCCGCTGCTGCGCTCCGAGGCGGCCTACGTGGCCACCGGCATGGAGCAGCGCGCCGCGTACGACGCGGGCGACGTGGTCATCTCGAAGAAGGCCGGCGTGATTGAGAACGTCACCGGCGACTTCATCACCGTCATGGACGACGAGGGCGGCCGCGACACCTACATGCTGCGCACCTTCGAGCGCACGAACCAGGGCACCTGCTACAACCAGACCCCGATCGTGTCCGCGGGGCAGCGCGTCGAGGCCGGCGAGGTCATCGCAGACGGCCCGGGCACGAAGAACGGCGAGATGGCCCTCGGCCGCAACCTGCTCGTCGCCTTCATGCCGTGGGAAGGCCACAACTACGAGGACGCCATCATCCTCAACCAGCGCGTGGTGGAGGAGGACATCCTCACCTCCGTGCACATCGAGGAGCACGAGATCGACGCCCGCGATACGAAGCTCGGCGCCGAGGAGATCACCCGCGAGATCCCAAACGTCTCCGAGGAGGTGCTCAAGGACCTCGACGAGCGCGGCATCATCCGCATCGGCGCGGACGTGCGCGACGGCGACATCCTCGTGGGCAAGGTCACCCCGAAGGGCGAGACCGAGCTCACCCCGGAGGAGCGCCTGCTGCGCGCCATCTTCGGCGAGAAGGCTCGCGAGGTGCGCGACACCTCCCTCAAGGTGCCGCACGGCGAGCAGGGCAAGGTCATTGCCGTGCGCCGCTTCTCTCGTGAGGACGACGACGATCTGTCGCCGGGCGTGAACGAGATGATCCGCGTCTACGTGGCGCAGAAGCGCAAGATCCAGGACGGCGACAAGATGGCCGGGCGCCACGGCAACAAGGGCGTTGTGGGCAAGATCCTGCCGCAGGAGGACATGCCGTTCATGGAGGACGGCACCCCGGTGGACATCATCCTGAACACCCACGGCGTGCCGCGCCGTATGAACATCGGCCAGGTGCTGGAGATCCACCTCGGCTGGCTGGCCAAGGCCGGCTGGACCGTGGACCCGGACGACCCGAAGAACGCGAAGCTGCTGGAGACGCTGCCGGAGCACCTCTACGACGTGCCGGCCAACTCGCTTACCGCGACCCCGGTGTTCGACGGCGCGACCAACGACGAGATCGCGGGCCTGCTCGCGAACTCGAAGCCGAACCGCGACGGCGACGTCATGGTCGACGAGTTTGGCAAGACCCGCCTCTTCGACGGCCGCTCCGGCGAGCCGTACAAGTACCCGGTTTCGGTCGGCTACATGTACATGCTCAAGCTGCACCACCTCGTGGACGAGAAGATCCACGCCCGCTCCACCGGCCCGTACTCGATGATTACGCAGCAGCCACTCGGCGGTAAGGCCCAGTTCGGTGGCCAGCGCTTCGGCGAGATGGAGGTGTGGGCGATGCAGGCGTACGGCGCCGCCTACACCCTGCAGGAGCTGCTCACCATCAAGTCGGACGACGTCGTGGGCCGCGTGAAGGTCTACGAGGCGATTGTCAAGGGCGACAACATCCCGGATCCGGGCATTCCGGAGTCCTTCAAGGTGCTGCTCAAGGAGCTGCAGTCGCTGTGCCTCAACGTGGAGGTTCTCTCCACCGACGGCACCCCGATGGAGCTCGACGGCGACGACGACGAGTTCGATCAGGCCGGCTCCTCGCTTGGCATCAACCTGTCCCGCGACGAGGGTGCTGCTGCCGATACGGCGTAGGCGCCAGGTGGTCGTCGAGAAGCAATTGCGTATCGACGACCAAACGAACGCATTAGCAAAAACTACTGAAAAGGAACTTTTACGTGTTTGACGTAAACCTCTTCGACGAGCTTCGCATCGGCCTGGCCACCGCCGACGACATCCGCCGTTGGTCCCACGGCGAGGTGAAGAAGCCCGAGACCATCAACTACCGCACCCTGAAGCCGGAGAAGGACGGCCTCTTCTGCGAGCGCATCTTCGGCCCGACCCGCGACTGGGAGTGCGCCTGCGGCAAGTACAAGCGCGTGCGCTACAAGGGCATCATCTGCGAGCGCTGCGGCGTCGAGGTGACCAAGTCCAAGGTGCGCCGCGAGCGCATGGGCCACATCGAGCTCGCCGCCCCGGTCACCCACATCTGGTACTTCAAGGGCGTCCCGTCGCGCCTCGGCTACCTGCTTGACCTGGCGCCGAAGGACCTCGAGCGCATCATCTACTTCGCGGCGAACATCATCACCTCCGTCGACGAGGAGGCGCGCCACAACGACATGTCCACCCTCGAGGCGGAGATGCTCATGGAGAAAAAGGAGGTCGAGGACGACACCAACTCCGAGATCGCCGACCGCGCGCAGAAGCTCGAGGAGGACCTTGCCGAGCTCGAGGCTTCCGGCGCGACCGCGGCTGCCCGCAAGAAGGTGCAGAACGCGGCCGACAAGGAGATGCAGCACATCCGCGAGGCGGGCGAGCGCGAGGTGGAGCGCCTCGACGAGATCTGGACCACGTTCCAGAAGCTCGCGCCGAAGCAGATGATCATCGATGAGAACCTCTACGAGGAGCTCGTCGACCGTTACGAGGACTACTTCACCGGCGGCATGGGCGCCGAGGCGATCCAGACCCTCATCCGCAACTTCGACCTCGACGCCGAGGCAGAGGAGCTGCGCACCATCATCGCCGAGGGCAAGGGCCAGAAGAAGGTCCGCGCGCTCAAGCGCCTGCGCGTCGTCGCGGCGTTCCAGCGCTCCGGCAACGATCCGGCCGGCATGATTCTCGACGCGATCCCGGTGATCCCGCCGGAGCTGCGGCCGATGGTCCAGCTCGACGGCGGCCGCTTCGCCACCTCGGACCTTAACGATCTGTACCGCCGCGTGATCAACCGCAACAACCGCCTCAAGCGCATGATCGACCTCGGCGCGCCCGAGATCATCGTGAACAACGAGAAGCGCATGCTGCAGGAGTCCGTCGACGCGCTGTTCGACAACGGCCGCCGCGGCCGCCCCGTCACCGGCCCGGGCACCCGCCCGCTGAAGTCCCTGTCCGACCTGCTCAAGGGCAAGCAGGGCCGCTTCCGCCAGAACCTGCTGGGCAAGCGCGTGGACTACTCCGGCCGTTCCGTGATTATCGTCGGCCCGCAGCTCAAGCTGCACGAGTGCGGCCTGCCGAAGCGCATGGCGCTCGAGCTGTTCAAGCCGTTCGTGATGAAGCGCCTGGTGGACAACGACTATGCGCAGAACATCAAGTCCGCGAAG
This sequence comes from Corynebacterium jeddahense, assembly GCF_028609865.1. Lineage (NCBI taxonomy): Bacteria > Bacillati > Actinomycetota > Actinomycetes > Mycobacteriales > Corynebacteriaceae > Corynebacterium > Corynebacterium jeddahense. The sequence goes on from NZ_CP063194.1 coordinate 383,697, forward strand.
CGCATGGTCGAGCGCCAGCGCCCCGAGGTGTGGGACGTGCTCGAGGAGGCCATCTCCGAGCACCCGGTGCTGCTTAACCGCGCCCCGACGCTGCACCGCCTGGGCATCCAGGCCTTCGAGCCGAAGCTCGTCGAGGGCAAGGCCATCCAGCTGCACCCGCTCGCCTGCGAGGCGTTCAACGCCGACTTCGACGGCGACCAGATGGCTGTGCACCTGCCGCTGTCCGCTGAGGCGCAGGCCGAGGCCCGCATCCTCATGCTGTCCTCGAACAACATTCTGTCCCCGGCGTCCGGCAAGCCGCTGGCGATGCCGCGCCTGGACATGGTCACCGGCCTGTACTTCCTCACCATGCTTAAGGGCCCGCAGGAGATCGGCGGCGAGGGTGCGTACCAGCCTGCCGACGAGAACGGCCCGGAGCGCGGCGTGTACTCGTCGTACCGCGAGGCGATCATGGCCTACGACCGCGGCGTGCTAGGCCTGCAGGCACCGATCAAGGTCCGCATCGACCACCTGCGCCCGACCCCGGAGATCGAGCAAGAGCAGTTCCCCGACGGCTGGACCAAGGGCCAGGCGTGGATGACCGAGACGACCCTCGGCCGCATCATGTTCAACGAGCTGCTGCCGTTCAACTTCCCGTACCAGGAAGGCGCGATGGTGCGCAAGGGCGGCGGCTCCGGCAAGGTGCTGCTCGGCGACATCATCCAGTCGATGGTGGAGAAGTACCCGATGATCACCGTCGCCCAGGTACTGGACAAGATGAAGGACGCCGGCTTCTACTGGGCAACGCGTTCCGGCGTGACCATCTCCATGTCCGACGTGCTCATCCTCCCGAACAAGACCGAGGTTCTCGAGCAGTACGAGAAGGAAGCCGAGGCCATCGAGCGCAAGTTCTGGGAGAAGGGCGCGCTCACCGAGGAGAACCGCTACGACCGCCTCGTCGAGCTGTGGCAGGACGCCACGAACAAGGTCGGCCAGGCCGTGGAGGATCTCTACCCGGACGACAACCCGATCCCGATGATCGTGAAGTCGGGCGCCGCCGGTAACATGCGCCAGATCTGGACGCTGGCAGGCATGAAGGGCATGGTCGTGAACTCGCGCGGCGAGTACATCACCCGCCCGATCAAGACGTCCTTCCGCGAAGGCCTCTCCGTGATGGAGTACTTCAACAACTCGCACGGCTCCCGCAAGGGCCTAGCGGATACCGCGCTGCGTACCGCGGACTCCGGCTACCTCACCCGCCGTCTCGTGGACGTGGCGCAGGACGTCATCGTCCGTGAAGAGGACTGCGGCACCCACCAGGGCGTCAAGGTGCCGGTGGCCGAGGAGGTCGGCGGCAAGTTCGTGCGCCACGACCTCGTGGAGACCTCCGTGTCGGGCCGCGTCGTCGCGGCCGACGCGAAGGACGCCGAGGGCAACGTCGTCCTCGAGGCGGGCACCGAGCTGAGCGAGGAGCGTATCGACGACCTCGTGGCCGCCGGTGTCACCGAGGTCAAGGTCCGCTCCGTGCTCACCTGCCAGACGCCGACCGGTGTCTGCGCGAAGTGCTACGGCAAGTCCATGGCGTCGGGCCAGCTCGTCGACATCGGCGAGGCCGTCGGCATCGTGGCCGCCCAGTCCATCGGCGAGCCGGGCACGCAGCTGACCATGCGTACGTTCCACCAGGGCGGCGTCGGCGGCGACATCACCGGCGGCCTCCCGCGCGTGCAGGAGCTGTTCGAGGCCCGCGTGCCGAAGAACCGCGCCCCGATCGCGTCGGTGGCCGGCACGATCACGCTCGAGGACGAGGGCAACTTCTGGACGCTGACCATTCACCCGGACGACGGCTCCGACGACGTGGTCTACGAGAAGCTGTCGAAGCGCCAGGGTCTCGCTCAGGTGCGCCGCCCGATGGAGTCCAACCCGGACGCGTTCATCGAGCGCGGCCTGCGCGAGGGCGACCACGTGTCGGTGGGCGAGCGCCTGCTGCGCGGCGCGGCCGACCCGCACGACGTGCTCGAGGTCCTCGGCCGCCGTGGCGTGGAGAAGCACCTCATCGACGAGGTGCAGGCGGTCTACCGCACCCAGGGTGTGTCGATTCACGACAAGCACATCGAGATCATCATCCGCCAGATGCTGCGCCGCGGCACCGTCATCGACTCCGGCTCGACGGAGTTCCTGCCGGGTACGCTGGTCGACCTCTCCGAGGCGCGCCAGGTCAACGCGGCCGCGGTTGCCGACGGCGGCGAGCCGGCGGAGATGCGCTCGGAGATCATGGGCATCACCAAGGCCTCGCTGGCCACGGAGTCCTGGCTCTCCGCCGCCTCCTTCCAGGAGACGACGCGCGTGCTCACCGACGCCGCGATCAACAAGCGCTCCGACAAGCTCATCGGTCTGAAGGAGAACGTGATCATCGGCAAGCTCATCCCGGCCGGTACCGGCATCTCCCGCTACCGCAACATCCAGGTCAAGCCGACCGAGGCGGCGCGCTCCGCGGCGTACGCCATCCCGACGTTCGGCGATTCCATCTACGGCGACGAGGGGTACGGCGAGTTCACCGGCGCCTCCGTCCCGATGGACGAGTTCGGCTTCGAGGAGCTCTAAACAGCCCGCGCTTCTGGCGTAGCACGGTCTGCTAGCAGGCCCGGCCCCGTTTTTCGGGGCCGGGCCCTTTTCATGCCCGCTCCGGGCTGCTCTGCCTCGCCTTACTCCCCACACCCTGCCCTCTCCCCGCCACCGCTGCCCTCTCCTCGCCGCAACTAGAGCATAATTCGGTGTATAGACATTCGGCGTGGGGAAACGCGCCCGCGTGACACCCTGATTTTCGTTGAGCTCTAGTGCTTCCTACTCTTCCGCAAATGGACGAGTAGGAGACCCGCAAATGGACGAGTAGGAGACCCGCAAATGGACGAGCACGGCAAAATTGCTGCTAGAGTCCCACATGTGTCGTACTTAGTGAGGACTATCGATGCAGAGCTCGACGAGATGATGCCATTCCTGGCGGCGGTGGCGTTGGACGGGCCCAAGGGCGTAGGGAAAACAGAGACGGCGGGGCGGCGCGTCGCCCATACGTACAGCCTGGATGACCCAGATCAGCGGAAGATCGTCGCAGCTGATTTCGGCTTGCAGTCCATCCCCGAGGGCGGCGTGCTTTTCGACGAATGGCAGCATCTTCCCCAGGTCTGGGACTCGGTGCGCCGCCAGGTTGACGCGGGGGCACCGCCCGGGCGCTTTCTTCTCACAGGCTCCGCGACACCAGTCGATGCTGCCGGGACACACTCGGGAGCGGGCCGGATCCTGTCGCTGCGCATGCGCCCGATGGGGCTGCACGAGCGCGGCGTGGTGCAACCAACCGTGAGTTTTAGCGAACTCCTCTACGGCAGTGAAGGCGGACCAGACACCGGTTACGCTGGACCGCAGGCGAAAATCGGCGGCACCAGCGATTTTTCAATCGTCGACTACGCGCAGGCGATCGCGTCGAGCGGATTCCCCGGGATCGCATCTTTACCGGCCAGGTTGCAACAGGTCCAGTTGGACTCCTATCTACTGAGAATCATTGACCGGGACCTGCCGGACCGAGACATCGAGGTGCGCCGGCCCGAAACCCTGCGGCGCTGGCTTGCTGCGTACGCCGCGGCCTCCTCTACGACTGCGACCTACAGCAGCATTTTGGACGCCACCACAGGGGGTGATGGTTACCAGCCGTCGAAAGACACCACATTGCGTTATAGGGACCACCTGCAGCAACTCTGGCTGTTGGATCCGGTTCCAGGCTGGACATCATTCCACAACCCGCTCAAGCGTGTGAGCCAAGCTCCGAAACATCAACTCGCGGATCCCGCGCTCGCACTTCGTTTGCTGAATTTCACCGCCAATGACCTGCTGAATGGCCGTGGGGTGCATATGTTCGGCCCGCTGCTCGAGTCGCTTGCAGCGCTTGGTGTGAGGATCCTGGCGCAAGCCGCGCAAGCGCGAACGTTCCACCTGCGCACCCACGGTGGTGATCATGAGGTGGATCTCATAGTCGAAGGGCAGGGCGGCGCGTTGCTGGCTATCGAAGTCAAGCTCGCTGCGGGTATCGACGACCGGGATGTCCGCCACCTTCACTGGCTCAAGGAGCAGATGCGTGGCGACGTCTCCGACCTCGTCATCCTCACCACCGGCTCACAGGCTTACCGCCGAGCCGACGGCGTCGCCGTCGTGCCCTTGGCCCTGCTGGGCGCCTAGTATCGACGACGCCGTTGCTGGCGTGCTCTGCTCCAGCCTGTTCGGCGAGCTTGTGATTTCGGCGACTCGGGTCTCACCATAAGCGTGAGACCGTCGAAGTCCGTTGGCGCCCAGTCGTGGCGGTGCGTCCGGAACTCCATCCCCTGCTCGTTGTTCGACGAATACACCAGCAGAGCCCGGCCGTCCTTCACCAGTTCCACGGTCCTGTCCCAAAGCAAATCCCGAACACGCGCAGAGGGCGTGCCAACGAAGGTGCCCGGTGTAAGTTCCGTAAGCCATTTCGTCAGGTCGCCGCGTAAACCGGCTCTTCGTGTTTTAGAGTGCGTTGATCTTGGGTTGGAGGCCGCCGGAGTGAATCAGGCAACGCAAGATGTAGTGGTTGATGTTGCGGAACCCTAGCGCGATGCCGCGGAGGTGTTCGAGACGGCCGTTGATGGCTTCGACCGGCCCGTTGGAGGCGCCGATATCGAAGAACGCGAGGATGTCGGTGCGGCGTTTGTGCAGGCTTCGCCCGAGTTGGGTCAGCTCTTGAAGCCCGGCCTGACGAAGCCCGCGGAGCCGGTTGATCAGCCTGCGCATCTTCGTTTTCGCACGGCGCTTGTTGGGGTCTTCGTAGCAGTCGATGATCTCCTGGTACACCAGCCATGTCTCTTGCAGCACCGCGTAGTCATCGTCGTAGTTGAACAACACATCCAAGCGGTGCTGCTGCTCGCCATTAAGCAGACCGGTGCGGGTGAGCATGGTGCGACGGTTTTTATATAACGGGTCGTTGGTCCTGCCGCGCCTGCCGTAGGTTTCACGCTGCAGCCTCTGACGGCACGCGGTGACTTTGTCGCCGGCAAGACGCACCACGTGAAACGGGTCCATCACCCGGGTTGCGTGAGGAAGCGCCTCGTCAGCTGCGGTGGCGTAGCCCTGGAACCCATCCATGGTGACCACTTCCACCTCGTCGCGAAATGCTTTCGGCTGTTGGTTGATCCAGCATGTGAGCACGTTCGCGCTTCTTCCCGGAATGACATCGAGCAACCTCGCTGGTTGGCCTGTGTGGTGGCGGGTCATATCCACGATCACGGTGACGAACCCGCCGCCGGCCGCACGTCGATCGTGGGCCCATTTGTGCTCATCAACCCCGATAATGCGCACCCCGGCCAAGTGGTCGGGGTCGGCGACGAGTTCCCTGGCCATGGACAATGCGAGATCGCATGTCAGCTGCCAGCTGATCCCGAGTGCTTTGGCGGTGGCGGCGATACTCATCCGGTCAATCGCTAAACGCTGCAAGATCCAGCGCACCACCCGATGCGTGACCTTCGAGCGATCGTCAGCACATGCCAGGCCAGCCCGGAAGATCTTCTGCGAACAGAGGCGGTTCACACACCGAAAGCGCGGCAGACGCACCCGTAACCGGGTGGGAAACCCGACAACAGGAAGATCCACCAACTCCCGGCAGACGTGGTCACGCAGCACACCTGGCTGTCCACACGATGGGCAGGAGTTGATCGGGTCGAGCGCTTCACAGTCGATGACGGTGAGCGTGTCGTTGTGGGCGGCATTCGTAATCGCCAACCCAAGCTCCGCGGTGCGGCAAATGGTATCGGCGACAATGTTGGAACTAGGCTGCATTACAGGGTCCTTGTTGAGTTCGGATTGGCTTGAACACCTAAATCCTTAACCCAGCAAGGACCCCCACATCTTGTGCCACACCCAAGCACCCCGAAAAACGACCCACGCACTCCCAAACACGAAGAGCCGACAAAGTCACCGCGTGCCGTCAGAGGCTGCAGCGTGAAACCTACGGCAGGCGCGGCAGGACCAACGACCCGTTATATAAAAACCGTCGCACCATGCTCACCCGCACCGGTCTGCTTAATGGCGAGCAGCAGCACCGCTTGGATGTGTTGTTCAACTACGACGATGACTACGCGGTGCTGCAAGAGACATGGCTGGTGTACCAGGAGATCATCGACTGCTACGAAGACCCCAACAAGCGCCGTGCGAAAACGAAGATGCGCAGGCTGATCAACCGGCTCCGCGGGCTTCGTCAGGCCGGGCTTCAAGAGCTGACCCAACTCGGGCGAAGCCTGCACAAACGCCGCACCGACATCCTCGCGTTCTTCGATATCGGCGCCTCCAACGGGCCGGTCGAAGCCATCAACGGCCGTCTCGAACACCTCCGCGGCATCGCGCTAGGGTTCCGCAACATCAACCACTACATCTTGCGTTGCCTGATTCACTCCGGCGGCCTCCAACCCAAGATCAACGCACTCTAAAACACGAAGAGCCCGTAAACCGGCGGGGCACGCGGTCACCACAAGGACAATCACGTACGGACCTCGTCGTCTGCCCAGTTCACGCCTGAGGCGATGACTTCGAGCTCGCTCCACAGCATCAACTCGGCGTCGCTGAAGGGTTCGTCTTCAGGCACGCTCATGACAAATTTGAGGTCGCGGACCATGCGCTGCATGAGTCGCCTTTCGACAACCGCGTCTCGCATAATTCTTCGGACAACAATCGCGGGCTGACCTTCATTACGAGCGACGGCATCGAAGGCAGCCGGTATAGCGATTTCTGCCTTGTACAGATCCGCGATGTCGTACACGAATGAGCGGTCAGTGCCGGTGTGAATGATCCCAAGCGCCGGAACGAAGCCCATCCCCGCAACAACGGCATGGGCTATGCCGTAGAGGGCAGCGCTCGCTGCGGTGAGTGCCTGGTTGATCGGTGAGGAGGAGTCAAAGTCATTCGGGTCGTAGCTCCTGCGGTCCCAGTACACTCCGGTGCGCGCAGCCTCGGCGGCGTACACCTTCTTCATACGAGCTCCTTCGCGGCCCCGAAGCTTGGCCATCGAGAGACCGGTGAGATCTTCGCCCGGAAAACGGAGATCGTACATCCGTTTTGCGCAGTCCAAACGCTTTCTCTGGTGGGAAACAATCTCAGCTTGAAGCTCAGCCATGCGCGAGGACTTAGCAGGTGGCCGGCCGCTGGCGTAATACCTAACACCACGCTCACCTACCCAAACCGTAGAAGTGCCAGCATCTCCAAGTAAAGCCATTGCCGCATACGTGATTCGGGTTCCAGGGCCAAGGAGGAGTACCGCCAGCTGAGTGGCTGGGACATGTGCCACGCCACGCTGATCAGTGATGGTGAGCGCGTTCCCGTCTCGATTCACCGTTGCGCGCTCAACGTAGAGGAAAGAAATTCGGTCTCCCATCTGCGCCAAAGCGTGCCGGGTGATCGGCAGCTCTTGGGGTGTTGCCAACTTACTTCACCGGTGCCAGAGTGAGCAGGCCACAACCGTAAGCGCGTGCGCGGCCGATGCCGTGGGTGAGAGCATGACGGATTGCGTCCGCATCGGTGATCTCAAGGGTGCCGGAGAATCGCGCTTTCGCGATGCGCACCTGATTGCGCGACCCGCGAGATTCATTCCCCTTCCCGAAAGTGTCGGTCCACCGCTCCATCACCATAGGAGCATCGCTGACGGCCCAGCGGGAGCGCTCTTCATCGGTGCACGGGTCGTCGTCACGCGGAGCGAGCGCGAAACCCGCCTTGGGTGCCTGTTTGTACAGCCAGTCCAGCTGATGCCTCGCGGACACGTGTGCCTTGACCTTTCCCCGTTTTCCGTTTGGTTCGGAGTAGGTGGGGTTGGCGACGATCTCGAAGTGCCAGCGCTGCCCCTTCATCAGGGAATCTAAGAACCGGCCGTAGTCGGCGGTTTGCGCCGGACGGCTTTCCCACCCAGCTTGCTCGACGATCACGGCGCCCGTGGGTTTCTCGGGCCCGACGACATACAGGACGGATTCGTGGTCGTGCGGATCAACTCGCCAGAGCACACGGGCTTCGTCTTCAGAGATATCCGGTGGGAAGGAAGCGCGAACTGCAGCGTGCATCGCCTGCGGGTTAGTGAGCAGTTTGCGGCCGTTTCTGCGAGCTGGATTGATGGAAATCCTTGTCAGTGTGCTCATGCTTGCATCACCGTTTCAAAGTAGATATCCCGCGAAGACGATCGTTCCTTTCCTTCAGGATTGTGGAGCACGACGTCCTCGCACCGAATCACGTCACGCCATCCGTAGCGACGATGTTGCGGGTCGAAGGAGAGAGGAACATCCTGACGCGGAACGCCGCCCGACTCGCCAGCTAAAGCGTCGCGGTACAACGCGAGCGAGACCTGTTGCGGTGACTGCCTCTTGTGCTGCGCGGATGCGTACCAATGTTGGTGGTCACGCAACGACTGCTCACCACCACTATCGGTTACGCCAACGACCAGCCCCGGGTGCACCGGGCACGATCGGCGGCCCATGAAGAGCGGAAACGCGGGTGATCTTAGTGCTTCGGCGATGTTCTCGAGCAGTGCCCGGTCATCTGACTCAACTGCGGCGAGGAATGCCGCGTCGGACAGGAAGTAGCGAGTAACCAACTGAGCTGGTTCATTCGGCTTGGTCTGCCATTCCTGCGCTGTCTGATAATCGCGCAATAGACTGCCGGATTGGTCAACGCGAACCGCCATGTTCAGTGCTGCGAGATCCTCGATCTCGTCCGTGCGCCGTCGTCCCTGCGCCGCAGCGATGAGACCCACGATGCCGGATTTGGTTGGAGTGGTGGCCGTAGCCCGAATCTTGAACCGAGACTCGTCGCCCCATGATTGCATCGGCCCCTTCAAAAGGAGCAATAGTGAGTGGGACACTAGCTATCACCTGCGAGACGGTTCAGCTCATCGTCCACACGTTCCGTGAGACCAGCGAGCGTGGTGCTTTCAGCAATCCCCTCGAACGGAGCGGCGAGGTCGCCCATGCCCATTACGAAAGCTGCGCGCGGTGCGAAACCGTAGACCTCCTGGACGACCCGCGCCTCTTGCGCAAGTCGCTCAGCTGCGACGGTTCGGCGCGACTTGGATTCACCCTTCGCCCCAGTTTCGAACTGGAAGCTGCCGTGGGTTTCCTCGAGTACGGGCGTTTCAAACGCGTTAACCAAGGAGACAGGTCGCGTGTCCCGAATGGCCACGTACACCAGCTCAGGAAGCGTCTGGTTGGCAAAAGTGTTGATTTTGCCCGTGGGCATCGACGCGATGAACGCCTCGATGAATTGTCCCGCTGCCTGGCGCGCGACCTCAGCAGAGCCGAGGTTCTTCTCCAGCCCATCGAGATTGACTGTCGCGTAGCGGTACAAAGTGGAGGACATCATCTGAATGGTGCCGATCATGCCCGCGCCGGTCTCCTGGCCTTCCTCGGCGAGGTCATCCACCGCAGTGAAGTAATCGAAGTCCGGGGTGGATCCGTGAATGCCGATGGCGTGCGCAACCTGCACGGCTGCGTCAACGTTGTACGCGGCATCATCTGCAACCATGCGGCCGAACATCGCCATATCCACCGAATGGTTGGTGTCCAGGATTGCTTTAGCGTCAGCGCTGGAGATCTTCTCATCCCCGCGCTCAAGAAGCGTCTGCACCGCGCGATCCACTTGCTGCTGGCTCAGGAAAATGAGGTAGCTCGTGCGGGGGTAGGGGCTTGGCTCCGGAGCCTCGGGGTCAGCCTTCTTTGGCTTCTTGTCCACCTCGGTCTTGATTCCAGCTGCCTTGAACAGTTTTTCAGCCCGAGCGATCGCTTCGGCCTGATCGAGCCCCTCCTTTTCGAGAAGGCGGGCGATCTTTTCTGGAAGGCGCTTCGAGCGGTCCCCGACCAAACCGCTATCAAACTGGTCCTCGAAGTAACGGCGAATCGCCCGCTTCCAAGACTGGGAGGAAACTCGCTGGCGCGGTACGCCGCCGAAGACTGCGGTCTTGGGTGCTCCGGTGTCGTCGCGGTTGATCAGGGACGGGGGAATGGTCTGTAGAGCGTGGATGTCGATGATGAGGGACATGGTGAATGCCTTTCTAGGAGGAAGCGGCGGGGAGGTCAGTGGGTTCGTTGTCGGAGAGTTGCTCGTCCTGCTGGGACGGGCGGAGCATGCCGACCGCGTAGTCGCGGCCCCAGCGCAGGAGAACGCCATCGCGACGCGTGGGGTTTTGCAGGCTGCGCAAGTCGTGGGCAAACGCGCCGTAATCGAAAGCGAGTTTTTTGTTCCTCAGCAATGAAACCAAAGTGCGAAGGTGAAGGAGCCGCGACGTTTCGTCGCGTGCGGTTTGCATCGCGTCGAATCGGGGTTTGAGAGATGCCGAGTCACTGATGCTGTGCAGGCGGCCACAGGCTCGTGCAAATGAACGGTCCTCGGTGTGCGCCGGGGTGGTTGCGCTTTGCATGTGTGCGGCAAAGAGTGTGAGGGCGTAGTATGCCGCGGATTCGGACGGGGAAGGGGCGTCCCCACGCCCGATCTCACCTTCGCTCAATGTAGGGGTGAGCACACTTAGCACCAGTTGAAGTGCGAGGGGATCAGTTCCGAATTCGCGCGCCGCACTTTTGCGCAGCTCTGCGAGGATTCGGCGCGCTTCCGTTCCTTCGATTGAGTCGGGTCGTTCCAAGTAACTGGTTTGCAGGCGGGCTGCGGTGTTGGCCACACTGAATCGCAGATTTGGACTGCTCATGCTTGGTCTCCTTTCTGGCGCAATTCGCGCTGTTCTTTCTCGTGCTCCCGCAAAAGGGGGAGGTCTTTGCTGATTCGATACTGCAGACTGCGGTATAGGGACCCCGCGCTGACCACGCGCCCCTCGCCGTCCTCTCCGGCATCGACCACTCGCCCGACCAGCGCCTTTTGTCCCGCTCCGCGCACTTTCTCATCCGCAATGCGGAAGAGATGCTCGCGGATCCGGCGCTGCCAACCGATACCTTCTTCCTCAATTTCCTCCAGGTTGAGGTTCCGCAGCCAGTCGAGGAAGAGTGGTTCCAAGAGGGTGTACAGGCTGTCGGCTGCGTCAGCGTCAAAGACGTACTCGCCGCCTGCCGCAACCTCGAGTTGACCTGCGAACCAGCCGAGCGAGATGGCGGCATTCTTGGTCGCTTCAGCGGCGTCTCGGACGTATTGGCGGTGTACTCGGGACAGGCGGTCATCCTGCAGCAGGGAAAGAGGCAATCCAATGTTTCCCGTCACCACAGTGCCTATCGACGAACTCTGTGGCCCGTATCCCATCGACACGATGTGGACATCCGCGACTTCGTTGGAGCGCTGGTGCCGGGCGATCGAGGCAAAATTGATCAAGTTACTTGGCCGCTGAGGTGCTCGGTCTGTATCTGAAAAACCGGGATCCGACTGAGCAGCAATCAGTGCGTCCAGTGACCGCCACATTGTGCGCTCCGCATCGTACGGTTTCGGATAGAAGGCCAACTGTCCCTTCTTGGATTGGTTCTTGCTGAAGCGGTATGGGGTCATCGGATCCCCAAACGCGTTCTTCCCCGCATCGGGGATGCGGTCACCATTGCTCACTAGCACGGCGACAACCTGGTCTCCCTCCGGGAACAGGCGGATCCTCCTACACTGCCAAGTTGCCAAATCGGCTGCACCTTTAGGCGCCGGCGCTGGAGGATCGGCGAGTTTGCCTGCGCGATCGTTGCGCTGAGCTGCTGAATCAGGTTCGCGTTCCCAGGCCGGCAGATCGTCAGCGGCGCTTGGAGAAAGGATGTCCTCAGTGCTGTTCAGTAGCAGCGTCTCCAGCAGGGTGCGGCCTTGGATGACGGTGCCGCCGGTCATCCCGGCCCAGCCTGTGCCGATCGGGTAACCTTTTCCACCCTTCACACGAGGATCGCCGATTGCGCCGGATTTGATACCGGAGTAGTCATAGGCTTGGGTGTGAATGAGCCAGCGCGCAGCTTCGGCAAACGTCAAACTTGAGCGGCCTTCGTGCGTGCGCATCGTGAAATAGTCTTGCTCCGCATCAGGCAAGATGCGTGAGACGGGTTGCCGCGTGGACTTGGTCGTGTCCAGAGCCGCCACCTGCATGAAGGGAGCAGTGGTGTCGAAGAGATTGAATCGATCCCGGTGCGTGTTGAGGTACTCCAGGACGGCGTCATCGCGGCCGTCGTCGAGAAGCTGCTTGCGTGTGTTGATGAACCATTCTTCCCACCGCCGAGCTTTTGCGGGCTCGCCGAGGTGGGCACGCCAGAAAATGGCCAGCAGTACGCGGAGTACCGCATAGTCCTGGGTGGGGGAGTCGCCGAGGATCCGAATGGGGGATGATGTGCCGTCGAAAACTTGGCGGATACTCAATGTTTCAATGCCGTCAGTGGTCTCGCAGACGATCCAAGGTTGCTCTAGGAGATCGAACGACGGCTGATTGTCTGACGTTGTCACTTCGCTTTCTCCTTTCTGTCACGGGTAGCAGGTGGGGTCGGGGAATACGGTACGGGTTTAGCTGACATTGTCCCCTTGCCCGTCGCTAAGAATTTCGATTCCGAGTTCCGAGGAGTAACGAACCCTGAACCGGCCTAGCTCTGCTTCGCCGTCCTCGTTGAGTGGGAGCGCGAGCTGACCTTTGAGGAGGTAGTGCTTGTTCCAAGCCGTTGGCGTTAGCTGCTCGAGAGACCCGACCACGTCGTTGAAATCATGGTCGTACCTGGTCATTCGCGCAGGAAGGCGCACTGTGCTCGAAGCGAGGTGAAGCGCCTGGCGGTAGTTCAGTTCGGGGTTTCCGGTAATCACCCAATCGGTTCCAAGAGGTGCATACTCCTCTTCGCTGCCGAGGATGGGGATAACCTCCACGGCCGGTTCCGCATCGCGCACTTGTGCTGCACCGATTTCTTCATCACCCAGGCGAACGGCGGCTCGCTGAAGATCCCCAAAGAGATCACTCAACCTCGAGCACTCATTCGGTGATTTGATTCGGAAGCTCTTAGAGCGGCTGTGCGCCGCTTCTTGGCGCGCCTGATTCAGAACTTCTGCTTTCTCCCATTCTTCGACCCATTCGGCCGGCACCTCTTGCTCAGGCGCGTAGACCGCTCGGACAAGCGGGGCGACATCGTCGGGGCGCTTGAACGTATCCGGTAGGTGGAGAATGGTTGAAAGCAGGACCTTGGCCCCATAGATCGCTTCGGCGCCGGAATTCAGTACCGGGTGCGGGGTGAGGGAATCGATGCTTCGGACAAACACTCGCGGCTCCCGCAGGGCCGCCGGCCTGTCCGTCAACGGGCGGTCGTGGCGGTGCAGGCGCCCGATGCGCTGAATCAGCAGATCCATCGGGGCAATGTCGGTGATGAGAACATCAGCATCGATATCCAGGCTCTGCTCTGCGACCTGGGTGGCAACCACAATCTTGAGGTGCGGCCTGCTTTCGCCCCGATGTGCCCCGGGGCCGAGCTCGGTGCGTAAGCGGTCCTCTTTCTCTGAACGCTCCCACGCCATGAATCCTGCGTGGTGGAGTTCAACCTCGTCGGGGAAGGACTGCAGGAGAGCCGTGTAGGCCTCTTGTGCTCGGGCGATGGTGTTGCAGATGATGAGGGCCACGCCGCCGTCGTTAAGCAAAGCTTCCATCTCACGCAGGAGGACTTCATCAGAATCTTCAATGACCTCGAGCGTGGCCTCTAGGTTCGTGGGACTGGGCTCTGGCGCAATGCTGTGTTGACTCGACCCCGAGGCCACAGTGATGAGTGGGTAGGAGTGGGAAGGGGTCGCGACTTCCTGTCCGGTGTACGCTTTTACCAGAGCGTTTCTGCGATCTGGGGGCAGTGTCGCTGACATCATTATGACGGTCGCTCCGTAATGCGCCAGCCACTCGAGGGTGGTTTCGAGGTAGTCGGAGGTGTATGTGTCGTAGGCGTGCACCTCATCGAAGATGATGATTTTTCCAGCAAGCGCGACATGCCTCAGCATGGAATACCGCTGCCGCAGCGCCATCATGAGCACTTGGTCGACGGTGCCCACGACCACGTTTGAAAGCAGCCCCCGGCGGCGCCCGCTCATCCACGAGCTTGCCACCACATTGTCGCCGGTGGGGTAGTCCTCGCCAATACCCTTGAACCGCAGTCGTTGGTACGGCTGGGAGAGCTGGTTCTTCGAATGTGCGAGGTAAAGAGACGCCACAGCTTCCGCCTCGGTCGTGTTCTTCGTCCATGCGATCGTCCGCTCGAGCAACCCGTTAGCGGTGGCCATCGTCGGTGCTGCGAAATAAATGCCCTGTGCATCCGTGGCGTTCGCGATGACATGTGCCGCAGCGAGCGCGGCTTCCGTTTTTCCTACGCCTGTCTCGGCTTCGAGGATGATTAGTGTGGGTTCGGTGACCGTCTTCGCGGCCTCAACCATTGCAGCCTGCACACTCCGTGCGCGGTAGTGGTCGGGCCAATCGAAGGAGCTTTGATACAGCTTATCGACGTCTCCGTCGATCGCCCTCCCGCTCCAAGGCGCCGTCAGGTCTGTCGCTTGCATTCCCAGCTGGACGCGTTCTTCCTGGGTGCCCGTGACCACCATAGGAAATGCTTCTGGGTTGGACGCGATCCAGTCGGCGATGACGACGAGACCGGTAAGCAGTTGTATCGCCGCTGCATCGTTCAGGCTATTCGTTTTCAGAGTTTCAAGGGTGCTCTGGACGTCTATGGCTTCGGCCATAGTGTTCAGTAGCTCGCGGTGAACCTCCTGCCACTCGTTTGGGTAGGCCGACAAAATGGTTTCGATGCGGTCCCGATCCTCAACTGGTGAAGGTACGCCGTGGTGAGCATCGGCGACCGATGAAAGCAGCTCTGCAGTTGGGTAATCAAACCCCTGTTCCATGAGCCAATTCAGGATGAGAACTCCGGAGCAGATTCCGTGCGGCATCTTCGTCAGGGTCTTCTCCAGACCCCCTACGCGAAGTGGGAGACCCGCATCGGTCAGGTTGAATACCAGATGCTCAAAACCACCCTTTTGCTCGAGTTGGGTTTGGAACTTTAAGCAGGCCTTGCCGCAATCGTGCACGCCTGCGAGCCATATGTAGAGGTCTCGAACTTGGTCGTCGCTGAGGCTTAGCCCCTCGGTTAGTCGACGCTTAATTGGTTCTGCGACCCACGTGTCATAAACCACCGCCGCCACCCCGGCCGTGTCCATGAGGTGCTGGGGAAGGCTGAGGTTACCGGATTCGTCCCCTGATTTCGCCCACATGGCGCGAGTTTGCTTACTGAATGGCGGGAAGTTGGTGGGCGTTCGAACAGAATGTTCGAACTGGGGGGTTTCGTGTCGACCCTCCATGCTCTGCTCCTATCGGTAGGTGGCTGGGCTGATAGTGGTTCTGCTGAAAAGGATAGCGTCCCTTGCGGGATGGGGCAACCCTAAATCCCACAATAACGAGTTTATTTTTCGTGGACTGGGGTAAGTTGCCGTGCTGCAATATGTTTAGTTGATCCCCGCTAGTCGGGGATGAGCCCTCGTTCTTGTGCGATCGGCTCACATCCCCGCGTCAGCGGGGTAGCATCGGTGACGCTCAAAAGTTGTCCGAAAAAGGTATGTGTGGCCTCTCTTCCCCCAGCTCGGGAAGGGTGCTCCCCGCGTGAGCGGGGATGAGCCCCCCACCAAACACGCCCCTGACCGCACACCGGCGTGCTCCCCGCGTGAGCGGGGATGAGCCGGTGGCGCGCAAACAGCTGTCCGGGCAGGTCGCGTGCTCCCCGCGTGAGCGGGGATGAGCCCTTTGAGCTAGACGCGCAACCCCTTAGCGCGATAGTGCTCCCCGCGTGAGCGGGGATGAGCCCTCCACCTGGTCAAAAGTGAGGTCGTGGATCTCGTGCTCCCCGCGTGAGCGGGGATGAGCCCATGCCCGGCGGCGAACCCTCGATGGACGGGCTGTGCTCCCCGCGTGAGCGGGGATGAGCCCACTTTGAGTTTGCGCTTCTCCTTATCCCCGACGTGCTCCCCGCGTGAGCGGGGATGAGCCCCGCCGGTGAGAATGTCCACCTGCTCCACATCCGTGCTCCCCGCGTGAGCGGGGATGAGCCCGCGGCGACAATCAGCGTCGAGCCGAGCGCAGCCGTGCTCCCCGCGTGAGCGGGGATGAGCCCGCGCTGTGGGAGTGTCCGTCGGCGGCGGGGTCGTGCTCCCCGCGTGAGCGGGGATGAGCCCCGAGGTGACGGGGTGTTACGAAAATGTGCCCCGTGCTCCCCGCGTGAGCGGGGATGAGCCCCTGGTAGTCGGCGGTCTTGTGGTGGACTTCGGGTGCTCCCCGCGTGAGCGGGGATGAGCCCTCGAGGTCGTGGATCTCTGGTTCACCAAACGGGTGCTCCCCGCGTGAGCGGGGATGAGCCGTCCATTCGGCTGGGGCCGTCATCGGTCAGGCTGTGCTCCCCGCGTGAGCGGGGATGAGCCGCCGTCGTCGAGGGTTTCGCGGGAGATGATCGCGTGCTCCCCGCGTGAGCGGGGATGAGCCTCGTCGGTTTGAGCGGCAGGAGCATGAGCTTGAGTGCTCCCCGCGTGAGCGGGGATGAGCCCAAGGACTGGCTGCTCGACCTCGAAACCAAAAAGTGCTCCCCGCGTGAGCGGGGATGAGCCCGTGTTACCTGCCTCGAGCGCGGCACCACCCACGTGCTCCCCGCGTGAGCGGGGATGAGCCGTCGTCAACCCGGAGTGGGCCAGCGTGCCCGACGTGCTCCCCGCGTGAGCGGGGATGAGCCCCCGTAAATGGCTTGGATGACGAAAGACCTCGCGTGCTCCCCGCGTGAGCGGGGATGAGCCCCGGCGGCGCGACACCCCAAGAAATCGCCAAAGGTGCTCCCCGCGTGAGCGGGGATGAGCCCTCCACCAGATCAACCAGCACATCGAATACCGAGTGCTCCCCGCGTGAGCGGGGATGAGCCCTACCGAGAGGCTCACCATGAGCATTGATTATGGTGCTCCCCGCGTGAGCGGGGATGAGCCTGTCCGCAGTGCTTGCAAAGTTCAACACCGGCCGTGCTCCCCGCGTGAGCGGGGATGAGCCCGCCATCGTCGACTTTCTGCAGAAACCCTTGTGGTGCTCCCCGCGTGAGCGGGGATGAGCCGCGAATCATCGACATGGTTGAAGCCGTGCTCGGGTGCTCCCCGCGTGAGCGGGGATGAGCCATCCAGGTGATGCAGCGCATGGGCGACGCCAAAGTGCTCCCCGCGTGAGCGGGGATGAGCCCGCGCAGTCTGTCGCCCCGGTGAAGGAGGAGGCGTGCTCCCCGCGTGAGCGGGGATGAGCCCAACATGCCCACCTGCCCAACTGCTGCTGGGGGCGTGCTCCCCGCGTGAGCGGGGATGAGCCCGCATGGTCGCCAAGCGCGACCCGACCGCTGCAGTGCTCCCCGCGTGAGCGGGGATGAGCCCAAGGACTGGCTGCTCGACCTCGAAACCAAAAAGTGCTCCCCGCGTGAGCGGGGATGAGCCCTTGGCCTGGAACGTTTCAGCCTGGTCGAAGTCGTGCTCCCCGCGTGAGCGGGGATGAGCCCGCGCACCGGACGGCAAAGTGACCGCCCCGCCAGGTGCTCCCCGTGTGAGCGGGGATGAGCCCTCCACCACCCCGCCAACCTTGCGGGCCTGCCAGTGCTCCCCGCGTGAGCGGGGATGAGCCCCGTCTCCTCACGCGACTCACGGACATACCCCTGTGCTCCCCGCGTGAGCGGGGATGAGCCCGCTATGTCGGCGTCGCAGGCCAGCATGGCGATGTGCTCCCCGCGTCAGCGGGGATGAGCCCGACGACTCCCGCGACGACGCTTCGGCCTTCTCGTGCTCCCCGCGTGAGCGGGGATGAGCCCCGGCAGTAGCTGCTGCCCCGCCGACAACAACTGTGCTCCCCGCGTGAGCGGGGATGAGCCCGCCTCGACACGCTGCTCGTGGACACCCTCGGCGTGCTCCCCGCGTGAGCGGGGATGAGCCCCCCGAGCGGGTCGCGGGTGGCTACATTGTCGGGGTGCTCCCCGCGTGAGCGGGGATGAGCCGTACAACGAGCAGGCGCTGGCGGCCATGGATGCGTGCTCCCCGCGTGAGCGGGGATGAGCCCTGAACTTCGACGACCCGGACGAAGTAGACGGCGTGCTCCCCGCGTGAGCGGGGATGAGCCGAGAGGTTTGACAGTGAGAGAGTTCACGTTCACGTGCTCCCCGCGTGAGCGGGGATGAGCCCACACTAGCTGCCCGGACTAGCGGACAGACAAAGTGCTCCCCGCGTGAGCGGGGATGAGCCCGCGCTATTGAAATCTGCGAGAAGAAACAGCGCGTGCTCCCCGCGTGAGCGGGGATGAGCCCTGGCGTGCCACCAACAACGGATTAGCCCTCGCGTGCTCCCCGCGTGAGCGGGGATGAGCCGTCTCAGGACGCGTCGAAAGATGCGACGGATGCAGTGCTCCCCGCGTGAGCGGGGATGAGCCTCGCAGTACCAGCCGCAGCCAAACCCACAGCCCAGTGCTCCCCGCGTGAGCGGGGATGAGCCGTTGTGGCCGAGGTGAAGAAGATCGTGGAGTTTGTGCTCCCCGCGTGAGCGGGGATGAGCCCATCATGGCCTACACCCGTGGTCTGATCACCGCGTGCTCCCCGCGTGAGCGGGGATGAGCCGTTCCCTCGAGGGCGTACCCCGAGCAAACCAAGGTGCTCCCCGCGTGAGCGGGGATGAGCCCGCCGCCCGTGACGCGGCGGACAACCGAATGCAGTGCTCCCCGCGTGAGCGGGGATGAGCCCCCTCATTCCCCGTGGCGAACTTCCGGCCTTCCGTGCTCCCCGCGTGAGCGGGGATGAGCCGCCACCCTGGAAAACGTCTACACCTGGGACAACGTGCTCCCCGCGTGAGCGGGGATGAGCCGACTGCGCAGGGCTACGGCACCGGCACCATCCGGTGCTCCCCGCGTGAGCGGGGATGAGCCAGCGCAACAAGACCGTGAAGTCTGACTTCATTGGTGCTCCCCGCGTGAGCGGGGATGAGCCCCCCTGACCAGCTCGACCAGGCCACCATCGACCGTGCTCCCCGCGTGAGCGGGGATGAGCCCCCACTCTGACGCGGGAGGAGATCGCCCATGAGGTGCTCCCCGCGTGAGCGGGGATGAGCCGACCCCGCGCACCACACCTGGTGGCAAGCAGCGCGTGCTCCCCGCGTGAGCGGGGATGAGCCCGGTGTAGACCGGCAGGGTGACGGGGCGGGCGGGTGCTCCCCGCGTGAGCGGGGATGAGCCCAAAGCCCTGCTGGATTCTGGCGTGAAGGTTTCGTGCTCCCCGCGTGAGCGGGGATGAGCCCAGTCGTCACAATTCGCCTCCTTTTGGGCATAAGTGCTCCCCGCGTGAGCGGGGATGAGCCCCAGCCGAACGCGATACGCGGCCCGGAACCCAAGTGCTCCCCGCGTGAGCGGGGATGAGCCCTTTTGCGCGTTGAACAACCTGTCAAACCCGACGTGCTCCCCGCGTGAGCGGGGATGAGCCCCAACCCTGACGCGGGAGGAGATCGCCCATGAAGTGCTCCCCGCGTGAGCGGGGATGAGCCCGACCAGGCCGGTCTGTAACCGGAAGCCGGGACGTGCTCCCCGCGTGAGCGGGGATGAGCCCGGGGTTGGACATTGCTCAAACCTCCTAGGTTGGTGCTCCCCGCGTGAGCGGGGATGAGCCCCCGGCGACACCATCTATGTAATCGAAACCGGAGTGCTCCCCGCGTGAGCGGGGATGAGCCGGACGGTGTCCTCACCCGCGCCGCCGCGAACGCGTGCTCCCCGCGTGAGCGGGGATGAGCCCAATCGCCTTCGCGGACGGCACGAACAATGCTCGTGCTCCCCGCGTGAGCGGGGATGAGCCCAGGGTGAAGAAGAAGGCCGGGGTGAACCCGGGGTGCTCCCCGCGTGAGCGGGGATGAGCCCATTACGGTTCCGCCACTCCTATCTCCCACTCAGTGCTCCCCGCGTGAGCGGGGATGAGCCCAAGAACCATTTAAACAAGAACCAAAGGAACGAGTGCTCCCCGCGTGAGCGGGGATGAGCCCTCATCGACGTCTCCATCATCAACCGCCAGGTCGTGCTCCCCGCGTGAGCGGGGATGAGCCTCCACATCTCCGGCCCGTGATTCGTGCGGGCGTGTGCTCCCCGCGTGAGCGGGGATGAGCCCAGCACCCTGCGGTGGCAGATGATCATGTCGTGGTGCTCCCCGCGTGAGCGGGGATGAGCCCACACCCAGGCCCTCGTCCACCAGCAGATCCACGTGCTCCCCGCGTGAGCGGGGATGAGCCTAGACAAGGCCTGAATACGCCGCAGGACTAGAGGTGCTCCCCGCGTGAGCGGGGATGAGCCTAGACAAGGCCTGAATACGCCGCAGGACTAGAGGTGCTCCCCGCGTGAGCGGGGATGAGCCCCCCCTGCAGCGACCCAGACATCTTCGCCGTCAGGTGCTCCCCGCGTGAGCGGGGATGAGCCCCAGCGGCCCCAAGAACCCGTCACCATGATTCTGTGCTCCCCGCGTGAGCGGGGATGAGCCCATGGTGGTGGTCTCTCTCTTTCGGGTGTCTGTGTGCTCCCCGCGTGAGCGGGGATGAGCCCTGCACTAGCTTCTGGTCGACAGCGTTGATCACGTGCTCCCCGCGTGAGCGGGGATGAGCCCGCATTGGCCGACCTTGAGCGCCCCCTCCCCGGGTGCTCCCCGCGTGAGCGGGGATGAGCCGTAATCACAGCCGGTTCCAGGTCAAGCGCTTCCGTGCTCCCCGCGTGAGCGGGGATGAGCCCCCGGTCAACGCGGCCGCACCAGTGCCCTTCACGTGCTCCCCGCGTGAGCGGGGATGAGCCCATGGCCGCCGACAAGCTCGAAGCGGCCCGTGTGTGCTCCCCGCGTGAGCGGGGATGAGCCCGACGCGCGACGACGGATGGAGTCCTTCGGCAGGTGCTCCCCGCGTGAGCGGGGATGAGCCGGTGGCGGGTTGGGCGGTGCCGCGGTCTGACGAGTGCTCCCCGCGTGAGCGGGGATGAGCCCCTACTCGAAACGCCGGCGCACACGACGGCCTGGTGCTCCCCGCGTGAGCGGGGATGAGCCCCGTTTCGAGTAGACACGTTCACGCAGGCCGTCGTGCTCCCCGCGTGAGCGGGGATGAGCCCATGTGCTGCGTCAACCGCGGATCGCCGTCGTGAGTGCTCCCCGCGTGAGCGGGGATGAGCCCGCCACCAGCCCGCACCGGCCACGGTTGTGCACGTGCTCCCCGCGTGAGCGGGGATGAGCCCTCGTACGGTGGGGATACGGGCACCTACAAGAAGTGCTCCCCGCGTGAGCGGGGATGAGCCCAAGACCGCGATGGCCCACGTGCTGATCGTGAAGTGCTCCCCGCGTGAGCGGGGATGAGCCCCGGAACTCCCCGTTCGGCAGCAGTTCAAGGCCGTGCTCCCCGCGTGAGCGGGGATGAGCCGACGACCCACGGTTCACAGGGACGGTTGGCATGGTGCTCCCCGCGTGAGCGGGGATGAGCCCTATCGACGGTGTCAAAGACAGAGGCGTACGCCGTGCTCCCCGCGTGAGCGGGGATGAGCCCCTCCCAGCCGAAAAGGAGACGACCAATGAGTGGTGCTCCCCGCGTGAGCGGGGATGAGCCGCGGCGAACCGCTTCTTCAACGCTCGCGGGGTCGTGCTCCCCGCGTGAGCGGGGATGAGCCCGACGGGAACGGCGGGTCGGTGAATTCGGGCATGTGCTCCCCGCGTGAGCGGGGATGAGCCCACGCGCCCCAGCACCGGGGCGAAGGAATGGCGAGTGCTCCCGGCGTGAGCGGGGATGAGCCTGACAACGCCACGTTGCCCGACACAGACCCAAGGTGCTCCCCGCGTGAGCGGGGATGAGCCCCCTTGAGTCTCGGCATAGAACACCGAGCCGACGTGCTCCCCGCGTGAGCGGGGATGAGCCTCTTGTCCGGCGAGTCCGGGAACTGCTTATACAGTGCTCCCCGCGTGAGCGGGGATGAGCCCGGGGCGAGTTCTCCGCGCTGAATTCGGCCGGCGTGCTCCCCGCGTGAGCGGGGATGAGCCCCAACGCTGGCGTACCTGGGTGTGGCTGACCCGGTGCTCCCCGCGTGAGCGGGGATGAGCCCACCAGCCTGCTGCGCACCCAAGACGTTGTGCAGTGCTCCCCGCGTGAGCGGGGATGAGCCCCTGCACGTGCCCGGGCTATGCCAGACGAACCGGTGCTCCCCGCGTGAGCGGGGATGAGCCCAAACTCAAGGCTGGGCCGACCCGCACCTAGTGTGCTCCCCGCGTGAGCGGGGATGAGCCCGTCAGCGCCTGCTGCACCGCATTCCCCAGAGTGTGCTCCCCGCGTGAGCGGGGATGAGCCCCCGCGTCCAGATCATGGGCGCGGGTCGGGATTGTGCTCCCCGCGTGAGCGGGGATGAGCCCCTCGACGTAGCCCATTGGCCTGAACCCGTCCGGTGCTCCCCGCGTGAGCGGGGATGAGCCGGGCGAGGGTGGCGACCCGTGCATGTTCTGCGAGTGCTCCCCGCGTGAGCGGGGATGAGCCTGACGGCGACTACATCAGCTGTATCGGCCTGGGGTGCTCCCCGCGTGAGCGGGGATGAGCCCCCAGCAGAATTACTTCACGACGTGTTTTCGGAGTGCTCCCCGCGTGAGCGGGGATGAGCCGCCCGCGTCAAGGCGTACCGGCACGACATGTCCGGGCTCCCCGCGTGAGCGGGGATGAGCCGCCCGCGTCAAGGCGTACGGGCACGACATGTCCGTGCTCCCCGCGTGAGCGGGGATGAGCCCGCCGGCCAGGCAATCACCACCGCAGCCCACAAGTGCTCCCCGCGTGAGCGGGGATGAGCCCGCCGGCCAGGCAATCACCACCGCAGCCCACAAGTGCTCCCCGCGTGAGCGGGGATGAGCCCCCCGCGTACCCGCCGAGAAAGCACTCGCGGAAGTGCTCCCCGCGTGAGCGGGGATGAGCCCCTTCGACGGGGTGGGCGTGCGCCACTTGCTCCGTGCTCCCCGCGTGAGCGGGGATGAGCCCAACCCATCAACCGGACAACCCGCAGCGCGACGGTGCTCCCCGCGTGAGCGGGGATGAGCCCGCGTCGGCGGCACGGCGCGGATCACCCAGCACGTGCTCCCCGCGTGAGCGGGGATGAGCCCTCCAGCCCGTCAACATCGCCGACACGCGAAAGGTGCTCCCCGCGTGAGCGGGGATGAGCCCTACACCGCCGGCGAGGTCACCGGCAGCGTGGAGTGCTCCCCGCGTGAGCGGGGATGAGCCCTACACCGCCGGCGAGGTCACCGGCAGCGTGGAGTGCTCCCCGCGTGAGCGGGGATGAGCCCCCTCCCGCGGCCGTTGTGCAGGTCAAGCTCGGGTGCTCCCCGCGTGAGCGGGGATGAGCCCTCTCGCCCTGCACGGCACCACGCACCGACCACGTTCTCCCCGCGTGAGCGGGGATGAGCGCCCGTCCGCGCCTTGTTGCGCGGCGATACCGGCGTGCTCCCCGCGTGAGCGGGGATGAGCCGAAAAGTGAAGTGACGCATGGAACGTGGGAAAGGTGCTCCCCGCGTGAGCGGGGATGAGCCTCGGTGCGCGCGGCCGCGTTGCGGCGTGACGACGTGCTCCCCGCGTGAGCGGGGATGAGCCCTCGAAGTGGTCACGGATGTTCGTGCCGTAGGTGTGCTCCCCGCGTGAGCGGGGATGAGCCGTCGAAGCATCGACCGGGCCAGGCGGCCCGGAGGTGCTCCCCGCGTGAGCGGGGATGAGCCCTGCAAACTCAAAACCCGACCGCCGAAGGCGGTGTGCTCCCCGCGTGAGCGGGGATGAGCCGAAAAGTGAAGTGACGCATGGAACGTGGGAAAGGTGCTCCCCGCGTGAGCGGGGATGAGCCGGGACTTGGTCGGCCAAATCCCCCTATTCGCAGGTGCTCCCCGCGTGAGCGGGGATGAGCCGGGCTCTTGGCACATCGCCCCGTCCCACACCTCGTGCTCCCCGCGTGAGCAGGGATGAGCCGAATGCGTGGCGTGGCAAGCGTCGCTTGAGATGGTTCTCCCCGCGTGAGCGGGGATGAGCCCTGGACGGTATAGAAGAGGTCAAACTTGGGTAGGTGCTCCCAGCGTGAGCGGGGGGTAGGTGGCGGCGCGGCGGAACGCGGCGAGGTCCTCTTTGAGCATGCCGTGCGTGGAGTAGACGGCGAGGAACAGATGAGCATGCTGCCCGCCGAAACCACCCGCGTACGAGTGGAGGTCTCCTTGCGGTCCGGAAACGTCGCCGCAAGAAACGGCAGCGACGGCCTAAGCAGCCACAGCGCGATAATGAGCGACATCATTACCGAAAGCGGCGCCAGCGGCATGATCAGGTTCGCGGCGAGTGTGTTGAAGCCAGAGATCCAAAACGCTAGCCAGATCACGGCTTGCCGGCCGGCGAGCCCCAGGCAGATGACCGTCCCCAGCTGGGGGAGATGCTGAAACATCGAGCGCACGGCCCGTGCCGGGATAATCACGGACTCCCTAGCCACCTCCCGCAGCGCAGCGCCATTCATCGCAGAAGTGTAATCGGAGGTTCGTCGATACGCGGTTTGCTTTACGACGAGCCTTCGGTGTACATTCATCGAGGTTTCGCCCGCGACTGGCGGTGCGAAGTACGACGAACTCCAAGCGACTCGCTCACACGGTAGTTCATGTAAAACGGCAGGGCCCCGGAAAAGAGCCCCCATTTTTTCATGTACGGCCTAGTGTGTGCGGGGCGCGCTACTAGAAAGAGCGTGAATGCCTACTATTCAGCAGCTGGTCCGCAAGGGCCGCCACGACAAGAAGGCCAAGGTTGCAACGGCCGCCCTGAAAGGCTCCCCGCAGCGCCGCGGCGTGTGCACCCGCGTGTACACCACCACCCCGAAGAAGCCGAACTCTGCGCTGCGTAAGGTCGCCCGTGTGCGCCTCACCTCCGGCATCGAGGTTTCCGCCTACATCCCGGGCGAGGGCCACAACCTGCAGGAGCACTCCATGGTGCTCGTGCGCGGCGGCCGTGTGAGGGATCTGCCGGGTGTCCGCTACAAGATCGTCCGCGGCGCGCTGGATACCCAGGGTGTGAAGGACCGCAAGCAGGCTCGCTCCCGTTACGGCGCGAAGAAGGGACAGTAATCAATGCGTAAGCAGCAAGCACCGAAGCGTCCCGTCGTTAAGGATCCGGTTTACGATTCCGAGCTGGTCACCATGCTCGTGAACAAGATCCTGCAGGACGGCAAGAAGTCCACGGCAGAGCGCATCGTCTACGGCGCGCTCGAGATGTGCCGCGAGAAGACCGGTACCGACCCGGTGGGCACCCTCGAGAAGGCCATCGGCAACATCCGTCCGGACCTCGAGGTCCGCTCCCGCCGCGTCGGTGGCGCGACCTACCAGGTCCCGGTCGACGTGAAGCCGGCCCGCTCCACCACCCTCGCCCTGCGTTGGCTGGTCACCTTCACCCGCCAGCGCCGCGAGAACTCCATGACGGAGCGCCTCGCCAACGAGATCCTGGACGCGTCCAACGGTCTCGGCGCATCCGTGAAACGCCGCGAGGACACGCACAAGATGGCCGAGGCCAACCGCGCCTTCGCCCACTACCGCTGGTAATCGCCCGCGCGGTCCGCACGATGGAAACCCGGAAACTGCATACCCGCCCCCGCAAGGGGCGAGAGCGTTGCCGGGTTTTTCTTCGCTCAACCGGGCCTCATGCTGCCGCGTGAGCGATCAAGTGGCAGAATCGACAAAGGACAACTGACCGACACAGGCGCCGCACGGCGTCGACGACTTCAAAGTTGGGGTAAACAACGTGGCACAAGAAGTGCTTAAGGACCTTGCCAAGGTCCGCAACATCGGCATCATGGCCCACATCGACGCCGGTAAGACCACCACGACCGAGCGCATCCTGTTCTACACGGGCATCAACCGCAAGGTCGGCGAGACGCACGACGGTGGCGCGACGACCGACTGGATGGAGCAGGAGAAGGAGCGCGGCATCACCATTACCTCCGCCGCGGTGACCTGCTTCTGGAACAACAACCAGATCAACATCATCGACACCCCGGGCCACGTGGACTTCACCGTCGAGGTCGAGCGCTCCCTGCGCGTCCTCGACGGCGCGGTCGCCGTGTTCGACGGCAAGGAGGGCGTCGAGCCGCAGTCGGAGCAGGTGTGGCGCCAGGCCGCGAAGTACGACGTGCCGCGCATCTGCTTCGTCAACAAGATGGACAAGCTCGGCGCTGACTTCTTCTTCACCGTGAGCACCATCGTCGACCGCCTCGGCGCGAAGCCGCTGGTTATGCAGATCCCGGTCGGTGCCGAGGACGACTTCGACGGCGTCATCGACCTGCTCGAGATGAAGGCCCTCATGTGGCCGGGCAAGGTCGAGACCGGCACCCCGCCGCAGATCACCGAGATCCCGGACGACCTCAAGGCCAAGGCCGAAGAGTACCGCGAGAAGCTGCTCGAGACCGTCGCCGAGTCCGACGAAGAGCTCATGGAGAAGTACTTCGGCGGCGAAGAGCTCACCATGGAGGAGATCAAGGGCGCGATCCGCAAGCTCACCGTCAACTCCGAGGTCTACCCGGTCTTCTGTGGCTCCGCGTACCGCAACAAGGGCATCGAGCCGATCCTCGACGCCGTCGTCGACTACCTGCCGAGCCCGCTGGACATCGGCGAGGTTCACGGCACCTCCGCGGACGGCTCCGAGGAGCTCACCCGCAAGCCGTCCGTCGATGAGCCGTTCTCCGCGCTGGCGTTCAAGATCGCCGTGCACCCGTTCTTCGGCAAGCTCACCTACGTACGCGTCTACTCCGGCCAGGCAATCCCGGGGGAGCAGATGCTCAACTCCACGAAGGGCAAGAAGGAGCGCGTGGGCAAGCTCTTCCAGATGCACGCGAACAAGGAGAACCCGGTCGAGCACGCCGACGCCGGCAACATCTACGCGTTCATCGGCCTGAAGGAAACCACCACGGGCGACACGCTGTGCAACCCGGATCACCCGATCATCCTCGAGTCCATGGACTTCCCGGACCCGGTGATCCAGGTGGCCATCGAGCCGAAGACGAAGGCGGACCAGGAGAAGCTCGGCACCGCTATCCAGAAGCTCGCCGAGGAGGACCCGACCTTCACTGTCAAGCTCGACGAGGAGACCGGCCAGACCGTCATCGGCGGCATGGGCGAGCTGCACCTCGACGTGCTGGTCGACCGCATGAAGCGCGAGTTCAAAGTCGAGGCGAACATCGGCTCCCCGCAGGTGGCCTACCGCGAGACCATCCGCAAGAAGGTCGAGCACCTCGACTACACCCACAAGAAGCAGACGGGTGGTTCCGGCCAGTTCGCGAAGGTCATCATGACCATCGAGCCGTACAACCCGGATCCGGAGGAGCTGGAAGAGGGCCAGTCCGCAACGTACGCGTTCGAGAACGCCGTCACCGGCGGCCGCGTGCCGAAGGAGTACATCCCGTCCGTCGACGCCGGCGTGCAGGACGCGATGCAGTACGGCTACCTCGCCGGCTTCCCGCTGGTGAACATCAAGGCCACCCTCGAGGACGGCGCCTACCACGAGGTCGACTCCTCTGAAATGGCGTTCAAGGTCGCCGGTTCCCAGGCGCTCAAGGAGGCCGTCGCGAAGGCGAAGCCGGTCCTGCTCGAGCCGCTCATGGCCGTCGAGGTTGTCACCCCGGAGGAGTACATGGGCACCGTCAACGGCGACATCAGCTCCCGCCGTGGCCAGGTGTACGCCATGGAGGATCGCTCCGGCGCCAAGGTGGTCAAGGCGAAGGTGCCGCTGTCCGAGATGTTCGGCTACATCGGCGACCTGCGTTCCTCGACCGCCGGCCGCGCGAACTTCACCATGGTGTTCGACTCCTACGCTGAGGTTCCGCAGTCCGTCGCGCAGGAGATCATCGACGAGCGCAACGGCAACTAAGCCGAACGCCCGCCCGGTGAGCCGCGTGCCAGCGGCCGGCCGGGGCGACGGGCTCGCCCTAGCGGGGTAGCGGCCGGGCTGAGGCACCGAGACAATTGCGGCATCGAGCCGCGGCGAAGGCGGTGTCTGAGTCGGCCGTTACCCTCTAGGTTGGTCCGGGGATAACGGATCGGCCGGTTTGAAAAACGGCCTCTGGATACCTAGGATCTTGTAACTGGCACATTGTGAAATGGCTCCCGTGCACGCGGGGCGAATGCAAAACCACGTGGCTGCGAAGGTCGTAGCCACCATGAAGTCCAGGAGGACATACAGTGGCAAAGGAAAAGTTCGAGCGCACTAAGCCGCACGTGAACATCGGCACCATCGGTCACGTCGACCACGGCAAGACCACCACCACGGCCGCTATCACCAAGGTGCTGGCTGACGCTTACCCGGATGAGAACAAGGCGTTCGCCTTCGACGCGATCGACAAGGCTCCGGAGGAGCGCGAGCGCGGCATTACCATCAACATCTCCCACGTGGAGTACAACACCCCGAAGCGCCACTACGCTCACGTCGACGCCCCGGGCCACGCCGACTACATCAAGAACATGATCACCGGCGCTGCTCAGATGGACGGCGCGATCCTCGTGGTCGCCGCGACCGACGGCCCGATGCCGCAGACCCGTGAGCACGTGCTCCTCGCCCGCCAGGTGGGCGTTCCGTACATCCTCGTTGCGCTGAACAAGTGCGACATGGTTGACGATGAGGAGATCATCGAGCTCGTCGAGATGGAGGTCCGCGAGCTGCTCGCCGAGCAGGAGTACGACGAAGACGCCCCGATCGTCCACATCTCCGCGCTCAAGGCGCTCGAGGGCGACGAGAAGTGGGTTCAGTCCGTGCTCGACCTCATGCAGGCCTGCGACGACTCCATCCCGGATCCGGAGCGCGAGACCGACAAGCCGTTCCTCATGCCGATCGAGGACATCTTCACCATCTCCGGCCGCGGCACCGTGGTCACCGGTCGTGTGGAGCGCGGCGTGCTCAACCTCAACGACGAGGTCGAGATCATCGGTATCCGCGAGAAGTCGCAGAAGACCACCGTCACCTCCATCGAGATGTTCAACAAGCTCCTCGACACCGCTGAGGCTGGCGACAACGCCGCTCTGCTGCTCCGCGGCCTGAAGCGCGAGGACGTCGAGCGCGGCCAGGTTGTCATCAAGCCGGGCGCTTACACCCCGCACACCAAGTTCGAGGGTTCCGTCTACGTCCTGTCCAAGGACGAGGGCGGCCGCCACACCCCGTTCTTCGACAACTACCGTCCGCAGTTCTACTTCCGCACCACCGACGTGACCGGTGTTGTGAAGCTGCCGGAGGGCACCGAGATGGTCATGCCGGGCGACAACGTTGAGATGACCGTCGAGCTCATCCAGCCGGTCGCTATGGACGAGGGCCTGCGCTTCGCTATCCGCGAGGGCTCCCGCACCGTCGGCGCTGGCCGCGTGACCAAGATCATCGACTAATTCCCGTCTGATCTGCACAGCCTGAAGCCGCTGCCCGTTTGGGCGGCGGCTTTTCGCATGCCCTAGGCTGTCCGTGTGCACGACCCCACCCGCATCCCCCAGCTCATCGCCGCGCTCCAGGAGGCTTGGGAGGGGCAGCCCGACTTGAGCTTCGCGCAGCTCGTCGGCGTGCTCGAGAACCGGGGCTTACGGTGGGGGACGAGCGACACCGAGCTGCTGGAGATGCTCGGGGAGCTTTCGAGCGAGCACCCGTCGCTTATCGACGCCACCTCCGGCCCCCTCTCCATCACCACCATCGGCCCGGATCAGCTCGTTACCGTTGCGCCACCCTACGTGGTCGTGCGCAGCGCCGTCGACGGCGCCCGGATGCCCGCGGTGTGGCGGTTCGCGCAGATGCGCAGGACCGGGCCCGGCCTGCCGCTCGTGCTCACGGACGAGGGCGGGGTCGAACACCACCTCGGCGTAGTGTCGCTGGTGGCGCGGGTGGGGGCCGAAGGTGCACCGTCGATACGCGGGATGCGCAGGCGCGATATCGGCAACGCGCGATGGCTCGTGCAGTTCGCGGACGGGCGCCGCGCGGTGGTGGGGCAGCGCATCCGCGTGTGGGAGACCGTGGGACGCGAAGTGCGCTCGCGGTGGGTTGCCTGGGAGACGATCCTTGGGTGCGAGCCGGGGGAAGACATGCAAATCGCCCCAGCGGGCGGCGGGGAGCCGCTGTCGCTGGGGCGTGTGGAGCGCGTGCTGCTGCTCGAGGCCTAGGCCGGGACTCGGTCGAGGTTGAGCTTCCACACGGTGTCGATCTCCATGGTGTGGTTAGCCACGCGGAAGTCCTGATCCGCCGCCTCGACGACGCGGATGGCGTCCTCGAGGGGGTAGTTCGGGTTCGCGGTGACCGTGAACGTCGCCGTCGGGCGCTGGCCGACCATGGCGACGCGGCACTTGGCCTGCGCGACCTCGTCGAGGCGCTCGAGCGCGTCGCAGGCGGCGTCCGAGACGCGCTGCACGTTCACGATGGTCTCGCCGTGCTCCGGATCCGCCGGTAAGATCCCGCGGTTGGAGAACGCGCGGGAGCGGAGGTTTGCAAGCAGGATCCACAGCCCGAGGATGCCCAGCACGATCGACGCGGCGATGAGCGCGTTGATGTACCAGTCCTCGTACGCGAACTCGGTAAGCCACGGGCGGTTGAGATCCTCGACCCAGTCGGAGAGGTATGGGATGTCCCAGTACTCCGCGATGGGCACGAGGCCGACGCAGATGAGCAGCAGGCCGAGCAAAAACGTGATCAGCCGGTCGAAGAATCCGAGGGTCTTGGTCATCGCTGCACCTCCGGTGCGACTGGGGCGGGGGCCGGGTTGGCCGCTGTGTTCGTCGCAGCGTTCGCGGCCGTGTTCGTCGCGGTTGCGTTCGGCAGCAGCTTCACGGAGACCGCGGGCGGGGTGGCCAGGCTCTTGAACTCGTTGTTCAGCGAGCGGGTGACGCGCTCCTGCAGCGCGGCGCCGGTGCCGTCGTCGCCGACCTCCACCTTGAGGCGGTTGCGGCCTGCCTTCGAGCGCACCTGCTCGCCGCCGAGGTCGTTGCGCACGGTGTTCGTGGCCTTGCGCGCCACGTCCACCGGGCGGGTCCACAGCGAAACCGGGGAGTTCACGCGGACGTA
The DNA here is from genome assembly GCF_028609865.1 of Corynebacterium jeddahense. NCBI lineage: Bacteria > Bacillati > Actinomycetota > Actinomycetes > Mycobacteriales > Corynebacteriaceae > Corynebacterium > Corynebacterium jeddahense. Next base: position 414,729 of record NZ_CP063194.1, read on the forward strand.
GCCGTGGGGGCGCGGCTTGAAGGTGTAGAACACGAGCACGAGCCCGACGATGATGAGGACGATGCCGAGGGTCACCTGGGCGACGTCCGTGACAAACGAGCCGAGGTAGTCCCACGTCTGGCCGAGCCAGGAGTCGGACGGTGCCTCGTTGCGGTAGTAGTGGCACCAGAGGTCGCGCAGAGCCACGCCCGTGAGCGCGAGCAGCAGCAGGCTGGTCAGAACCGCGAGCCCGCGGGCGGCGGGGTTACCCCTCGGCTCGTCGCCGGGGTGCGGCCCGAGCGGCGCCGGGGCCGCGGTGGGCGTTGCGTTAGCGGTCATGGTATTTCACCACCGGTTCAATCTTGATTTCCTTGAGCGGCTTCGGAGCGGGCGGCACGGGCACGATCACGGCCGCCGGCGCGGGCCGGGAGGCGGGCACCGAGCGCTGCACCGGCACGATCTCGATCGGGGTGAGCGGGTGACGCTCTACCGTGATCGGCTGGAGCTGGTGGCGCTCTACCGTGATCGGCTTCGGCTGGTCGCTGCGCACGGTGATCTGCTCAAGCGGCTTGATGGAAGGCGCCGAGACGTCGATCGGCCGGGCGAAGCGCTGGATGCTGATGCGGTCGAGCGGCTTCGGCGCCGGCACGCGCGGGTGGCGCGGCTGTGGCTCGCGGGCCTGCGGCATCCACGGGCGTACGGGCTCCGGCGGGAACGGCACGCGCGCCTCCGTCGGGTGCGTCGTCACCGGCACGAGGCGAGCGGGCGCCGGCACGTCGGGAGCAACGGGCTCCACCGGCACGGGCACGTCGACGGACTCGGGCGTGACAGGCGCGGGCGTCTCGGGGTGCTCGACCGCGGGCGGCGCGGGCACGACGACGTTGCGCATGTCATCGACGAGCGAACGAGCCACGACGGGGTCGAGTTCGCGGCGCTCCGAGGTGACGGGGTGGACCACGTGGGTCGGGGAGACCTGGATCGGCGTCGGGATGACAAAGGCCTCGTGCTCGGCGACCTCGTCCCACGTCACTCGCGTGCCCAGGGACTCGACGTTGGCGACGTCGATGCTGACGCGCGAGACGTCCAAGCCGGTGAGCGTGCGAACGTGCGCGATGATCGTCGCGCGCACCGCATCGGAAATGGCGGCGACGGGGGCGGGATACAACGTCGCGATCTCGGCGTCGATGGCGGCCGTGCCCGAGGTCTGGTCGAGACGCACGTTCACCCGCGGGAAGCTCTTTCCGGCGAGGCCGGCGAGCTTGGCGTCGAGCGTGCGGCAACCCGGCACAGTCGATGCCGCCACCTCAGCCACGCGCTCGACGGTGCGCTCGCTGATGTGGTAGAAGGTCGTATCCATTAGCTTCGGCCTCTGCTGCCGTTGCTGATGGCGGCAGTGAGGTCGAGCCGGCCGTCGAGCTGGGCACCGACAACCCCGCCGATGATGGTGAACAGCAGCAGCCAGAGCAGGCCGGGCCATCCGCCGAAGGTGACAAAGAAGGCGACGACGATGCCAATGATCACACCGGTGAGCGCCTTGTTAGCAAAGAGATTCATGAGAAAACCACGTTTCGGTTCAGTGAGGTGGGGCGAAGCGGGCGCCAGCGCGGTCGCGCGTTCGGCTTACTGCGCGTCCCCGGCGACGACGTCGACGAAGGCGGCATCGGAGGCGTCGAGCACGGCGTTGCGCACGTCCTCGGCGACGTCCTGGACCGTCCGGCCGCAGGCGACGTCGTAGACGAAGTGCACGTCGAAGCCGTCTCTGCCGTCGCGCGAGATGGCCCGCAGGCCCTCGACGCGCGCGTTCGGCAGGTACGTCGCAATCTCGCCGAGGCGGCCGCCGTGCAGGGCCTTGACCCCGTCGACGGCCAGCGCGGCGTCGCGCACGCCCTCCGCAACCTCTCGGGTAACGGGGGTGGACGGCATGGCTACTGGTTGATCTGCTGGTTCACCGGCTGGTTAACGGCCTGGTAGTTGGCGTCGTCCTGGACGGTGGTCTCCTGCTCCGGCAGGTGCACGTCGTGGACGGTGACGTCGACGCGGTCGACGATGAGTCCGGTCATGCGGGTGATGGCGACGGTGATGTTCTCGCGGATCGCGTTGGCCAGCTCGTGGATGGCAACGCCGTACTCGGCGATGATGGCAACGGCGACGGAAGCGTGGCCGTCCTCAACCGCCACGTTCACGCCCTGCTGGACGTTGGTGGAGGAGGTGAGGGACTCGCGCACAGCACCCCACATACGGGCAGCGCCGCCGCCGAGGTTGTGCACGCCAGAAACCTCGCGGGCGGCGATGCCGGCGATCTTGCCCACGACGTTGTCGTCGATGACGGTGTTGCCGTGCTCGGTCTCGAGGTTCTCGTTGCGCGGGCGGGTCTGCTCCGGCTCCACGACGGTGGAGGAGGTTGCCGGGGTGTTCTCGTTGGTGTTCTTGTCGGCCATGACGGGTCCTTTCAAAGGTGTTTCAAATGGGCCGGCCGTGTCCCAGGGCGTCGCGCGCCTATGGGGTGACGCGGGACACGAACGGTTCGGATACAAACTGTACACAGTTCTTTGGGAAATTGGCGGGGGCCGAAAGGTCGTCGATACGCAGGCTTGCGTCGATGGCCACCTTGTGTTTTAATACCCAGGTTGCCTTGACATGGGCCGGGTCAAACCGGCCGGTGGCTAGGCAAGCATGACACCTTCGTAAGACGGAGGATCCGCCGCAAGGCGGGCCGGTGAAGGGCCATGGCAAATAAACAGCGGCAGTACGCGAGGGTCACGCACCCTTCCGAGTCTGACACCTGAGCGGTTGCTTATCGACGAGCACCGGTCGGCGGAAGCACTGAGCAGCAGTTATTTGCGCGGTCATCTTCCGGTTGTGTCATGGCAGTCAAAACGACACTGGCGTTGAGCCAAGGGCCCAGCCCGGACAACGTTATAGAGAAACTAGAAGCTACAAACCCCACCGCTTCGATCTCGTCTCACTTCGTTCACTTCGAGCGAGGCGAGAGGTGAACGTGGGGATGCGAGGAAGAGGTAAGCGTGGCGGGACAGAAGATCCGCATCAGGCTCAAGGCCTACGACCACGAGGCGATCGACGCATCCGCGAAGAAGATCGTCGAGACGGTCACCCGCACGGGTGCCCGCGTCGTCGGCCCGGTGCCGTTGCCCACCCAGAAGAACGTGTACGCCGTGATTCGTTCTCCCCACAAGTACAAGGATTCTCGCGAGCACTTCGAGATGCGCACTCACAAGCGCCTCATCGACATTCTCGACCCGACGCCGAAGACGGTGGACGCGCTCATGCGCATCGACCTTCCGGCCAGCGTCGACGTGAACATCCAGTAGAGCAATCCCGACGTAAGTAGTGGAGAACTAACACATGTCTGACAACCAGATCAAGGGCATTCTGGGCAAGAAGCTCGGCATGACCCAGATCTTCGACGAGGACAACCGAGTTATCCCGGTGACCGTCGTCGAGGCTGGGCCGTGCGTGGTCACCCAGATCCGCACCCCTGAAACCGATGGCTACTCCGCCATCCAGATCGCCTACGGCGACATCGATCCCCGTAAGGCAAAGAAGCCGCAGGCCGGCCACTTCAAGAAGGCTGGCGTGAACCCGCGCCGCTACGTCGCCGAGATCCGCATGGACGACACCTCGGCGTACGAGCTCGGCCAGGAGTTCAACGCAACCATCTTCGAGGGCGACACCTTCGTCGACGTTGCCGGCACCACCAAGGGCCACGGCTACGCCGGCGCGATGAAGCGCCACGGCTTCGCCGGCCAGGGTGCCGCGCACGGTAACCAGGCGTCGCACCGCCGCGTCGGCTCCATCGGCGCCTGCGCGACCCCGGGCCGCGTGTTCAAGGGCACGCGCATGGCAGGCCGCATGGGTGGCAACCGCGTTACCACCCAGAACCTGAAGATCCAACGCATCGACGGCGACAACAACCTCATCCTGATCAAGGGCGCCATCCCGGGCGCGAAGGGTTCCGTTGTTACCGTCAAGACCGCAGTGAAGGGCGGTGCTCACGCATGACGAACCTGACGCTTGAAGTCCACACCGCTGACGGGGCCACCAACGGCACCGTCGAGCTCCCGGCCGAGTACTTCGACCGCGAGGCATCCGTGGCGCTGATGCACCAGGTTGTGAACGCACAGCTTGCTGCCAAGCGCCAGGGCACCCACAAGACGAAGACCCGTGGCATGGTCTCCGGCGGTGGCAAGAAGCCGTTCCGCCAGAAGGGCACCGGCCGCGCTCGCCAGGGTTCGACCCGTGCGCCGCACTTCACCGGCGGCGGCACCGTGCACGGCCCGCAGCCGCGTTCCTACGCGCAGCGCACGCCGAAGAAGATGATCAAGGCCGCCCTCGCGGGTGCTTTGACCAACCGCGCACAGAACGAGCGCATCCACGTCGTGGAGGATCTCGTCCCGGGCCAGACCCCGTCGACGAAGTCCGCCCGCGCATTCATCGAGCGCCTCACGGACCGCAAGGCGGTTCTGCTCGTGATCGGCCGTGATGACCAGAACTCCCGCCTCTCCGCAAGGAACCTGCCGGGCGTCCACGTCATTGAGCCGGCTCAGCTGAACGCCTACGACGTCCTCAACGCTGACGATGTCGTGTTCTCGGTCGAGGCGCTGCACACCTTCATCAACCGCGACAAGGCGCTCGCAAACGCCGCTGCGGAGGAGGAGAAGTAAATGGCTAAGATCGCGAACCCGCGCGACATCATCATCGCGCCCGTGCTCTCCGAGAAGAGCTACGGCCTGATGGAGCAGAACACCTACACGTTCTTTGTGGATCCGTCGGCCAACAAGACCCAGATCAAGATTGCCGTGGAGCAGATCTTCGGCGTCGACGTCGCTTCCGTGAACACCGCGAACCGCGAGGGCAAGCGCAAGCGCTCCCGCACCGGCTTCGGCCAGCGCAAGGACACGAAGCGCGCCTACGTCACGCTCCGCGAGGGCAGCGACTCCATCGACATCTTCGGCGGCGCAACCGCTTAAGACGACTCGATAGAAAAGGAACAACTATGGCTATTCGCAAGTACAAGCCGACAACTCCGGGTCGCCGTGCCAGCTCCGTTTCCGCGTTCGACGAGATCACTCGCACGACCCCGGAAAAGTCGCTGCTGCGCCCGCTCCCGAAGAAGGGCGGCCGTAACACCCACGGCCACATCACCACCCGTCACCGCGGCGGCGGCCACAAGCGTCGCTACCGCGTGATCGACTTCCGCCGCTCCGACAAGGACGGCGTGCTGGCCAAGGTCGCGCACATCGAGTACGACCCGAACCGCACCGCGAACATCGCGCTGCTGCACTACTACGACGGTGAGAAGCGCTACATCATCGCGCCGAAGGGCCTCACCCAGGGCACCGTCGTCGAGTCCGGCCCGAATGCCGACATCAAGGTGGGCAACAACCTGCCGCTGCGCAACATCCCGACCGGTACGACGATCCACGCCGTGGAGCTCAAGCCGGGCGCGGGCGCGAAGCTCGCACGTTCCGCCGGTACGTCCATCCAGCTGCTGGGTAAGGAGGGCAAGTACGCCGTGCTGCGTATGCCGTCCTCCGAGATCCGCCGCGTGGACATCCGCTGCCGCGCGACCGTGGGCGAGGTCGGCAACGCCGACCAGATCAACATCCGCTGGGGTAAGGCCGGCCGCATGCGCTGGAAGGGCTGGCGCCCGACCGTGCGTGGTGTGGTGATGAACCCGGTCGACCACCCGCACGGCGGTGGCGAGGGCAAGACCTCGGGTGGCCGCCACCCGGTGTCGCCGTGGGGCCAGAAGGAAGGCCGCACCCGCAACCCGAACCGCTATTCCAACAACATGATCGTGCGGCGCCGCCGCTCGAAGAAGCGCTAAGAGGAGGTAAACAGACATGCCACGTAGCCTGAAGAAAGGCCCGTTCGTCGACGAGCACCTCCTCAACAAGGTGGACGCTCAGAACGAGGCTGGCACCAAGCAGGTCATCAAGACCTGGTCGCGCCGTTCGACCATTCTCCCCGATTTCATCGGCCACACCTTCGCCGTCCACGACGGTCGCAAGCACGTGCCGGTGTTCGTCGACGAGTCCATGGTCGGCCACAAGCTCGGCGAGTTTGCACCGACCAAGACCTTCAAGGGTCACGTCAAGCAAGAGAAGGGACGTCGATAAGCAATGGCTGACACGATCACCACTGCATCCGCGACGGCCAAGTTTGTCCGCGTCTCCCCGATGAAGGCCCGCCGCGTGCTGGCCCTCGTCCGTGGCAAGGACGTCGCCGAGGCCCTCGCGATCCTGAAGTACGCGCCGCAGGACGCCGCCAAGGACGTGGCGAAGGTGGTTGCCTCCGCGGCCGCCAACGCCGAGAACAACTTCGGTCTCGACCCGCGCACGCTCGTTATCTCCGAGTGCTACGCCAACGAGGGCCCGACGATGCGCCGCTACCAGCCGCGCGCCCAGGGCCGCGCCTTCCAGATCCGGAAGCGCACCTCCCACATCACCGTTGTTGTCGAGTCCAAGGAAGGGGCCAAGTAATGGGCCAGAAGATTCACCCGCACGGCCTGCGCCTGGGTATCACTTCCGACTGGAAGTCCCACTGGTACGCCGACAAGAACTATGCCGATTACGTCGCCGAGGACATCAAGATCCGCGAGTACCTCGAGAAGAACCTCGAGCGCGCCGGCATCTCTGACATCGTCATCGAGCGCACCCGCGACCGCGTGCGTGTGGACATCCACACCGCGCGCCCGGGCATCGTGATCGGCCGCCGCGGCGCCGAGGCCGACCGCATCCGCCGCGAGCTGGAGAAGCTCACCGGCAAGATGGTCGCCCTCAACATCATCGAGGTCAAGAACATCGATGCCGACGCGACTCTCGTTGCGCAGTCCATCGCCGAGCAGCTGGTCAACCGTGTCGCGTTCCGTCGCGCCATGCGTAAGGCCATCCAGTCCGCGATGCGCAACCCGCAGGTCAAGGGCATCAAGGTTATGACGTCCGGCCGCCTCGGCGGTGCGGAAATGTCCCGTGTCGAGCGCTACCACGAGGGCCGCGTGCCGCTGCACACCCTCCGCGCGGAGATCGACTACGGCACGGCTGAAGCACACACCACCTTCGGCGTCATCGGCGTCAAGGTGTGGATCTACAAGGGCGACGTCGTGGGCGGTGTCCGCGAGTCCGAGCTCAACGCTCCGAAGAACGATCGCGGTGGCCGTGGCGACCGCGACCGTCGCCCGCGCCGCGGCGGCCAGCGCCGCCAGCGTGCAGAGCAGAAGAAGGAGGGCTAATTCATGCTCATCCCTAAGCGCGTGAAGTACCGCCGCCAGCACCGCCCGACCCGTTCTGGCGTGTCCAAGGGTGGCAACAAGATCACCTTCGGCGACTACGGTCTGCAGGCGCTCGAGCCGGCGTACATCACCAACCGCCAGATCGAGTCCGCACGTATCGCCATCAACCGCCACGTCAAGCGCGGTGGCAAGGTGTGGATCAACATCTTCCCGGATCGCCCGCTGACCCAGAAGCCGCTCGGCGTGCGTATGGGTTCCGGTAAGGGCCCGGTGGAGAAGTGGGTGGCCAACGTCAAGCCTGGCCGCATCCTGTTCGAAATGTCCTACCCGAACGAGGAAGTTGCACTCGAGGCTCTGCGCCGCGCCGGCGCGAAGCTGCCGTGCAAGGTCCGCGTGATCAAGAAGGAGGACCAGTTCTAATGGCAACCGGTACCCCTGCATCTGAGTTCCGCGAGCTCACCGACGACGAGCTGAAGGCCCGCCTCAACGAGGCGAAGGAAGAGCTGTTCAACCTGCGCTTCCAGCTCGCGACGGGCCAGCTGACCAACAACCGCCGCATCTCCACCGTGAAGCGCGACATCGCTCGCATCTACACGGTGCTGCGCGAGCGCGAGCTCGGCCTGTCCGTCGTCCCCGAGTCCACGGGAGCTGAGGCATAACAATGAGTGAGGCAAACGTGACCGAGAACACCACCAAGGGCGACAAGCACACCCCTGCGCAGCCCAAGGAGAAGGGCCTGCAGAAGCGCCGCCGTGGCTACGTCGTGTCCGACAAGATGGACAAGACGATCGTCGTCGAGGTCGAGGACCGCAAGTCCCACGCCCTCTACGGCAAGATCGTGCGTACCACCACCCGCGTGAAGGCCCACGACGAGAACAACGAGGCCGGCATCGGCGATCTCGTCCACATCGAGGAGACCCGCCCGCTGTCCAAGGACAAGCACTTCCGTCTCGTCGACATCATCGAGAAGGCCCGCTAAGGAGCAGTTGCTTCTCGACGATCACCCCGCCCCGGTGCAAACCAGGGCGGGGTTTTTGCTGGCCGGGTGCAACTGGGGCGGCGCGCCAAGGTACCATGCCGAATTATGTGTGGAATCGTTGGATACGTGGGCTCGGGCACGACTGAGCGCGACGCGAAGAATGTGATTATCGAGGGGTTGCGCCGCCTGGAGTACCGCGGGTACGACTCGGCCGGCGTCGCCGTGGTCAACGACGGCACGATCGAGTGCCGCAAGAAGGCCGGCAAGGTCGCCGACCTCGAGGCGGAGATCGCGGACAACCCGATCCCGGCATCCAACCTCGGTATCGGGCACACCCGCTGGGCGACGCACGGCGGCCCGACCGACGCGAACGCGCACCCCCACGTCGTGGGCGACGGCCGCCTCGCGGTGGTTCACAACGGCATTATTGAGAACTTCGCGCACCTCAAGGCGGAGCTCGTCGATAAGGGCTATAGCTTCAAGTCCGAGACCGACACCGAGGTCGCCGGCGCGCTGCTGCTGGACATCTACGACAACGAGGCGGGTGGCGACCTCACCCGCGCGATGCAGCTCACGGCCCAGCGCCTCGAGGGTGCGTTCACGCTCCTCGCGATCCACGCGGACCAGCAGGACCGCATCGTGGCCGCGCGCTGGAACTCGCCGCTGGTCATCGGCGTGGGCGAGGGGGAGAACTTCCTCAGCTCGGACGTCGCCGGCTTCATCGAGTTCACCCGCAACGCGGTGGAGATGGACAACGGCCAGATTGTCACCATCACCGCCGACAGCTACGAGGTCACCGACTTCGAGGGCAACCCGGCGGAGGCAAAGCCGTTCACCGTCGAGTGGGACGTCACCGCCGCGGAGAAGGGCGGCTACAACTCCTTCATGGAAAAGGAGATCCACGACCAGCCAACCGCCGTGCGCGACACGCTCTACGGCCGCTTTGACGAGGAGGGCAAGCTCACCCTTGACGAGTTGCGCATCGACGAATCGACGCTGCGCTCCATCAACAAGATCATCATTGTCGCCTGCGGCACCGCCTCCTACGCGGGGCAGGTGGCGCGCTACGCCATCGAGCACTGGTGCCGCATCCCGACGGAGGTGGAGCTCGCCCACGAGTTCCGGTACCGCGACCCGATTGTCAACGACCGCACGCTCGTGGTGGCCGTGTCCCAGTCCGGCGAGACCATGGACACCCTGATGGCCGTGCGCCACGCGCGCGAGCAGGGCGCGAAGGTCGTTGCCATCTGCAACACCGTCGGCTCCTCTATCCCGCGCGAGGCGGACGCGTCGCTGTACACCTACGCCGGCCCGGAGATCGCCGTCGCGTCGACGAAGGCGTTCATCTCCCAGATCGTTGCCGCCTACCTGCTCGCGCTGTACCTCGCGCAGGTGCGCGGCGACAAGTACGCCGACGAGATCCGCCAGATCATCGCCGAGCTCCAAGACATGCCGGAGAAGATCCAGCGCGTGCTGGACAACGAGGACCAAGTCAAGCAGCTCGGCGAGGACATGAAGGACGCGAAGTCCGTGCTCTTCCTCGGCCGCCACGTCGGCTTCCCGGTCGCGCTCGAGGGCGCGCTGAAGCTCAAGGAGGTCGCGTACCTGCACTCCGAGGGCTTCGCGGCCGGCGAGCTCAAGCACGGCCCAATCGCGCTCGTGGAGGAGGGGCAGCCGGTGTTCATCATCGTGCCGTCCAAGCGCTCGCGGAACAACCTGCACGCCAAGGTCGTCTCCAACATTCAGGAGGTCCGCGCCCGCGGCGCCGTGACCGTCGTCATCGCGGAGGAGGGCGACGAGGATGTGGTGGCCTACGCCGACCACGTCATCCGCATCCCGGAGACCGCCGGCCTCATGCAGCCGCTGCTGTCCACGATCCCGCTGCAGATCTTCGCCTGCGCGGTCGCCGAGGCGCGCGGCCTCAACGTGGACCAGCCGCGCAACCTGGCGAAGTCCGTCACTGTGGAGTAGCCGGGCCGCGTGATGGTATAGCAGCGCCTCGAGCGGCACTATACGATCACGCGTTCAACCTTGTGTTTACCCAGGTGAAGTTGAACATGATTTCCAGTAAAAGCCTGATGGTATAGCAGCGGGGGCGCGCCGCTATACCATCCGGCAAATTCGTGAGCGGCGCGCAGAACAGGTCTGGGGCGGGCCGCTCTACCCCAGCTCGTGCAGGTAGGGCGTATCGGCGCCTGTGCGCGAGACGGTGATGGCGGCGGCGCGCGCGGCGAAATCGAGGATCTCGCGCCACTCGTCCGCCCCCAGCGCCAACAGCGCAGAGCGGTCCAAGCCGCGCGCGTCGTCAACCTCAAGGGCGAGCACTTCTCCCCGCAGGTGAAAAAGGGCGACCAGGTTCGCGCAGGGGATCTGCTGGCCGCGTTCGACATTGCCGGCATTGAAGCCGCCGGCTACGAGGCGACCACGCCGGTGGTGGTGTCCAACACCAAGAAGGTCGGCGACGTGCTGCCGAGCCTGCTGCTGCCGGGGGATGTCGCCGCGGGCGACGCGTTGTTCGCCGTGGAGCCGAAGCGCCCCGAGGGCGATGCTGCCGCCGCGGGTTCTACCGTGGTCGGCGCCGAGTAGCTACACCCCGCCCGCGAGCCGGTAGAGACGGTGGAAGTGGTGCACCGGCCCGTGGCCCCGGCCGACGCGGAGCTCGTCGGCGTGGGCGATGGCCTCGTGAAGCCAGGACGACGCCCAGGTGACGGCGTCCTCGGCGCTGTCCAGCACCATCCGCGTCGCCAGCGCGGACGACAGCGAGCACCCGGTGCCGTGCGTGTTTTCGGTGTCAACGCGCGGCACCTCGGCGGTGTGGGTGGCGCCGTCGGGGGAGACCAACGCGTTTGAGGCGAGGCTGCCGTCCAGGTGGCCACCCTTGACCAGCACGCTCACGCCCGCCTCGCGGGCGTATTCGCGCCCCAGCGCAACCGCAGCGTCGAAGGATTCCGGCTCAGGCTGCCCAGTCAGCACCGCGAGCTCGGGGATGTTCGGGGTGGTCACGGTGGCGTGATCCCGGACGAGCTCGCGCAGGGCGTCCTCGGCGTCGGCGGTGAGCAGCCGGTCGCCGGAGGTGGCCACCATCACCGGGTCCACCACCACGACCGGCACAGGGTGCGCGGCCAGGTAGTTAGCGACGGTGGCGGTAGTCTCCGCGTCGCCGAGCATGCCGATCTTCACCGCGTCAACGTCGACGTCGTCGAAGACGGCGTCGAGCTGCGCGCGCAAGAAGGCCTGCGGGGGCGTGTGAATCTCCCGCACCCCCTGGGTGTTCTGGGCCACCAGGGCAGTGACCACGCTCATGCCGTAGCCGCCGGCGGCCGCGATGGACTTCAGGTCGGCTTGAACGCCGGCGCCGCCGGTGGGGTCGGTGCCGGCGATGGACAGGACTCTCGGGATGCGTGCCATGCCCCCGACCGTACCGGCTACCCCGCCGCGACGGCGATGCGCTCGGCGAAGCGGTCGTAGTCCGCGCGGATGGCCAAGAGCGGGTCAGCGACCGCAGTCTGCGAGACCGCCGCCACCTGCTCGCGCACCGCGGCCCGGGTGCGGCGCTTCACCCCGGAGCCGAGCATCCCGCCGAACACCGCGGTGACCAGGCCGATGACCAGCCCGGTGAGCAGGCCCGCCATGATGAGCAGCGTCGGGATCGGCCAGCCCTCCACGCCGGGGACGAGCGTGTCACCGAGCAGGGGAGTGAGCGCGCCCGGCACGAACGCGACGAGGAGATACCACAGCACCCCCACGAGCGCGGCGAGCAGCGCGAGCCACTGCACGACCTTGAGCGCGTTCCACCCCTTCGACGGCTCCGCGGGCAGCTCCGCGCGCGCGACGGCGCGGTCAAGCTCGGCGGGCAGGGACCGCGAGATTTCCTCGGAGCGGTCCGCGACGGCGGCGGACCACTCGTGCGGCAGCCCGTCGGCGACGGCGGCCGCGTAGTCGCGCACGCCGCGGTTCGCCACCGCCTTCGAGGCCGCGTCGAGCTCGGGCATCGAGGTGCGGTGCACGCCGAGCTCGTCGGGCGCCTCGCGCAGGCCCAGCCGACGCAGCGGGTCCGGCTTGAACTTGGTCACCCAGGAGGTAAGCAACCAGCCCGTGCGCTCGTGCAGGCGCTTGCGGTACGCGGCGGCGGTGGTCTCCGCGATGCGGTCCGCGCCCGCGGCCTGGGCGAGTACTTCGTCCATGTCGCGCTTCGCATGCTTAGCGACGCCTCCGGTGCCCCTCGCCCCCGCGTAGTCCTGCGTGGCGGAGACGATGTCCGCCTCGATGCGTGCGGTCTGGGCCGTGCGCGCCTTGGCTACACGGGTGATGGCGCGGCGGAGGTCGTCGATACCCGCGCCGGTGAGCGTGGAGGTGGGGACGACCTGGACGTTGGTGAGGCCGTCGTCACGCAGCAGCCCCGCGTAGGAGGCCACAACCGTGTCGACGTCGCGCGCGGCGAGCAGATCCGACTTGTTCAGCACCGCGAGCGTGACCGCGGAGTGGTTCGCGTGGGGCCGGATGAACTCGTTGTGGATGACGCTGTCGGCGTACTTCTCGGGGTCGGAGACCCACACGAGCACGTCCACCTGGCCGGCGAGGCGCTCCGCGATCGCGCGGTTGGACAGTTCGAAGGAGTCGAAGTCGGGCAGGTCGAGCAGGATGATGGGGCCCGCGCCGGGGGCGAACTCGCCGGGGCGTTCGCGGCGGTCCTCGACGCCGAGCCAGTCGAGCAGCTCCTCGGAGCCCGCCGGCTGCCAGATGGCGGCGAGCGGGGAGGATGTGGTGGGGCGCCGCGCGGCGGCCTTGCCGAGGTCCTCGCCGACGACGGCGTTGAACAGGCTCGTCTTGCCGGATCCGGTGGCGCCGAAGAACCCGACGACGGTGTGCTCCGCGCTCAGCGCGCGGCGTTGCGCGCCGGCGTGCGCCACCTGCTCAAGGCGCTCCCGGCGCTCCGGGGCGAGGTACGGCGCACCGATCTGGGCCGCCTCCTCGAGTGCGGCGAGGCGCTCGCCCAGCCCCGCCTGCTTCTTAAACAGCGCCACCGTCGCCCCCCTTGCCGAACGTGCCGCGTAGCTGGTCGAACAGGCCGCGCAGGGTGCCGTTTTGGAAGCTTTCCTCGACGGACTCGGCCGCAGGGTCGTCGATACGCGTGAGCTCCTGCTTCGGGGCGACGCCGAGCAGCTTCACGTCCACCGCGCGGCGCGCCTGCGCGGACGCGTCGCGGATCTGGTCCGCGGTCGCGCCCTCGAGGAGCGGGTCGGTGAGTGCGTGGTAGCGGTCGCGCTCGGCGGCGAAGAGCTCGCCGAGGCGCTCGTTCAGGTCGCTGCGCGCGTCGGTGACCATGCGGCGCACAGTGTCCTCGCCGAAGATGGTTTCCAACAGCTTCTGGCCCACGACGGCGGAGCCGCCCGCGATGGCCACCTCGCCGCCCGTGATGCCCGCGGTGGAGGCGAAGACGGCGAGCATGAGCGCGACAGTGACCACGTTGAGGCCGAAGGACATGATGCGGGCGCGCTGGCGCTTGTCGCCGGCGGTGTCCTGGATACGCTCGATAAGCGCGCGCTGCCAGTCCCGCACGAGCTGCGCCGCCTGCTCCGAAATGTCCGCGCTGGCGCGGGCGAGCGCCGGGTCGGCGTCGGCGCGCAGCTCCGGGGCGACCGCGCCGGTGTGGGACCAGGCGCGCGCGGCTGCAGTCTCCGCGGCGTCCACGATGACCGCGTGCAGGCCGGACTCGATCTCCGTCTCCACTTCCCGCAGCGGCGCGGGCTCGCCGGTGAAGAAGCTGCCCACCTTGTCCACGGCGTTCGAGAACCAGCGCTCGAACCCGCGGACGACGTCGGAGGTGCCGATGACGTCCTGCCACCGGTCCATCACCTCGCTGCGCAGCAGCTGGCCGTCGGAGGTGGCGTCGATGACGTGGCGCGTGGCGGCGGTGTAGAACTCGTGGATCGCCGCGTCGAGCTGGTTGGCAAAGTTCTCTTGGCGCTCGCGGCGGGCCACGAGGGCGTCGACACGCTCGAGCGCCGCCTCGACCGCGCCGGCGACGGTCTTGCCGGCGACATCCCGGCGCGCGACGGTGTCTTCGGCGAGGCTGGTGAGGTAGTCGCGCAGCGGGGCCACGAGCTCCTCGCCGAGGAACTCGCCGCGCGCTTCCTCGCCGAGGTCCGTGACGAACGGCACCGTGAACACGGTGGCCTGGCCGAGGCCGGCCTCGTTCATCATCCGCCGCAGGTCGTCCGGCACGGTCTGGGCGGCCTTCTCGTCGAGGCGGTTGAGCACGACGACGACCTCGATGCCGCGCGAGGCGGCGTCGTTGAGGAAGTTCCACACCAGCTGGTCGGCGTAGCGCGCGGGGGTGGTGACGAAGATCCACAGGTCCGCCGCCGCGAGGAGCTGGGAGGCAAGCGCGCGGTTCTGGTCGTCGATGGAGTCGAAGTCGGGCGCGTCGAGGAGGGCGAGGCCTTCGGGGACGCGCTGCGTCTCGACGACGCGAAGCGTTGTCGACTGCTCGTTGCCGGCCCCGTGCGAGCGGGTGAGCCCGGGCAGGACCTGTGGCGAGTTGAACCACTCGGCGTCGCCTGGGTTGGCCACGAGCACCGGCTGGCGCGTCGTCGGGCGGATCACGCCCGGGTTGGACACGCGCTCGCGCAGCAGGCCGTTGACGAGCGTGGACTTGCCGGAGCCGGTCGAGCCGCCGATGACGGCGAGGAGCGGCGCGTCGAGGTTGGCCAGGCGGGGCAGGACGTAGTCGTCGAATTGGTTGACGATGGCGCGGGCCTCTGGTGCGACGTCGACAGGCAGCGACGTGTCGGCGACGGCCTCGCGTACGCCGCGCACGGCCTCGAGGACGTCGGGGGTCTGGGTATTCACCCGTCCCATTCTGGCAGACGGGGCGACACTAGTCCTTGTAGTCCGTCTTGGTGAGGTTGAGCCAGCCGTAGATGCCGCCCATGATGAAGCCGCCGCCGACGAAGTTGCCCAGCCACACGATGACCCAGTTGCGCATGACGTTCCAGGCGGTGAACCCTTCGATCGCGTCCGCGCCCAGGGTGAAGCCGCCGAGGCAGGTGAGGATGAAGTTCGCGATAGAGTGCTCGTAGCTCATTGTGGCGAAGGACGGGATGATGAGGATGACGCCCCACAGCTTCGCGCTGTAGTCCTTGCCCGCCTGGGTGGCCAGCATGAACGCGATGTTGACCACGATGTTGGCCAGGATCGCCTCGACGAACAGGGTGCCGCTGCCCTTCTGCAGCTTGGACATGAGCAGATCGTGGAGGAACCCGTCCGGCTCCACGTGCTGGCCCATCGTCGTCTTGGAGATCAGCCAGGAGATCGCCACCGCGCCGAGGAGGTTGAAGAAGGTGACAAATACGACGAGGAGGAAGCCCCGCCACGGGTCGTTCTTCTTGTGGACGGCGCCGTACGTCATGAACATCATGTCGCCGGTGGCGAGCTCGCCTTGCAACACGATGATGATGTAGAGCGTCGACGCGAAGATGCCGCCGAAGGCGTACTTTCCCCAGCCGGGGGCGTAGACGTCGAGAAGCTGGGCGGTGGACGCGGCGAACGCCGTCATGATGCCGAGGTACACGCCGGCGAGGACGGCACGGGTGGCGAAACGGGCGGGCTCCTGGGTGAACAGGTCGACCTTGTTCTTAATGGCGTGCGGGGCGGCTTCGTAGAAACTCACGGCGACCACCGTACAAGAGGTGATACTTAACGGCGGGACGAGGACGCCCGCGCCCGCGGGCGATTTGGGGAATCGGCCCAGCTCGTGGTTGAATAACCCAGTTGTCTACTGCTGGTCGGGTGCGACGCGCGTTTCCGAGTGGAGTATCCGAGACCCTTCGACCACGCTGCGCTCCTCCTCGTGTGCGAGGAACGGGCCCGCGAGGTTCGTCGATAAGCAATGGGCACCGAAAAGCATTGACCACGTGCGTGCAGGACGGAAATCTGGCGCACATTGACCCAGGTCAGGAGACCAACTGTGATTCAGCAAGAATCGCGTCTGAAGGTCGCCGACAACACGGGTGCGCGCGAACTGCTGTGCATCCGCGTCCTCGGCGGCTCGACCCGACGCTTCGCCGGCATCGGCGACACGATCGTCGCCACCGTGAAGGAAGCTGCCCCGGGCGGCAACGTCAAGGAGGGTGAGGTTGTGAAGGCCGTCGTCGTCCGCGCGAAGAAGGAGACCCGTCGCCCGGACGGCTCCTACATCGCGTTCGACGAGAACGCTGCCGTCATCATCAAGAACGACACCGAGCCGCGCGGTACCCGCATCTTCGGCCCGGTGGCCCGTGAGCTGCGCGACAAGCGCTTCATGAAGATCGTGTCTCTCGCACCGGAGGTGATCTAACTTATGAAGATCAAGAAGGGCGATATGGTCCAGGTCATCGCCGGTAAGGACAAGGGAGCCCAGGGCCGCGTCATCGAGGCGTACCCGCAGCGCGACAAGGTCCTCGTCGAGGGCGTGAACCGCATCAAGAAGCACGTCGCCAACTCCTACACGGAGCGCGGCGCAGAGTCCGGCGGCATTGTCACCCAGGAGGCCCCGATCCACGTCTCCAACGTGATGATCCTGGATTCCGAGGGCAAGCCGACCCGCGTCGGCTACCGCTTCGACGAGGACGGCAAGAAGGTCCGCGTCGCCAAGTCGAACGGGAAGGACATCTAATGACTGAGAGCATTCAGAACTACACCCCGCGCCTGAAGACCCGTTACCAGGACGAGATCCGCGGCAAGCTCAACGACGAGTTCCACTACGACAACGTCATGCAGATCCCGGGCCTGACCAAGATCGTGGTGAACATGGGTGTCGGCGACGCCGCCCGCGACTCCAAGGTGATCAACGGCGCGCTCGAGGACCTCACCGCCATCACCGGCCAGAAGCCGCAGCTGCGCCGCGCGAAGAAGTCCATCGCGAACTTCAAGCTCCGCGAGGGCATGCCGATCGGCGCGAAGGTCACCCTCCGCGGCGACCGCATGTGGGAGTTCCTCGACCGCCTCCTGACGGTCGCCCTCCCGCGTATCCGCGACTTCCGTGGCCTGTCCGACAAGCAGTTCGACGGTGCGGGTAACTACACCTTCGGCCTGTCCGAGCAGACCATGTTCTACGAGATCGACATTGACAAGATCGATCGCGTCCGCGGCATGGACATCACGCTCGTGACCACCGCCACCAACGACGAGGAAGGCCGCGCGCTCCTGCGCCACCTCGGCTTCCCGTTCGTTGACAAGGACGGCAAGATGCAGCGCGTCTAGCTCGCGCTCGCCTGATTGCTTGATGACGCCTCCGGTTCCCACCGAGCCGGGGGCGTTTTCGCGTCCTCGGGGTGGCGTGAATGGAAGCTTTTCGCTGAGTCATACGTGCGGGTTATGATTCCGCTCGTAATTTATGCACGCCGACGCTAGGTATCGTCCCATGTCCTTCTTCTCCCGCAGCGCAATCATCGCGCCCAAGGAATTCAACCGCTGGCTGGTCGTCCCGGCGGCGCTGGCCATCCACCTCTCCATCGGCCAGGTGTACGGCTTCTCCGTGTTCAAAAAGCCCATGATGGAGCACTTCGGTGTCGGCGAAGTGGCGGTGGGGTGGATCTTCTCTCTGGCCATCGGCATGTTGGGCACATCCTCGGCGCTCTTCGGCTCGTGGGTGGAAAGCGTCGGACCGCGGGCCTCGATGGTCGTCTCCGGCGCGTTGTGGGTGCTGGGCTTCTTCGTAGCCACGCTGGGCATTAGCACCGGCAATCTGTGGCTGGTCTACTTCGGCTACGGCTTCATCGGCGGGATTGGCCTGGGCATCGGCTACATCTCGCCGGTGTCCACGTTGATGAAGTGGTTCCCGGATCGGCCGGGTCTTGCCACCGGCCTTGCCATCATGGGCTTTGGTGGCGGCGCGCTCATTGCCTCGCCCGCGTCGAATCGCCTCATGGAGGCGTTCGGCGGCGGCACCGAGATCGCGGACCGGGCCGCGGGGCTGCAGCCGACGTTTATCACCCTCGCGCTGGTGTACCTCGTGGTCATCGCCATGGGCGCGTACTGCATCCGGCTGCCGCACCCGGACTGACGCCGTCGGGCGCACCGAAGCGGAACGCGAAGCCGTCCGAGGTCGCCATCGTTGGTGCGAACGTGAGCGCATCGAACGCCATCCGCACGCCGCAATTCTGGTGCCTGTGGGTGATTCTGTTCTGCAACATCACCGCCGGCATCGGCATCCTGGAAAACGCCGCGCCGATGGTGCAGGACTACTTCCCGGCGCTGACGGCCGCGGCGGCCGCGGGCTTCGTCGGACTGCTCTCGCTGGCCAACATGGGCGGCCGCTTCATCTGGTCGTCGGCTTCTGACGTGATCGGGCGCAAGAACATCTACATGGTGTACCTGGGCGTCGGGCTGATCTTCTACTTCGTTCTGGCTTCTGCCGGCCACACCAGCTTGGGGCTGTTTGTGGCCTGCGCCCTGGTCCTGCTCACTTTCTACGGCGGCGGGTTCTCCACCATCCCCGCGTACCTGCGCGACTTGTTCGGCGTGTACCAGGTCGGTGCGATCCACGGCCGGTTGCTCACCGCCTGGTCCGCAGCCGGCGTTGCAGGGCCGCTGATCATCAACATGGTGGTCGAGCGCCAGGCCAGCCGCGGTAACGAGGGCCCCGAGCTCTACCAGCTGTCGCTCTACATCATGTGCGTGCTGCTCGCCGTGGGTCTCCTGGCCAACTTCCTAGTCAAGCCGGTTGACCGCAAGTGGTTCGAAGACCCGCAGACTGTTCAGGCCAAGGTTGAGGCGGACCGTGCCGCTGCGGCCGGGGCAGATGCGGGTGCCGGTGCGAAAGCTAGCGGTGCGCACACCGCTGTAGCGCTGGTGCTGGCGGCGGTCATCGCGGCGCTGCTGGTCTACGGCCTGTGGGAGACCGCGGTGAAAGCCTCCGGCATGTTCGTGGGCTAAGCCCCGGCGTAGACGCTGAAGCGCTCGGCGGAGACCTCGCCGACCAAGACGGTGTTGGTTTGCCGGGCGAGTTCCACTGCCATCGACGTCACGCCCGCAGTCGTGACGACGGCGCCAAAGCCGGCCGCCGCGGCTGCACGCACCGTCTCAAAGCCAACCCGGGCGTCGAGCGCGAGGGTGAGGTCGGTGGACGGGACGCCGTCGAGAAGCATGTGCCCGATGACCTTGTGCACCGCGTTCAGCGGGTCGAGGTCTTGGCGGCTCGCGTCGCCCGCGACGGCGGTGGGGAGGTCGCGCACGCGATGTGCGGCCAGTGCGGACGGGAGGGCAAAAAGGGCGACCGGATCGAGCTGCATGAACTCGGCGCGGACATCGAGGTGCGCGGCGAGCTCGCGTACCCGCTGTTCGGCGGAAATGCCGCATGCGTCGCCGGGGATCGGATCGATGAAGTGCGGGGCGGCGGGGCGCGCGAGGTTGATGTCTAAGAGGTTGTAGGTATTCTCCCCGCCGATGGCCCCCTCGCAGTAGCGGGCGGTGACGACGTCATCGACCCGGCTGATAAAGCCCTGCGCCAACAACAGCCCGTGCGCGAGCTCGATGTCGTTGCCGGGGGTGCGCATGAGCGTGGCGACGGATTTGCCTCCGGCCCGAACCTCCAACGGCTCTTCAACCGCGACCTGGCCCGCGCGGGTGTCCCGGGTGCCGTCGGCGCCAATCTTTGTTACAGCGAAGCTGCGTTTACTCCTGCTCATTGCACCGATGCTAGCGCCGGGGATGACGGTTGTGGCGAGTGTATGCTGCGCGCCGTGGAAGCAATTGTGCACGAGCGCATCGCCTCACCGCGCATTTGTGTCCGGGGTTCGACCATGCGGCCAATGTACCTGCGAGAACGCGGGTTATCCACAGGGCGGCAGGCACGAATTTCACAGGGGCGGCCCGTCGTGTCGGCCACGTTGGCTATAACTACACCCACACATCCGAAACCAGGGAAGGGGTGGGTGCGTCCGATGCGTACCGAGGACAAGATCAAACAACGAGTGCAAAAACTGCTGAACCAGGCGCGCGACAGGGAGGGCACGCCCGAGGGGGACGTGTTTTACGCCCGCGCGTTCGAGCTCATGGCGCAATACGGCTACGAGCAGCGGTACATCGACGGCCCGGAACCGTCCGAGGTGGGCCAGCGCGCCTACGAATTCACGGGCTCGTACACGGAGATGCAGGCGAACCTCCTGCTCACCATCGCGGCTGCGCTGCATTGCACCGGGTTTTCGCAGCGCGTGTACAACTCCACGCGGATGAAGGACGCCGTCATCTTCGGGTGCGTGCGCCACCTCGAACGCGTGGACATGCTCTACCCGCTGCTGCTACCGGCGATGCTCGCGGACGCCCAGAAGCTGCACGCCAACAGTTGGGGTGAGTCGGCGGTGGTTCGGCGGCGCTCCTTCATGTCCGGGTTCGCGGCCAGCATCGGTGCGCGGCTTTCGCAAGCCGAGCGCACCGTGGAGGAATCCGACGGTGAATACGGGCTCGTGCTTGTCGACGACTTTCAGAAAGCCACCGAAGCCCGCGACAACTTCGCCGCGGAGCAGGGCTTTCTCCTGGGCAACTACGCGTCGAAGCGGTCGTTCGACGCGGACGCGTTCAGCCAGGGCCACGCGGCAGGACAGCGCTCCGACATCGGGCAGAGCCGAGTGCGAGCCCGGCCCGCCCTGCCGTTCTAGCCCCCGTCCTCGTCCACCAGCCACGCGGCCGCAGCCACGATCATCGCCTCGGCCGCCCGGTCGAGCGTGGGCTGGAGGTCCGGCGCGAACGTGGGGGAGTGGTTCCCGGGGGCGTTTTCCCAGTCGGCGAAACCGCCCACACCCCAGTACGTGTACGGCACGCCGAGGGCGTCCGGGATGATGGAGAAATCCTCCGAGGCGGGGATCCGGCCCAGGTCCATGGCCTCGTCGTCGAAGTAGGCGTCGAAGGCGTCGCGCACCCGTGAGGTGATCACCGGGTTGTTGTCCGTGAGCGGGTACTCGTCGTAGAAGGTGATCTCCGGCTCCCGGGGGCTTCCGGCGGCGATGCACTCGCCGCGCACGATGCGGATGATCGCGCTGCGCAGCTTGTCGCTGACCTCGCGGGTGTACGCGCGGGTGTTTACACGCAGCTCGGCGGTCTCCGGGATCACGTTGGCCTTCACGCCGGCGTGGAGCGCACCGACGGTGAGCACAGCGGTGTCTTTCGCCTCGATCTCGCGGGCGACCACGGTGTGCAGACGGGTGACGATATTGGAGGCGAGTAGGATCGGATCCACCCCCTTTTCCGGCATGGAGCCGTGGGTGCCCTTGCCCCAGACTTCAATGTGTGCAGAGAAGGCCTGGGACATAAACGGCCCAGGGCGGGTGCCCACGAAGCCCGCGGGCAGCATGGGCAGCACGTGCTGGCCCAAGTAGACGTCCGGTTTCGGCATCGCCTCCCGCACGCCGTTCGCCAGCATCACGCGCGAGCCGGCATACGCCTCCTCCGCGGGCTGGAACACGGCGACCAGGGTGCCGCGCCAGCAGTCGCGGTTGGCGGCGAAAGCTTCCAGCGCTCCGAGCACGCCCATGATGTGGAAGTCGTGCCCGCAGGCGTGCGCCACGTGCTCTTCGTGTCCGCTGACCGCATCGATCTGCGTGGCAGTAGAGGCGTACGGCTTCGCGGAGCGCTCCTGGACGGGTAGGCCGTCGATGTCCGCGCGGATAGCCACCACAGGCCCGGGGCCGTTGTCCAGCACGCACACGGTGCCGGTCTCTCCGACCTGCAGGTGGGACAACTGCAGCGCATCCAGGCGGGAACGGATCTTCGATGCGGTCTGAAGCTCCTGCAACGACAGCTCGGGATGCTGGTGGAACCACACGTAGAGTGCCTCGCGCGCTTGGCGCGTGGCGTCCAGCGTTCCAACAAGCTGAGCAAGAGCGGATTCCATGCAAGGCAGTCTAAGAGGTCGCCGTCGGCGTGGGGCCGAAGGTTGGCGTCGATAAGCGATTTGCCCATTGCCCAAGGAAAGCGGTAAGTTACCCCTCGGACTTGTGCGCCGACGCTTCGGCGTGCGCAAGCCGAGAAGTACATTTGAACATCCAACTTTGTTGCAGGCCCCCCGCCATGATGCGGACCGCGTGCAAGGGAGGCGGCGAGCGCCCCACGCTACTGAGTGTGGGGAGCGTTGAGTAGCCCCCGACAGACCACACGGAAAACGCGACCTTGAGAAGGGTCAGGTGGGTTTGGGAACCGCAACGAGAAAGGGAACGGTCACCGCAATGACCATGACTGATCCGATCGCGGACATGTTGTCGCGCGTGCGCAATGCAACAAATGCGCAGCACGAGACCGTGTCTATGCCGTCCTCCAAGATCAAGGTGAACATCGCCGAGATCTTGAAGCAGGAGGGCTACATCGAAGACTACAAAGTTGAGGACGAGAAGGTCGGCAAGACGCTGACGCTCAACCTCAAGTACGGCCCGACCCGCGAGGCTTCCATCGCGGGCCTGCGCCGTGTGTCCAAGCCGGGCCTGCGCGTGTACGCGAAGTCCAACGACCTGCCTCAGGTGCTCGGCGGTCTGGGCGTGGCGATCATCTCCACGTCCCACGGCCTGCTGACTGACCGCCAGGCTCACGAGAAGGGTGTAGGCGGGGAAGTCCTCGCTTACGTCTGGTAAGGGGAGGTTGAACAGATATGTCGCGTGTAGGTAACGCACCCATCGCAATCCCGAACGGCGTCGACGTCAAGGTCGACGGCCAGCACGTCGAGGTCAAGGGCCCGAAGGGCACCATGGACCTGGATATGCCGGAGCCGATCACCGCTGCCGTCGAGGACAACCAGATCGTGGTGTCCCGTCCGGACGACCACCGCCAGAACCGCTCGCTGCACGGCCTGACCCGCTCGCTGATCAACAACCTCGTTGTCGGCGTGACCGAGGGCTACAAGATCAATATGGAGATCTTCGGCGTCGGCTACCGCGTGCAGCAGAAGGGCAAGGACCTCGAGTTCGCCCTCGGCTACTCGCACCCGATCCTGATCGAGGCGCCCGAAGGCGTCACCTTCTCCGTCGACGGCAACACCAAATTCGCCATCGAGGGCACTGACAAGCAGCAGGTTGGCCAGATCGCGGCGAACATCCGCCGTCTGCGTAAGGATGACCCGTACAAGGGTAAGGGCATCCGCTACGCCGGCGAGCAGATCCGTCGCAAGGTCGGAAAGACGGGTAAGTAATCATGAGCAATACTGCAGAGAACACCAAGCGCACTCCGGTTGGCAAGGACATCTCGACCCGCCGCCGCGAGGCCCGCGCACGTCGCCACAACCGCATCCGCAAGGAGCTGCGCGGCACCCCGGAGACCCCGCGTCTCGTCGTCCACCGCTCCTCGCGCCACATCCACGTCCAGGTCATCGACGACCTCGCGGGCCACACGCTGGTCTCCGCGTCGTCCATCGAGCCGGAGGTGCGCAACATCGAGGGCGATAAGAAGGACAAGGCCGCCAAGGTTGGCCAGCTCGTCGCAGAGCGCGCCAAGGCTGCCGGCATCGAGGCAATCGTCTTCGACCGCGGCGGCTACAAGTACCACGGCCGCGTCGCGGCCCTGGCAGAGGCAGCTCGTGAAGGTGGTCTGAAGTTCTAATGATCACCGCAACCATCACCATCAACGGAAGGATCGCGTAATGGCCGAACGTGAACGGCGTGACGGCGGGCGCTCCGCCGGCGACCAGAACAACAACGACCGCAATGACCGCAACGATCGCGGCAACCGCGGTGACCGTGGCGAGCGCGGGGGCCGAGGCGGCCGCCGCGACGATCGTCGCAACAACAACCAGAACGACGAGCGCGATAAGTACATCGAGCGCGTCATCACCATCAACCGCGTGGCAAAGACCGTCAAGGGCGGCCGCAACATGTCCTTCACCGCACTCGTCGTCGTCGGCGACGGTGAGGGCATGGTCGGCGTCGGCTACGGCAAGGCCAAGGAAGTTCCCGCCGCGATTCAGAAGGGTGCAGAAGAGGCTCGCAAGAACTTTTTCCGCGTCCCGATGATCGGCGGCACCATCCCGCACCCGGTGCAGGCCGAAGAGGCTGCCGGCATCGTGATGCTCCGCCCGGCTGCGCCCGGTACCGGTGTCATCGCCGGCGGCGCCGTCCGCCCGGTGCTCGAGTGCGCTGGCGTGCAGGACATCCTGGCGAAGTCCCTCGGCTCCGACAACGCGCTCAACGTGGTCCAGGCGACCGTGGCTGCCCTGAAGCAGCTCGTGCGCCCGGAGGAGATCGCCGCGAAGCGCGGCAAGTCCCTCGAGGACGTTGCCCCGGCACGTATGCTGCGCGCACGCGCAGGACAGGAGGCCTAAGCACAATGGCTCTGAAGATTACGTTGCACCACGGCAAGGTCGGCGAGAAGCCGATGACCCGCAAGAACCTCGAGGCCCTCGGCCTGCGCAAGATCGGCCAGTCCGTGGTCAAGCCGGACAACGCCGCGACGCGCGGCCAGATCCTCAAGGTGCGCCACCTCGTCACCGTCGAAGAAGTTGCAGGGGAGTAGATACCACATGGCTGACATCATCAAGCTCCATGATCTGCGCCCGGCAGAGGGCGCGAACAAGGCCAAGACCCGCGTCGGCCGCGGTGAGGCGTCCAAGGGTAAGACCGCTGGTCGCGGTACGAAGGGCACCAAGGCTCGCAAGCAGGTTTCCGCTGCTTTCGAGGGTGGCCAGATGCCGCTGCACATGCGTCTGCCGAAGCTGAAGGGCTTCAAGAACCCGAACCGCGTCGAGTACCAGGTGGTCAACGTCGCGGATCTGGCGAAGGCCTTCCCGCAGGGCGGCGACGTCACCGTCGCCGACATCGCCGCGAAGGGCCTCGTGCGCCCGAAGCAGCCGGTGAAGGTGCTCGGCGAGGGTGACATCAACGTCGCGCTCAACGTCACCGCGAACAAGTTCTCCAAGTCCGCTGAGGAGAAGATCAAGGCCGCTGGCGGTTCCGCCAACGTGGTCGAGTTCTCCAAGCGCGGCTAAGAGCACTTAGCTTTACGACGAACCCCCGCCCCGGACATCCCCGTCCAGGGCGGGGGTTTCGCCGTTGGTGGGGAGGGCGTCCCGCCGGATTCTGCCTCGAAGTGTCTGGGGAGCGTGGGGGATTTGTTCACTCGCGCGGTCGGTCTGGGTGAACTAATCCCTAGTTGGGGGGTGAGCGGTTCGTTGTCGAGGCTGGCCTGCAGGCCTGGGTTAAACGCGTGGGTGGTGATGAGCAGGCGGTCCTGGTCGGCGGGCGCGATTGCGTCGCCGGTTACCGGCTCCCACGCCGACAATGAAGCCGCAGGCTTGGGCCCGCGCCGCAGCGTGATCGTTTCGGCGTCGGTGACTAGTTCGTGGCGCCCGGCGGGAAGGAAGACGGTGTTGGTGGCGGAGGAGCCGTCGATAAGGGCGGGGGAGGAGAGTTCCCATTCGGCGGCTTCGGCGGTGGTGAAGGCGCGATGCAGCGTGGTGGTTTCGGGCATGAGGCGTTGGAAGAAGTAAGTGTCGGCGGTGCCGGGCACGTCGACGATGCGGTGGATGCCGGCGTCGATTTCTGTGATGCCGACGGGTTCGGTGAGGGCGAGCGTGGTTTCGCCGCGCACGCTGATGGTGCGGGGTTGCTCTGCGACGAGGCTGAGCGTGCGCTCGCCTGATGAGCCGGTGAGCTGCACTTTCGTTGGCGGTGGCGTTGATGGTGGCGGTGTTGGCGTTGGGGGTGAAGCGCAGCCACGGGTGGGGGTCTTGGGCGGCGGGCCACCAGGCGGTGTCGTCGAGGCCGTCGAAGGCGGCGGTCAGCGACCGGGATGCGCGGGCGCCGCCGAAGGCGGTGGCGTCGGCGGCGGAGGAGGATGCGGAGGCATTACCTTCCATCGCAACGCCCACCGGTGTGCCCGCGGAGGGGTAGTCCGGCACCAGGTTGCGCACGTCCTTGCCTTCAGCGGCGGTAGCGAGGTGCGCGGACTGTGCGCGTTGCGCGGCGCCGTAGTTGCGCACTGCCAGCGCCGGGGTATCCGTCACGATGTCCGCATCGCCGCTGGTGAGCGTCGCGGGGAAGTAGCCGAATTCGCGCCATAGGAGGGGCAGGGCTTCGCCGCCGGCGTCGATGCGCATGGGGGTGGCGCTGGTCAGCATCATGTCGCGCGCGGGCTCCAGCGCATAGATATCGACGTCCCCGAAGCGCACGGTCGCCTCGCCAAGATCGGGCACGCTCGTCGACGCCACCTCCTCCTCCAAGTCGTGCCGCACCACGACGACGCCCCCTCGCGCCCCATCACCGTCACCTCCGGCCCCGAGCGCGCCGAAGTGGTGCCGCAGCGCGCCGGGCTCGGCATCGACTACTCGGCGACGGTGGAGGCGGCCGGGCTGCAGTCCGCAAGCCCGATTGAGCGCCTCAGCGGCCTGATCCGCGAGCACGAAGTGGCCGTCGTCCCCTTAGTCGACGACGCGAAACTCCCCCCCGAAATCACCCGCCTGCAGAAAGAACTGCACCGCGACCCAATCGACGCCGCCATCACCCTCGAGGGAGGTACCGCCCGCGAGCGCACCTCCGAAGACGGCCAAGACGTCCCCGCCGACGCGCTGCGCACCCAACTGACCGCCCACTGGCTCAACCCCGACGGCGTCACCGTTGAGCCGCAACCAACAGCGCCGCGCATCGGTGCCTCCGCCCTGAAAGAAGCAATGGATGGTCCGGTCCACCGCGCCCTCTTCGGGCCGCTGACCGTCAACGGCCGCGAGGACGTCAAAGCCGTCGCCCAGATGCTGGTACGCGAACCCCAACTCCTCCTTCTCGACGAACCCACCTCCGCCCTCGACCTCCACCATCAAGTAAGCGTGCTCACCATCATCCGCAACATCGTCGCCGAATCGGAACGCCAAGCCGTCGTCGCAATCCACGACCTCAACCTCGCCGCCCGCTACTGCGACGAACTCCTGGTCATGAAAGCTGGCCGCGTAATCACGCACGGCGAACTCCTCGACGTGCTCACCCCCGAACTCCTCCAAGACGTCTACGGCATCGAAGCATCGAAGCCCGCGTCCTTTACGACCCAGTCTCAGGCGCGCCCGTCATCTGCCCGGCGTAGGGAAGGTAGTGGTTTGATCCGTCTTGGCGTGGAACTGGTCTGGGGAGGCATTCAACGAGAGTCACCGCAGGTGGGGTGCATATGTATTTTCGATGTCGGCTCAAAGGTAAACTATGTCACATATCACAATATTGAAAATGAGTAACGCGCGTGATAGTGTCAGTACTAATGTGTTTATCTCATACGAACGCCGCCTTCATCCCTACCTCAAGGAGCTGTCATGTATCTCAACTCCCATATCAGAAAGATCTTCAGCCGGGCTACAGTTCTGGCATCATCGGCTTGTCTGGCCATGGCTGTGGCGCCAGTGGCAGTCCATGCTCAGGAATCATTCATCGGAGAAGAAGCTGAAACCACTGTCGGAGTAATTAACCCGAATGGTCAGTCGACTAGATCAGTTTCCTCGGAGATGACGCTGGATGAGTATTGGACACTGGATCGCATGTCGAGAGCCACTCCTGTTGATGCAACCCTCGACTTGCCATTTGCAGCGGACCAAGCAACGTCAAACAGCAAAGAGGTTGTCGTTTCCCCTGAAGTGCCAGAACGTGAACAAGAAGCATCAGAACCTATTGAACCGTTCTCCTCATCATCTCAAACCGCCAGTGAGGCGCACTCTCGAATCGGTAATTCCGGTGCTGCGAATGGAAAAGTATTTTTCTCAAAGAAAGTCAATGGCAGATATAAAGATTACGTCTGCTCCGCATCTGCCGTAAACTCAGACAACAAAAGTACCGTAATTACTGCCGGTCACTGCGTTCATAGCGGGAGCGGAGGTGAGTTTCATAAAAACTGGGTATTCGTCCCAGAATATACGATCGGTGTTGCACCCCATGGGAGATTCAAGGCCAATTTTATGACCACAACTACTGACTGGGCAAACTATGGAACTACACCTCGTGGGTTTGCTGCTGACTTCGGGTTTGTCACTGTCAACTCAGAAAGAGGGAAACGTCTCGTCGATGCGGTTGGTGGCCATGGACTGCGCTCCGGAAATGCAGGCTCGTTCAAAGCTGACATAATTGGATATCCCGCCAACCGTTTCCTGGGTTCCTCTATGTTTCGGTGCACGGTACCGGTGAAAAACGAAAATAGGTCGTCCTATAACTTCTACATGTCATATGGGTGCAACTTTGGAGGTGGTGCATCCGGCGGTGCATGGCTAGAAGACTTCAACGGAACTCTGGGACATATCCGCTCCGTGAGTTCGTTTGGTCCGGCAAACGGTGCGGCGTATCTCGGCTCGCCGATTATAACCTCCAAGATTTGGGACATGTTTGATTCAACGGCAAGTCGGCCAGTGAAGTAAGGAGCGAATATGGCTGGCATACTGTCTAAATTCGGCATAAACGTGGGGCTGAACGCACAAAATGTACATTTGATCGGCGCTATTTTAGCGGTGTTGGCGGTGGTGGGTAGTGTGGTAGGAATAGTCTCACCCACCCCTGTCGGCGACGAACTCAGCAGCGCAATGGGGATCGTCCACAAAACGCGGCAACAACCCTCCGACGTGGAGGCGCGCAACGATCTCAAAAATGAGCGTCAAGTCAAATGGTCGGGCTACCAAGTAATCAGCCCCACACAAATACGCGTGTTCTTCCCCGCCGGAACCGAAACTTGCTACGGATACCGCGCAGAGACATCGGAAACCGCAACATCAGTAAAAGTTCGGGTGTACGAAGGGAATATTCCAGGATCGCCTGACGAGTGCATCCTGATCAGTTCCACTTCCTCCATGAAGGTGACGTTGCAGTCGCCACTAGGAGCCCGCTTGCTCCAGAACTGGTAGATCACACGCTTCTTGCGTGAGAGTTTTCCAGCGTAATTTGATCAGTGCCCTCATGGGCACGGGTCAAATTACGTGTGGAGCCCAATGAATTTCAGATTCACCTTGCGTACCCCACGCCGTCATTGACCTGTGTGGTCGGGCGGTTTTGTTCCGGTCGAGGTGTTTAAAGCGTGCGATGCTGGTCGCAGGAAATCGGCGGGGTCGGTTGAAAATGCGCGACCTGCATCGCTCGCTTCCAAGCGCACGCTTTAAACGGTTTTGAGGCGTGATGGTAGGCCGGGCGCACACCAAATTCCTGCATGAGGTTTGCGCGACCTGGGGGTTTTGCAATCCCGCTCGCCGAAAACCTGGAATCTGGTGCGAAGAGGCGGTGGTCTTGGGAACTTTCTTCGTAGACAGCGGTCGCGACCTGGGGAAACGCCATGTCGGTCGACCGGAACCGGCCGAAGCCCCAAAATGGTTCCCGGGCGGGGGTAGCCAAACCTAGTCCGGCCAGGCGAGGCAAGCCACCGCGACGCACCCGGCCACGAGCATGAGGGCGGCGTCGCCGGCGTACCCGGCGGAAGGCCAGGGCGCGCGGGCCAGCCCCAATCCCATGGCGGTGATGGCGTCGGCGGCAATGTATCGGCTGGCCAGGAGGGTAAAGCGGCGCACCGCCCAGACACCGATGGCGCTGACGATCCCGAGTGCCGGGCTGATGCACAGCGCGGCTGCCAGCGGCAACGCCGCCACTATCCCGCTAGGGATGGGGCGGGTCGGGGCGTCGACGCCCCGGCGTCGACACGCAAACCACAGCAACACCAGCGCGCTGACCAGGCTG
Organism: Corynebacterium jeddahense; assembly: GCF_028609865.1. Lineage (NCBI taxonomy): Bacteria > Bacillati > Actinomycetota > Actinomycetes > Mycobacteriales > Corynebacteriaceae > Corynebacterium > Corynebacterium jeddahense. Next base: position 444,574 of record NZ_CP063194.1, read on the forward strand.
AGCGTCGCCCCGCCGAACAGGCTGAGGCGGTAGGGGCGCTCGCCTGCGAAGGAGAACGTGAGGGTGCCGCCGTGGCCGGCGGGGATGCGGAAGGCGAGTTGGCCGGCGTCGATACGCTGGGGGGGGAAATGTGTTCATTTTGCCCAGGTCAGAGAAATCGGCGAAGGGATCCGTTCACCGGCGGGTGAATCAATTTGGGTGGGGGGAGCCGAGCCCGGCAGATTCCTGACACATTACGGCGGCCATTTGCGCCGATCTGGGCCGATAGGGCCCGCCTGACACTAAGGGATTCGGCCGCGATACGTCAGCGGGGACGCCTGGGAGGAGACTGGGAGGCGCGCCCGAACCGAACCTGAAATATCAACTTTCCCCCTCCGACTGTTAGGGTAGTAAGGTCAAAAGACGGCCCCGCCGGTTTTCGCATGCCCGAGAGCCATCCGCGAGGTGTCGAATGTCCGCTATCTCCCGCCCGTGGCGCGGCGTGGGAGCCAGGAGGCTTTGTGTCCGCTATTGCTCAAGCGTTCAAAGACCCGGATCTTCGCAAGAAGATCCTGATCACCCTTGCGCTGATGTTTCTGTACCGCGTCGGGTGCCAGATCCCGACCCCGGGCGTGGATTACGCGTTGATCAATCAGCGCCTCGAGGACATCGCGCACGGCGACAAGGCGACGATGTTCTCCATCATCGGCCTGTTCTCCGGCGGTGCGCTGCTGCAGCTGTCCATCTTCGCCATCGGCATCATGCCGTACATTACGGCGTCCATCATCGTGCAGCTGCTCACGGTGGTCATCCCGCGCTTCGAGGAGCTGAAGAAGGAAGGCCAGTCCGGCCAGGCGAAGATGACGCAGTACACGCGCTACCTCACGCTCGCGCTGGCGCTGCTGCAGTCCTCCGGCATCGTCGCGCTCGCGGACCGCGAACAGTTGCTCGGCCAGGGCATGCCGGTCCTAGTGGAGGACCGCAACGTGTGGACGCTCATCATGATGATCGTGGTCATGTCCTCGGGCGCGATGCTCATCATGTGGCTCGGCGAGATCATCACTGAAAAGGGCGTGGGCAACGGCATGTCCCTGCTCATCTTCGCCGGCATTGCCACCCAGATCCCGTCCGAGGGTGCGTTCATCCTGCAGAACTCCGGCGGTGTCACGCTCACCCTCGTCATCCTCGCGCTCATTGCGCTCGTCATCGGCATCGTCTTCATCGAGCAGGGGCAGCGCCGCATCCCGGTGCAGTACGCGAAGCGCATGGTGGGCCGCCGCCAGTACGGCGGGTCCTCGACCTACCTGCCGCTGAAGGTGAATCAGGCGGGCGTTATCCCGGTCATCTTCGCGTCCTCGCTCATGTACGTGCCGGTGCTCATCACCCAGATCGTCACCATGAACAACCAGACGCCGCCGGACAACTGGTGGATGAGCCACGTCATGGCGTGGCTGCAGAACCCGGGTTCCTGGCAGTACATCCTCACCTACGTCATCCTGATCATCTTCTTCGCGTACTTCTACGTCTCCGTGCAGTACGACCCGATCGAGCAGGCCGACAACATGAAGAAGTACGGCGGCTTCATCCCCGGCATCCGCCCGGGCCGCCCGACCGCCGAGTACCTCGCGTTTGTGATGAACCGCCTGCTGTTCGTGGGCTCCATCTACCTCGCCGCGATCGCGGTTCTGCCGAACCTCGCGCTTGACGCCGGCATCACCGGCTCCGGCCGCATGGGCATGAGCGCGTTCGGCGGTACGGCCATCCTCATTATGGTCTCCGTGGCGCTGACCACGGTCAAGCAAATTGAATCCCAGCTCCTGCAATCCAACTACGAAGGACTTCTGCGATAATGCGTCTCGTTCTCCTTGGCCCTCCCGGTGCCGGCAAGGGCACCCAAGCCGCGATCCTCTCCGAGAAGCTCGGCGTGCCCCACATCTCCACGGGCGACCTGTTCCGCGCCAACATCGGCGAGGGCACCCCGCTCGGTGTTGAGGCGAAGAGCTACATCGACGCCGGCAAGCTCGTGCCCACCGACGTCACCGCCCGCATGGTGGAGGATCGCCTCAACCAAGACGACGCGAAGGACGGCTTCCTCCTCGACGGCTTCCCGCGCACGGTGGAGCAGGCCGAGATCCTCGAGGAGCTGCTGAGCAAGCGCGGCGAGAAGCTCGACGGCGTGCTCAACTTCGTCGTCGACGAGGACGTAGTCGTCGAGCGCATGCTCGCCCGCGGCCGCGCCGACGACAACGAGGAGACCATCCGCACCCGGCTCGGCGTCTACCGCGACGAGACGGCACCGCTCATCGACCACTACGGCGACCAGATCATCTCCATCGACGCCGTGGGCGACGTCGACGAGATCAACCAGCGCGCGATGGCGGCGCTGGGCAAGTAGCCTCACACGCATCAGGGCCGGTGTTCGCACCGGCCTTTCGCATTTGCTTATCGACGACCCGAAGGAGAGCCCCGCCAATGGCATTTCGCAAACGCAAGATCGCGGCCAAGACGCCCGCAGAACTCGACGCGATGGAGGCCGCCGGGCGAATCGTCGGCACCGCGCTGCAGGAGGTCCGCGCTGCGGCGAAACCCGGCGTGTCCACCCTCGACCTCGACAAGGTCGCCGAGGCCGTGATCCGCGACCACGGCGCCACCCCGACGTTCCTCGGCTACAACGGGTTCCCGGGTTCCATCTGCGCGTCGGTGAACGATGTGGTCGTGCACGGGATCCCGTCGAAAAGCATCGTGCTCGCGGAGGGCGACCTCGTCTCCATCGACTGTGGCGCGACGCTCGACGGCTGGGTGGGCGACAGCGCGTGGAGCTTCGGTATCGGCGAGCTCGCCCCGGACGTCGACGCCCTCAACCGCGCCACGGAGTGGGTGCTCGCCGAGGGGCTCAAGGCGATGGTGCCGGGCAACAAGCTCACCGATGTCTCCCACGCGCTCGAACAGGCGACGTACGCGGCGGAGGAGCGCTTCGGCGTCGAACTCGGGATCGTCGACGGCTACGGCGGGCACGGCATTGGGCACACGATGCATGAGGAGCCGTACCTGGCCAACGAGGGCAAGCCGCACCGGGGCCCGGTGATCCAGGAGGGGTCCGTGCTGGCCATCGAGCCGATGCTCATCCTCGGAGGGGGCTACGACACGAGGGTGCTTGACGACGAATGGACCGTGAAAACCCTCGACGGCGCGCCCGCCGCGCACTGGGAGCACACGGTCGCAGCGACCGCTGACGGACCCAGGATTCTGACGCCTCGCCTGTGAATTCCTGGCGCGGTGTCGTGTATTTCATGGCACCGGGGTTATACTTCCGGCATGTCTTACCGTCCCCGCCACGCAAAGCAGTCGCCGATGAAGCGGCGCGCCACCACGTTTGCCGCCGGCCTCGGCGTCGTCGCCACCCTCGCCGCCCCGGCCACTGCGCAGGCGCAGACCGCCCCGAACCCGGTCGCGACCTCGAGCCTGGACTCGTTCTCCGCCCGCGTGAACGACGCCATGGCCAACCTGGACAAGTCCGCGCGCGACACCGCGTGGGACGTGCGCAACAACCTGCGCGCGCAGGCTGACGGCCTCGCCGCGATCAACCCGGACCTCCCGGCGCAGGCGAAGCAGCGCATCGACCAAATCGTCGAGCAGTTCTTCCCGGGCCTCATCGCCGAGAAGACCCCGAAGCCGAAGCCCACACCGGCCCCGGCTCCCGCTCCGGCGCCTGCCCCCGCTCCGGCGCCGCGCCCGGCGAACCCGTGCCCGGCCGACGCGCACGCCTGCGTCGACCTGACCAACCAGAAGTCCTGGCTGCAGAACAACGGCCAGATCTACTACGGCCCGGTGCAGATCAGCTCCGGCCGCGTGGGCCAGGAGACGCCGAAGGGCACGTTCTACGTCAACCGCAAGGTCAAGGACGAGATCTCCTACGAGTTCAACAACGCCCCGATGCCGTACTCCGTGTACTTCACCGACAACGGCATCGCGTTCCACCAGGACGACCCGTACGTGCCGTCCGCGGGCTGCATCCACCTCTACCGCCAGGACGCGCAGAAGTACTTCAACGACCTGCAGATCGGTGACAAGGTTTACGTGTTCTAGGCCGTAAGGTGCGTCGATACGCAACCGCCCCCGCCACAGCGATGTGGCGGGGTTTGTGTTTTCGCAGGTAAACGCCTATAGTTTTCAGACGGTGTGCGCAAGCGCACCGCAAGTAACGGTAAAAATACGTCTGCTGCCTGCGACTTTCCAGGTGGCGTAGGAAGTGGAGTGTATGGCAAAAGAAGGCGCAATCGAGGTTGAGGGCCGGATTATCGAGCCCTTGAAGAACGCGATGTTCCGTGTCGAGCTGGACAACGGGCACGAGGTTCTCGCCCACATCAGTGGCAAGATGCGCCAGCACTACATCCGCATCCTCCCGGAGGACCGCGTCGTGGTGGAGCTTTCCCCCTACGATCTGGACCGCGGGCGCATCACCTACCGCTACAAGTAAGCATTTCAGCCTTCTCACCCAGACCCGCCTCAGATGCGGGTCGTGCACCTCTGGCCACGGTGGCCGGAGCCGCGCGTAACCTCAACCCACTCTCCGGCACGGCCCGGACAAAGCGTTGATTGGCGTGGACGGGTGGGGAGAAAACCACCGTAACAACCCGAAAGGCACGTACCTCATGGCACGTCTAGCTGGTGTGGATCTCCCGCGCAACAAGCGTATGGAGATCGCGCTTACCTACATTTACGGCATCGGTGCAACCCGATCCAAGGAACTGCTCGAGAAGACGGGCATTTCTCCGGACCTGCGCACGGACGATCTCACCGACGATCAGCTCGCAGCACTGCGCGACGCGATCGAGTCCTCCTACACCGTGGAGGGCGATCTGCGCCGCGAGGTGCAGGCAGACATCCGCCGCAAGATTGAAATCGGCTCCTACCAGGGCATGCGTCACCGCCGTGGCCTGCCCGTCCGCGGCCAGCGCACGAAGACCAACGCGCGCACCCGCAAGGGCCCGAAGAAGACCATCGCAGGAAAGAAGAAGTAACCTATGGCTCCTCAGACTCGTTCCGGTGCGCGTCGCGGACGCCGCACCGTCAAGAAGAACGTGGCCGCCGGCCACGCCTACATCAAGTCCACCTTCAACAACACCATCGTGTCCATCACGGACCCGCAGGGCAACGTGATCTCCTGGGCGTCCTCCGGCCACGTCGGCTTCAAGGGCTCCCGTAAGTCCACGCCGTTCGCCGCGCAGATGGCCGCCGAGAACGCCGCCCGCAAGGCGATGGATCACGGCATGAAGAAGGTCGACGTCTTTGTCAAGGGTCCGGGCTCTGGCCGCGAGACCGCAATCCGTTCGCTCCAGGCTGCCGGCCTAGAGGTGTCCTCGATCTCCGACGTGACGCCGCAGCCGTTCAACGGCTGCCGTCCGCCGAAGCGTCGTCGCGTTTAAGGCTGAAAGGAAAAGAGGTAAAGAAACATGGCTCGTTACACCGGCCCTGCTACCCGTAAGTCCCGTCGCCTCCGCGTCGACCTCGTCGGCGGCGACATGTCCTTCGAGCGCCGCCCCTACCCCCCGGGGCAGGCTGGCCGCGCCCGCATCAAGGAGTCCGAGTACCTGCTCCAGCTGCAGGAGAAGCAGAAGGCTCGCTTCACCTACGGCGTCATGGAGAAGCAGTTCCGCCGCTACTACGAGGAGGCGAACCGCCGCCCGGGCAAGACCGGCGACAACCTGCTGATCCTGCTGGAGTCGCGTCTGGATAACGTCGTCTACCGCGCGGGCCTGGCAAAGACCCGCCGCCAGGCGCGTCAGCTGGTCTCCCACGGCCACTTCACCGTCAACGGCAAGAAGATCGACGTGCCGTCGTTCGCGGTGACGCAGTACGACATCATTGACGTCCGCGACAAGTCCCGCAACATGCTGTGGTTCGAAGAGGCCCAGGACAATCTCCTGGACGCCGTCGTTCCGGCGTGGCTGCAGGTCGTCCCGGACACCCTGCGCATTCTCGTGCACCAGCTGCCGGAGCGCGCTCAGATCGAGGTGCCGCTGCAGGAGCAGCTCATCGTCGAGCTTTACTCGAAGTAAACTTCGCGTTTGCTTCACCACCGCGCGTTTTCGTCGACACGCAAACGCTCGGAATCTTTCATCATCCGTTCCTACCGGCTTCAAATAGCGGGAGCCGAAAAAGGAGAAGTTCATGCTCATCTCCCAGCGTCCTGAATTGACCGAGGAGTACATCGACACCAACCGCTCGAAGTTCGTGATCGAGCCGCTCGAGCCTGGTTTCGGCTACACCCTCGGCAACTCCCTGCGCCGCACGCTGCTGTCGTCCATCCCGGGCGCGGCCGTGACCTCCATCAAGATCGACGGTGTGCTCCACGAGTTCACCACGATCAACGGCGTCAAGGAGAACGTCTCCGAGATCATCCTCAACATCAAGGACATCGTGCTGTCCTCCGACTCCGACGAGCCGGTTGTCATGCACCTTGCCGTCGAGGGCCCCGGCGACGTCACCGCAGGCGACATCGAGCCGCCGGCCGGTGTGGAGATCCACAACCCGGACCTGCACATCGCGTCGCTGAACGAGCAGGCTCGCCTGGAGATGGAGCTTGTCGTCGAGCGCGGCCGCGGCTACGTCCCGGCCATGCCCAACTCCGGCGGGGAGGCCGGCCGTATCCCGGTCGACCAGATCTACTCGCCGGTCACCCGCGTCGCCTACAAGGTTGAGGCGACCCGTGTTGAGCAGCGCACCGACTTTGACAAGCTGATTATCGATGTGGAGACGAAGAACTCCATGACCGCCCGCGACGCCCTCGCGTCGGCCGGCTCCACCCTCGTGGAGCTCTTCGGCCTCGCGCGCGAGCTGAACACGGCGGCCGAAGGCATCGAGATCGGCCCGTCGGCGCAGGAGAACGAGTACATCGCTGCGTACTCCACGCCGATCGAGGACCTGAACTTCTCCGTGCGCTCCTACAACTGCCTGAAGCGCCAGGACATCCACACCGTCGGTGAGCTCGCTGAGTGCACCGAGAGCGACCTGCTGGATATCCGCAACTTCGGCCAGAAGTCGATCAACGAGGTCAAGATCAAGCTCGCCAGCCTGGGCCTGACCCTCAAGGATGCTCCGGAAGATTTCGACCCGACCCAGATCGAGGGCTACGACGCCGAGACTGGGGACTACGTCGACACCAGCGCGGACGAAACCGAGTAAGACCACAGAGCACGCGCTCACTTAACCGCACACGAGGAGTACGAACATGCCTACCCCGAAGAAGGGCGCCCGTCTCGGCGGCTCGGCCAGCCACCAGAAGCACATTCTGTCCAACCTGGCCCAGTCCCTGTTCGAGCACGGCGCAATCAAGACGACGGACGCGAAAGCACGCGCGCTGCGCCCGTACGCCGAGAAGCTGATCACCAAGGCGAAGAAGGGCACCGTGGCCGACCGCCGCGCCGTGCTCGCCGAGCTGCCGAACAAGGAGGTTGTCACCTACCTGTTCAACGAGCTCGCGCCGAATTTCGCCAACCGTGACGGCGGCTACACCCGCCTGATCAAGCTGGAGAACCGCTCCGGCGACAACGCCCCGATGACCCAGGTTTCCCTGGTACTCGAGGAGACCGTCTCGTCCGAGGCGACCCGCGCGGCCCGCGCCGCCGCGTCCCGCCAGGCCGAGGCAGCTGAGGCTGAGCCGGCTGCGGCTCCGGCCGAGGCCGCTGTCGAGGAGACCGAGGTTCCCGCGACCCCTGCCGAGGAGACCATCGAGGCCGCCCCGGCTGACGCCGAGGCCGTCGAGGTCGAGGCCGAGGAGAAGTAGCCCGCCGCTACTCGCCCGCGAAGCGCCCAACCGTGCACCGGTTGGGCGCTTTCGCGCGTCTCGGGGGCGCACAAGCCCTCGGGCCGCGCGACCCATACAATCGAACCTCATGCACGACACGCTGCGCCTGCGCCTGGACATCGCCTACGACGGCACCGATTTCCACGGCTGGGCGCGCCAGCAGGGCGGCCTGCGCACGGTGCAGCAGACCATCGAGGACGCGCTCACGCTGGTGCTGCGCACCGAGGCGCACCTCACCGTCGCGGGCCGCACCGACGCCGGCGTGCACGCGAGCGGCCAGGTCGCCCACGTGGACGTCCCGGCGGTTGCGCTGGACCAGCGCTCGATCGAGGGGGATCCGGGGCGACTCGTTCGGCGGCTCGCGAAGCTGCTCCCGGAGGACGTGCGCGTCTTCGCCGTCGCCGAGGCGCCCCCGGCGTTCGACGCGCGTTTCTCGGCGCTCACCCGCAGCTACGTCTACCGCGTGACCACTCACCCCGCCGGCGCGCTGCCCACCCGCGCGCGGGACACGGCCGTGTGGCCGAAGCCGGTGGACCTGCAGGCGGTGCAGGCGTGCGCGGACGCGCTCGTGGGGCTGAACAACTTCGCCGCGTTTTGCCGGCCGAAGGAGCACGCGACCACGATCCGCGACGTGCACAGCTTCGCGTGGAGCGAGGTCGAACCACAGCTCTTCGAGGCGCGCATCACCGCCGACGCGTTCTGCTGGAACATGGTCCGCGCGCTCACCGCGACGTGCCTCGCGGTGGGGGAGGGCCGCCGCGCGCCGGAGTGGCCGCGGGAGCTGTTGCGTCGCGACGCCCGCGCGCCCGAGGTGCCCCTCGCCCCCGCGCGCGGGCTCACGCTGGTGGAGGTGGCGTACCCGCGTGACGACGCCCTCGCGGCGCGCGCCGAAGAAACCCGCGCGATGCGTGCGGGGTAGCATGCTTGCGTTACAGCAGAACCGGGAGGTGCCATGACCACAGCCGCAGCAGCGTGGTTCGCCGTCGTGTTTTTCACCCTCCCTGGTTTCGCGGTCTCCTGGGTCTCCGGGCTCAAGGCGCCGGCGGCGGCGCTCACGGCGCTGCCCGTGACGTTCGGCATCATCGGCGTCGGCGCGTGGTTCTGGGGGCTGACGAGCGCCCCGTTCAACCTCTGGACGTTCGGGATCAGCGTCGCCGTCGCCCTGCTCGCGGCGGCCGCGTGGCGCTACGCGTTCGCGCGCAAGGCCCGCCGCGGCGGGGCCGTGCCGTGGCGGCGCGCGCTGTTTCCCGGCGACGTGCGCTCGCGCAGCATCGCGGACCCGTACTGGGTGCTCCCCGCGCTCGGCGTCGGCGCCGGGGCGTACGTCGCGGCCTCGGACAGGCTGCGGTGGCTGGTCCACCTGCCCAACGGGGTGAGCAACATCGTGCAGGGCTGGGACGTGCAGTGGCACGCCAACGCCGTGCGGTTCATCATGGACACCGGCGTCGCCTCCGCCACGCGCATGGGCGAGCTGCAGAACGTGGAGACCCACGCGAAGCTGCTCTACCCGTCCGCCTACCACGCCGGGATCGCCCTGTTCGGCGAGGCCGCCGGGCTCGAGCCCATCCCCGCGCTCAACATCGCCGAGTCGGTCCTGCCCGCCCTGGCGTTCCCGGCCTCGCTCGCGTGCCTCGTCTTCGCGTTCATGCGCTCGACCGGCGTGACCGCCCAGATCGCCGCGGCGCTCGCTGCCGTGTGCGCCTACGCCGCGCCGCAGCTGCTGTGGGTGCCGGACTACGTGGGCATGTGGCCGTATCTTTTCGCCATCGGCCTCACCGGCGTGGTCATCTGGCAGTTCCTCCTCGTGCCCGGCAGGCGGGCGGGGGCGCTGCCGGCCGCGGCCGGGTTCGTCGGGCTGCTCAGCGTGCACCCCTCCGCGGTGACGGTCGTCGTCCTCGCCGTGGCGCTGAGCTGGCTCACGTCGACGCTCGTGCGCCCGGAGCGCTCCCGCCTCTCCGACACCCTGTGGCTCGCCGCGCCGGCGCTCGCCGGCACGGTGGCGTTCTTGCCACAGGTGCTCGCCGGATCCGCGCAGGCGGGGGAGGTCGCGTCCTGGCAGCCGGAGGAGGAGCTCGGCGCCGGGGGCGCCTGGGGCGCCGCCTTGCGCATGGACACGCGGCACGTCGCCCAGTTCTTCCCCGACTTCGACCCAACGGTGGCCCTCTGGCTCGCGGGCGCGGGCGCGCTCGTGCTCGTTGTCTGGCGCGGGCAGGTGTGGCCGGCGCTGTTCTACGCGGCCTCGCTCGCGGTGACGGCCAACGCGCTGAGCCCGTTCGACAACGTGTGGGGCGACATCCTCGGCACCGTGGGCAACCTGCACTACAGCACGGGCCACCGCCTCATCATGCCGGTGGTGATGTCCGTCATCGCCGCGGCCGCCGTCGCGGTGGCCGCCGGGGTCCGGCTGCTCTGCCTCGCGCCGGTGGCGCAGCGCTACGGCAAGGGCGTGGCGGTGTCCACGGTCGCCTCGCTCGTCGCGGGCGCGGCGCTCGGCGCGGCCGCGATCCCGCAGGTGCGCGCGCACGCCGAGGAGGGGGCGCAGGCCGCGTTCTCCTCGGCGCGCACGCCGGACCGCATGGTGAGCGCGGACGACCTCGCCGCGTACGACTGGCTGGCCACGCAGCCCGCCGCGTGGGAGGGGCTGACCATGGGCGACCCGGCGGACGGCTACTCCTGGATCTACGCGTACAACGGCGTGCCCACCGTCGCCCGCCACTACCTCTGGCCCACCGGCGGGCGCGGCTCGGCGAACGACACGCTCTACTGGCACGCGGACTTCATCGGCGAGGGCCACAACGCGCCTGTGGAGCAGGCGATCAAGGACCTCGACGTGCGCTTTTTCATCCTCAGCCCCGGCTCGTTCTGGGCCTACCAGAACCCGCAGTACGAGATGCTGCGCGCCTTCTGGGCGTCGAAGGGCGTCACGCCGGTCTACCGCAAGGGCTCCACCGCGATCTTCGCCGTGAACAGCGCGTTCACGAAGGCGGAGCTCGAGCAGATGCGTGACGACGCCAAGGCGCACGGCTCGGACACACTCTTTGGCCTGGCGGAGCCCGTCGATACGCAGTAGGCTTCCTCTCGACCAACTCGGGGGAGGGGGAACCGATGGCAAAACTGTTGCCAACCACGCGCGCCCAGGTATCGGGCCACCAGTTCATGCGCCGGCGCATGGAGCACGGACTCGTCTTCGGCGACATCCGCATGATCCACGACCCGCTCGCGGCGCGCCGCCGCGCGGCGGTGTTCGGGTGCGCCGCGGTGGCGATGATCGCGGGCGTGATGGGCCTGTTCGCGTGGATGCGCCCGGACGCGGACCCGGGGGACGCGCCGATCGTGCGCGCCGCGGACGGCACGCTCTACGTGCGCGTCGACGGCGCCGTGCACCCGGTGACCAACCTCGCCTCCGCGCGGCTGATCGCGGGGTCCGCGCAGGACCCGGCCCGCGTCGGGGACAGTCACCTCGCCGCCATGCCGCGCGGCGTGCCGCTTGGCATCGTCGCCGCCCCCGCCATGTTCGCGCCGGAGCGCGCCGCGGCGAGCTCGTGGTCCGCGTGCGGCGCGGGGGAGATCACGGTCGTCGCGGGTGCGGCCCCGGAGCCCCTGCGTGACGACGAAGCTTCGCTCGCCGCCGACGCCACCCGCGAGTGGCTCGTCACCTCGAAGGGGCGCCGGCTGCTGCCCGGCGCGGAATCGAAGGAGGGCCGCGTCGTGCGCCGCGCCCTCGGGATCACGGCGGACACGCCGCGCTGGACCCCGCCCGCGCAGGTCATCACCGCGCTGCGCGAGCTGCCGCCGGTGGCGTTCCCGGATCCGCTGCCCGGCGTGCTCGACGCGGACGGCGGTAGCTGGCTCGTGCAGGGCGGGCGCGTCCAGCCGGTGAGCGAGGCGCAGCGCGCCATGCTCCTCGACGCCGGCGCCGCCGCTTCCGCGACGACGCGGGAGGCGCTCGCGGCGTACCCCGACGGCGACCTCGACCTGCGCTTGCCGGCGGTTCGTCCGCGCTGGGTCGACCCGGAGAGGATGTGCGTGGACGAGCGGCGCGGCGGCGCGGTGGCGGGGGAGGTGCCGGAGGGCATCGAGCTGTCGGGCCAGTCGGTCGCGTCGCGCTTCGCAGGGCTGGCCGACGGCTCGGTGGGGGTGGATTCGGGCCACGGCTACCACGTCGTCGCCGCGGACGGGCTGCGCCACAGCGCGCCGGACGAGGCAACGCTGCGCACCGTTGGGGCCGTGCACGTCGAGCGCGTGCCGTGGGAAATCCTCGCCCTGCTGCCCGAGGGCAGCGAACTCACCCGCGAGGCCGCGCTGACCGCGACGTACTAGCCGCCGCGACGGTGCAGGCGAGGGCGGCCGCGGCGAGTGCTGCGGCCGCGGCTCCAAGCCGCGCGGGTGCTCGGGATACCACCTCGTCCGCCGGGGTGACGGTGAGGGTCGCACCCGCCGCCACCGGGTCCGGCGCGAGCTGCGTGAGCACGGCGAGGGGGTCGACCGCCCCGCCACCGGGTGCGGCGGCCGCGGCGACGAGCGCGCGCACGTGCGCCGGCGAGATCCCCGGGTAGCGGGACATGAGGAGGGCGACCGACCCGCTGACCACGGGGGCGGCGAAGCTCGTCCCGGCGTACGGGGCCACGCCGCCCTGCGCGGTGAGCGTCCCGCTCGACCAGCCCGCCCCGCTTGGCGAGAGCGCGGCGGGCACCGCGCCCGGGGCGGACAGGTCCGCCGGCAGCGAGTACGGCGCGAGCGCGTGGTCCCCGTCGCGCGCGGCGACGGCGAGCACGGTGGGGAACTGGGCGGGGAAGACGGCGGAATCGGGCGCGCAGTCCGGGCCCGCGTTGCCGGCCGCGGCGACGACGACGGCGCCTTCCGCCTCGGCGCGGCGGAGGGCGGTGGTGAGGCCGGAGGCGTCGATACGCGGGGCGATGCGCGGGTCTACGCACGAGACGACGGAGAGGTTGAGCACGCGCGCGCCGGCGTCGAGGGCGGCGTTGATGGCGTCGGCGAGGGTCTGCAGGTTGCCGGCGTCGGCGCCTCGGTAGTGGCTCGAGGTCTGGCGCACCGAGATGATCTCCGCGCCGGGCGCGATGCCGAGGGTGCGCCCGGCGATGATGCCGGCGACGACGGTGCCGTGCCCGTCGCAGTCGGTGAGCGAGTCCGCGCCGACGAAGTGCGCGCCGGGCGTGAGGCGGGCGAGCTCCGGGTGCGGCGCGACGCCGGTGTCGATGACGGCCACGCGCACGCCCGCGCCGGTGGCGAAGCGGCGCAGCTCGCGCAGGTTGGCGGGCGTGCCGGGGGCGGCCGTCTGCGCCGGGACCACGCAGGCGACGTCGGGGGCTGCGTCTGGTGCTGCTCCTGGACCCGCCTCCTGCGCGCCCGCCGGCGGCGCGGCGAGCGCGAGGGCGAGGGCGCACCCGGCGGCGGCGCGGCGGCGCATCACAGCCCCCTGATGAGGTCGAACAGCCCGGTGAGCTGGACGGCGAGCGGGATGACGGCGATGATCGCGGCGACCTCGGCGCGCTCGAACCACACCACCGTTGTCGGCTCGAGGTCCGGCACCCGCGGCGCCCACGCCACCGCGGAGGCGGCCGCGAGCGCGACGAGGCCGACCGCGCACACCCACACCGGGTCCGCGGGCGCCGCGACGGCGGCCGCGACCACCGCCGCGAGCCCCGCCGCCGTGAGGCTCGTCCGGGGCACCGCCCAGTGGTGGCGCGAGGCGTAGACCACGAGCGCGCCCGCCATGGCCAGGCAGAACGCGGCGACCCACCCGCCGCCGGAGCGCGCGAGACAGCCGAGCGCGGGGATGGTGCACGCCGCGGCGGCGAGCGAGATGGCGGCGGCGATCGACGCGGCCGCGGCGCTGCGCGCGTCGACGTCGGCCTGGTACGTGTCGGAACGGTCGAACTCCTCCCCGGCGGTGGGCACGCGCGGCACGGTCAGCCCGGCGAGGCGGGTGGCCGCGCCCGGCGTCGCCATGACGGCGAGCACGCCGCCGAGCGCCACGAGCGCGGCCGGGGCGAGCGGGCCGGGCAGCCACGCGCCCGCCGCGCCGCACGCGCCGAGCGCGCTGACGGTGCCGACGAACGCGACCGTGACGGCGCCGGCGAGGCCCAGGGCGGCCCCGAGCCCGGCGACGACCACCGCCGTGAGCGCCGCGGCGACCGCGCCGAGGGCGGGATCCTCCCCGCCGGAGACCCACACCCCGGCCGCGGCGCCGGCGATGAGCGGCACGGGCGCGAACACCGGGCGGGAGCGCGCCGCCGCCGCAGCCGCGAGCGCGCAGCCGGCGGCGAGCGCCAGGGCGGCCGCGGGGTGGAGGAACTTCCACGCGACGGCCGCGAGCGCCGCCACGCCCGCCCAGGTCGCCGCGGCGTCGAGGCCGCGCACCTCGCGCGCGGACTGGGCGGCGTGCACGAGCGCGTCCGCGGCGTCGCGCACGACCGGCGGTGGCACGGGCTCTTCGGGGCGGAGGACGACGATGGCGCCGTCGTAAAGCTTGAGCCCATAGAGCGGCGTGTGCATGTCCAGCGGCGCCCCGGCGGCGGTGGTCGCCTCCCAGGGGCGGTGCACCTCCGGCAGCTCGACGAGGCGGGCGAGCTCCGGCAGCACCTCCGCGAGCGTGGACGAGGTGGGCAGCGTGACGTCGATGTCGCGGTGGAACGCGACAACGGACACGCGGACGGTGACGCGCACGATGTGGTGCGCAGACGTGGCAACCAAGGTGTCTTCCCCCGAGAGTGTTTCCGTGCGCGGCCCCCATTCGCCGCGCGACGCGGTTCAGTATGGCCTACAATCCCCAGCGCGTCCACAGTTCGGGGGAACTGTGGTTCAACAAAGGGGGGAATGGACCTTGCTTGGGCTCGATCACAACCCGGTACTCGTGCCGGTCGCCGCCGCACCCGACGTGCCGCCGCTGCCGACGGGCAGCCTGCGCGTGGAGCCGGTGCCGGCGGCGCAAAAGCCGCAGCCGCAGCCGGTGATGAAGATCCTGCTGCCGGTGATCATGCTGGTCACGGTGGGTGCGGTGATGGCGCTCATGGCCATGTCGGGGCGCGCCGTGAGCCCCATGATGTTGATTTTCCCGCTCATGATGCTCTTCGGGCTCGTCGGGATGATCAACCCGCAGGAGCGCCAGGGCGACATCGACGAGACGCGCCGGGTGTACCTGCGCCACCTCGACGCGCTCGCGCAGACCGCGCGCGGCAACGCCGCAAAGCAGCGCGCGCACGTCGCCGCGCTCTACCCCGCCCCGCGCGAGCTCGTCGCGGCGACGCCGGTGGAGCGCGTCTGGGAGCGCTTCGGCGCGCCGACGGTGCGCCTCGGCACGGGCAGCGGCGCACTGTGCACGCCGGTCGAGGTGGACGACCCGGGCAGCCCGGAGGACCTCGACCCGGTGTGCGCGGTGAGCCTGCGCCGCACCGTCGCGGCGGTGAGCTCCGTGCCCGGCATGCCGATGCTCGTGCAGCTCGACGCGTTCCCCGCCATCACGCTCGCCGGCCCGCGCGCGGCGGAGGTGGCGCGCTCCATCGTCTGCCAGCTCGCGTTCTTCTACGGTCCGGAGCTCGTGTCCGTCGACGCGCCGTTCGCCTGGGCGAAGTGGCTCCCGCATGCCCGCAGCGAGGGCGCGTTTCGCATCGTGCTTCTCGACGCCCACAGGTCGCCCCAGCCCGCCCCGGACGCGGACTGCGTCGTGGTCGTCGACGAGAACCCGGACGCGTTCGTCGACCCGGACGCGTTCCACCTCATCTGCGGCGACACGCTGCAGGCGGTGACGGCGCAGGGGGTGGAAACGCTCGGCGCGCCGGATACATTCTCGAACGCCGAGGCGGCGTTCGTCGCGCGCCACCTCGGCTTCTACCGCCGCCCGGAGACCGCGCAGGAGCGCGGCGGGGACCTCATGTCGATGCTCGGCGTGGCGGACGTCGATGCGCTCGACGAGCACACGATGTGGCCCGGGGTGCGCAACAAGCTCACCGTGCCCATCGGCGCCACGCCCGACGGCCAGCCCGTCTACCTCGACCTCAAGGAGGCGGCGCTCGGCGGCATGGGCCCGCACGGGCTGTGCATCGGCGCGACGGGCTCCGGTAAGAGCGAGCTGCTGCGCACGCTCGTCGTGGCGCTCGCCGCAACCCACTCGCCGGGCGAGCTCAACTTCGTGCTCGTGGACTTCAAGGGCGGCGCGACGTTCCTCGGCTGCGAGTCGCTGCCGCACACCGCCGCCGTGATCACGAACCTCGAGGACGAGGCGGTGCTCGTCGAGCGCATGTACGACGCGATCTCGGGCGAGCTCAATCGCCGCCAGGAGCTGCTGCGCGCGGCCGGCAACTTCGCCAACATCACGGACTACACCAAGGCCGGGCACACGCTGCCCTCGCTGGTCATCATCGTCGACGAGTTCACGGAGCTGCTCACCCAGCACCCGCACTTCGCCGACCTCTTCGTCGCGGTCGGCCGCCTCGGGCGCTCCCTCGGCGTGCACCTGCTGCTCGCCTCGCAGCGCCTCGAGGAGGGCAAGCTGCGCGGCCTCGACTCGCACCTGTCGTACCGCATCGGCCTGAAGACGTTCTCCGCCGGCGAGTCCCGCCAGGTCCTCGGCGTACCCGACGCCTACGAGTTGCCCGGCGAGCCTGGCTCCGGCTACCTCAAGGCGGGCATGGACCTCGTCCGGTTCCGCGCCGCCTACGTCTCCGGCCCGCTCACCCGCACCGTGCTCACGCACCGCGCCGACGTGCGGGTGCGCCCGTTCACCGGCGACGAGGTCGAGCACGAACCCGCCACGTACGTCGAGGAAGACCACTCGACAACGCTGCTCGACGCCGTCGTGGCCAAGGCCCGCGACGTCGCCGACGCCCGCGGCATGCGCGCCCACCAGGTGTGGCTGCCACCGCTGCCGCAGCGCATCCCGCTCGCGCAGACCGGCGGGGCGATCGGCCTCATCGACGAGCCGTACAAGCAGCGCCAGACCCCGTTCCACCTCGACCTCGCCACCGCCGGAGGGCACGTCGCCATCGCGGGCGGGCCGCAGACAGGCAAGTCGGAGGCGGTGCGCACGATCGTGGCCGCGCAGCTGCGCGCCGGGCTTGCGGTGTACGTCCTCGGCGACTTCCCGGAGCTCGAGGCGCTGCCGCACGTCGCCGGCACGGCGAGCCTCAAGGACGCCGAGCGCGCCCGCCGCGTCGTCGACGAGGTCGCCGGACTCATCGACGACCCGCGCCCCGCCATGCTCGTCGTCGACGGGTGGCACGCCCTCGAGGACGACATGCGCGACACACTCGCCCGCATCGCCGCGGACGGCCCGGCCGCGGGCATCCACCTCGTGGCCACGACGCAGCGCTGGAGCGCGATCCGCCCGAACGTGCGCGACCTCATCGGCACCCGCATCGAGCTGCGGCTCACCGAGCCGATGGACTCGCTCATCGACCGCAAGCTGCAGGAAAAGCTGCCCGCCGTCCCGGGCCGCGGCCTCACGCCGGACGGGCGGGTGATGCAGCTCGCGCACACGAGCGGCGAGGACATCGCCCATCTCGCCGCGCACACCGACGTCGTGCCGGTGCCGCGGCTGCGGGTGCTGCCGGAGGGCGTCGATACGCAATCGCTTCTCGACGGCCAACGGATCCCCCTCGGCATCGGCGGCCCCGCGCTCGAGCCGGTGTACGCGGCGGGGCACGTCCTCGTCATCGGCGCGGGCGGCTGCGGCAAGTCCACCTTCATCGCGAGCGCGATCGCGGCGGTGGAGTCGATGGGGCGCGAGCGGGCGCGGCTCGTCATCCTCGACCCGCGGCGCGCTCACCTCGGGCGGGCGAACGCGGACATGGTGGCCGCGTACGCCGCGTCGACGAGCGCGATCACGGACGCCGTCCGGGCGATGGCCGCGACGCTCACCGGGCGCCTGCCCGGGGCGGACGTCACGCCGGAGCAGCTGCGCGACCGCTCGTGGTGGGACGGCCCGGAGCTCTACCTCGTCGTCGACGACCTCGAGCTCGTCGGTGAGGAGCCGCTGCGCCCGCTCGTCGAGCTGCTGCCGCACGCCCGCGACGTCGGGCTCACCGTCGTGGCGGCGCGCAAGTTCGGCGGTGTCTCGCGCGCGCTGTTTGGGCCGTTCCTCACCGGACTCAAGGACCTCAACCCCGACGTGCTGGTCATGGACGGCACCCGCGACGAGGGCGCAATCTTCGGCGTGCGCCCGAGCCCCCAGCGGCCCGGCCGCGCCACGCTCGTGCGCGGCGAGCCCCGCGGCACGATCCAGCTGCCGGAGGACCGATGACCGCCCTGCGCATCACCGCCACCGACGCGTCCACCGTGATCACGGGCGCGGCGAACGTCCACCGCTTCGACGCGCCGTCGAGCCGGGAGATCGCCGGCACCGTGCGCGCCGCGCTCGGGCCGGACCCGGCCGGCGCCGAGGTACACATCGCCGCGGACGAGCGCCGTCTCCGCGAGCTCGCCGACCTCCTCGCCGGCTACGACATCGCGCTCACGACAGAGACTCTCGGCCCCGAGCCCGATCCAGTCCCGCCCACCGACAGCTTCCCGGCGGTGTCGGCGGCCGCGCGCGAGCCGCGGCGGGGCACGTGGGTGCTCGTCGCGGTCGTGGCGGTGGTGGCCGTGGTGTGTGCGGTGGTGATCGTGCGGCTCGTCGGCGGGCGGGGCGGCGGGGAGCCGGACGCGCCGGTTGCCGCGCCGAGCGCGCCGGAGTCGGTGTCGGAGTCGGTGCCGGTGTCGACGTCGGTGTCGACGTCGGGTGCGCCGGAGGTGACGTCGATACGCGAACAGCCCCCCGCGACCGTGCGGCTCGAGCGCGACGGGCTGAGCGTCGAGCTGCCGGCCGGCTTCGCGCTCGAGGCCGACGACGGCACGTGGCGCGCCACCGGCGAGGACCCCGACTTCCGCCTGCACATCGCCGTGGAGCGGCTCTACGCGCTGCCCGCGCGGACGATGGCGGAGCAGCTGCTCGCCGACATCGAGGCCGATCCCGAGGTTGAGCTCGTGGACACCGACGGGGTGGCCGTGACGTACCTCGAGCGCGCCGGCGACGGCTCGCAATCGCTGTGGCGGACATGGCCGGAGGGCGCGAACCAGCTCTTCGTCGGGTGCCACAGCCGCCGCGAACCGACCACCGTGCAGCGCGCGACGTGCCGCATGGCGATGGAATCCGCCCAGTTCAAGGGGGCTGGCGTGGGTCCGTAAAAATTTTTTCCGTTTCCGAGGGAACCGACGGGCCCATTTGACAGTCAGATACTTGGGCAGCACACCGCTGCCCGTCCTTGCACACGACACGAGGGGGAAATTCCTATGGAGCAGTTCGCAACCGAAGCCGAGGTCATGCGCGCCGCTGCCGACCGCACCGACGACACCAACGCGGACGTCAACCGCGAGATCGACCGCATCCAGCAGGTGGCCGAGGCCACCCGCGGCTACTGGTCCGGCAACGCGCAGCGCAGCTTCGACGAGCTCATGACGCGTTACGACGACGCCCAGCGCAGGCTCTCCGAAGCACTGAGCGCCATCGCCGTGAACATCCGCGACAACGCCAAGCACTACGAGACCACCGACGCCACCAACACCGACAGCCTGCGCCAGCTCACTGGCGGGCTCGCACTCTAAGTAAAGGAAACCAGACCATGCAGATTAAGTACGACTTCGCCCAGATCGCCGGCGCCGCCGAAGACATGCGCGCGTCCGCGTCGCGCATCAACGGCGACCTGGCTGAGCTCAAGCAGATGCTCCAGCCGATGGCGCAGACCTGGGAAGGTAGCGCCGCCGCCGCCTACCAGGCGCACCAGGCCAAGTGGGACCAGGCTGCGGAGGATCTCAACCAGATTCTCACGCAGATCGCCCAGACCGTCGACGACGGCAATTCCACGATGCTCGCGGTGAACAACGCCGCGGCGAACAGCTGGGGCTAACCGCCACATGCGCCGGTGCGCGCGCCGACCTTTCGGGGGATGGGCGTGGCGCGCGCGTCGGCGCGCTCACTGAACATTGGGGGGACGGGGGAAACGACGCCGCCGCAGGTGACGAGGGGATCACCTGCGGCGGCGTTTTTGTTTTGCGGGGCGGATGCCGTAGTGTTAGGCGCCTGTGTGTCCCGCCTGACGCGCGTTTCGGGTCTCCACCGGCCGCCGGAACCGCGAAGGTGCATACGAAGCATTGGCCGGCAGCCATCTAGACAGACTTTAAAGGAGTCATGCATGTCTACTTACCACCCGAAGAGCGGTGACATCACCCGTAAGTGGTACGTCATCGACGCGACCGACGTGGTGCTGGGCAAGCTCGCTTCCACCGTCGCAGACATCCTGCGCGGCAAGCACAAGCCCCAGTTTGCGCCGAACGTCGACACCGGCGACCACGTCATCGTGATCAACGCCGACAAGGTCCACATCTCGTCCAACAAGCGCGAGCGCGAGATGCGCTACCGCCACTCCGGCTACCCGGGTGGTCTGAAGTCCATGACCCTGGGCCGCGCGCTGGACGAGCGCCCGGACCGCGTGATCGAGGAAGCTGTGAAGGGCATGATGCCGCACAACAAGCTGTCCCGTCAGTCCATCAAGAAGCTGCACGTCTTCGTCGGCGATGAGCACCCGTACGCGGGCCAGCAGCCGGAAACCTACGAGTTTAAGCAGGTGGCACAGTAATGACCGAGCCGAACAACTTCGAAAACACCGCCGCGGAAGAGCTGGGCACCGACGTCGACGCCGCGACCGCCGCGACCGAGGAGTTCAACTACACCATCGGCGACGCGATCGCACCCGAGGTCGACGCGACCGAGGAGACCGTCGAGGTCGCCCCGCTGCACGAGGGCCCGATCCAGACCGTCGGCCGCCGCAAGCGCGCCATCGCCCGCGTCACCGTCGTCGAGGGCGAGGGCAAGATCACGGTCAACGGCCGCTCGTTCGAGGACTACTTCCCGAACAAGCTGCACCAGCAGGACATCCTCACGCCGCTGACGCTGCTCGAGCGCGAGGGCCAGTTCGACATCAAGGCCAACATCTCCGGCGGCGGCCCGACCGGCCAGGCCGGTGCGCTGCGCCTCGCGATCGCCCGCGCACTCAACGTGTACAACCCGGCTGAGCGCCCGACCCTGAAGAAGGCCGGCCTGCTCACCCGCGACGCCCGCGCCGTGGAGCGCAAGAAGGCCGGCCTGCACAAGGCCCGCCGCGCGCCGCAGTACTCCAAGCGTTAATCGCTGGTTTTGCGCACGCTTCGCCGCCGCCCGCTTCGGGCGGCGGCGTTGCTGTTTATCCGAAGAGTTGGTCTATGGCCCCGCGGTTGGAGTTTTTCACTGGGGTTCCGTGGGGGCTGATCCACCAGGGTGCGCCGCGGATCATGGCGATGTGGCCGCGTTTGTTGCGCGATGGGTCGTCGTCGTTGACGCGGTTGTGGTAGCGACACAACGGGGCGAGGTTGTCCAGGTTGGTTTCCCCGCCGTGTTTCCAGGCGGTGACGTGGTGGATCTCGCAGGCTTGCGCCCCGTGGCGGCAGCCGGGGAACGCGCATACCGGCATGACGAGCCGGGCGAGGTCGCGTTGTTTCGTGTTGGCGAGGCGTTGGGTGCGGTAGAGGTTGACGGCACCTGCTTCGGGGTGGAACGCGGCGACGTCGAGCGCCTCGCCGAACTCTAACGAGAGGAATTCGGCCCCGGTCATGGTGGTGCCGTCGGTGAGCGTGAGGATGACGTCGTCGCCTAAACCTGCGGTGATGCGGGTGTATTCGGGTAGGGGCACGAGGATCATGGGGCGGGGTGCGGCGGCGGGGACGGTTTCGCCGGCGTCGATGAGGTTCCAGAACGCGGCTTCCATTTGGGGTGCTGCGGGTTGGGTGGGGTCGATGTGGTGGCGGAGGGCGTGTTCGAGGTCGGCGGCGCGGCGGTCGTCGGCGGTGATGGTGATGCGGGTGCGGCCGTGTTTGGGGGCGGAGAAAGTCATTTGTTTTTTCGCCGGTTGAGGTTCGGCGGTGGGGAGGATGTCGTTGGCGCGGCGGCGCAGGGTTTCGTAGGTGCCGCGTACGGAAAGCAGGGCGTGGCGCAATTTCCATTGTTCGGTGCCGGTGAAGCGGGTGAGGTGTTTTTCGATGAAGACGAGTTTGTCCAGGCTTGTGCCGTTGTCGCGGGCGAGGGTGAGCGCGCGGCGTTGCTGGGTGCGGTAGCGGGTTGGCCCGTAGTAGACGGTGTGGATGCGTGCCCATTCGCGCAGCGTGTCGGGTTTGACGCCGGCGGTGGTGAGCGCGTCGCGGTCGTAGTGGGCGAGGGCGTCGATGGCGCCGGCCCCAACCGCGAGTGCGAGTGCTTCGAATGGGTTCATGCCCGACACACTAAGGGGAACCGGGGCGATGTCAAGACCACCCACCGAAACCTGTGGATAACTCCCGCAACCAACGCGCAGTTATCCACAGAGGGTGGGCGGTCCGGAGGTGCGTCGATACGCAATAATTGGCCCCATGACTCGATTGTTCGGAACTGACGGTGTCCGCGGCCTCGCGAACGAGACCCTCACCGCATCGCTCGCACTCAAGCTCGGCGCCGCCGCGGCGACCGTGCTCACGAAGGATAGAAAGGCGGAAAAGCGCCGGCCGCTCGCGCTCATCGGGCGCGACCCGCGCGTCTCCGGCGAGATGCTCGCCGCCGCGATGGCCGCCGGCATGGCGTCGAAAGGCGTGGACGTGCTGCGCGTCGGTGTCATCCCCACGCCCGGCCTCGCGTTTCTCACCGACGACTACGGCGCGGACATCGGGGTGATGATCTCGGCGTCGCACAACCCCATGCCCGACAACGGCATCAAGTTCTTCTCCGCCGGCGGCAAGAAGCTGCCCGACGAGATCGAGGACGAGATCGAGCGAGCGATGGCACAGCTCGAGGAGACCGGCCCGACCGGCACGAGCATCGGTCGCGTCATCGAGGAGGCCTCCGACGCGCAGGAGCGCTACCTCGCCCACCTCGCCGAGGCCGTGAGTGCGAACCTCGCCGGCATCAAGGTCGTCGTGGACTGCGCGAACGGCGCGGCGTCCGAGGTCGCGCCGAAGGCCTACGCCGCGGCCGGCGCGGAGGTCACCGCGATCCACAACACCCCGAACGCGTACAACATCAACGACGGCTCCGGCTCCACGCACATCGACCAGATCCAGGCGGCCGTCGTCGAACACGGCGCCGACCTCGGCCTCGCGCACGACGGCGACGCCGACCGCTGCCTCGCGGTGGACGCGCAGGGCAACGTCGTCGACGGCGACCAGATCATGGCCATCCTCGCGCTCGGGATGAAGGAGAGTAACACGCTCAAGGAGAACACCCTCGTGGCCACGGTGATGAGCAACCTGGGCCTCAAGCAGGCGATGCAGCGCGAGGGCATCGAGGTGCGCGAGACGAAGGTGGGTGACCGCTACGTGCTCGAGGAGCTCGGCCGCGGCGACTTCTCGCTCGGCGGCGAGCAGTCCGGCCACATCGTCCTGCCCGCGCACGCGACGACCGGCGACGGCGTCCTGTCCGGGCTCACGCTCATGGCGCGGATGGCGGAGACCGGCAAGACGCTCGCCGAGCTCGCCAGCGTGATGACGGTCCTGCCGCAGACCCTCATCAACGTCCCGGTGTCCAACAAGGCGCTCATTCTCGACGACGATTCCGTGAAGGACGCCATCCGCGCCGCCGAGGACGAGCTGGGCGAATCCGGGCGCGTGCTGCTGCGCCCGTCCGGCACCGAGGAGCTGTTCCGCGTCATGGTGGAGGCCGCCGACGAGGAGCATGCGCGCAAGGTTGCCGGCCAGCTCGCGGCCGCCGTCGCGGCAGTGTAGGTTGAGCACGTGAAGTTTTTCGCCCCGGCAGGGAACCGCCGGGGCGCTGGGGGAGTCTAACTAGGGGAAGACACACGTTGGACTAACAACCTTTCGGGGGTGGGGACATGACACACACTGACGCGCGCGCGGGCACCGCGTTCGACATCGACGTCGAGGCGGTCCGGGCGCATTACGGCGAGGGCATCGGCGCGTATCAGGACGCGATCCGCGAGCTCGAGGCGGCGCGGCCCGAGCTGCCGGCGGCCGCGTTCGGCGCCGGGTTTGCAGCGGAGGCGCGCCTGGTCTCGGACGCGCTCGAGGAGATGCACCGCACCTCGCGGCGCTTCCTCGAGGCGCGCAGCGAGGGCTGGGAGCAGGTCGTCGCGTTCGCGGACGCCGTGGCGGAGGCCGACGCTGCCGCGGCGGAGACGCTGGGCGGGGTGATGGGCGCATGATGACAGCGGTGGAAACGGACGTCCGCGACATCGTCGACACTGTCGATGACGCCCCGCAGGTGCCGCCCGAGCAGCGCCAGGCCGTGCGCTGCCTCGCCAGCGAAATCCTCGAGCAGTTCGCGCAGACCGACGGCCTCGACCTCGCGGCCTTCGCCGCCGCCGGGCTCAGGTTGCAGGCGGGGCTCGCGCGCCCGGAGACGCCCGCGCGCCACTGCTCGTGCGGCTGCGACTGCGGCGCGTGGCTCGACGAGACAGGCATCCGCGAGCACGAGCGCCGCACCGAGGCGCGCGAGACCGACCATTTCGAGCGCGTCGCCCAGGTGGGCAGCAGCATCGGCGAGTGCTCGAGCGCCATCGGCCAGGTCGTCGCGTCCGCGGAGTCGGCGGTGCGCGCGCTGCTCGCGCCGGCGCGTCGGATGCTCGACGCGGTGCTCAACTGCGGGATCGCGCAGCTCGTGCAGCCCGCCGTCGAGGTGGTCATCGAGGCGCTGCGCTGCGCGCGCGAGACGGCGAGCGACCGCAACTGCGTGATCAAGCAGTGCCTCGAGGAGGTCGCCTGCCGGGCGGGGGAGGCGTCGGCCGAGCAGCCCGCGCCGCCCGCGGACTTCACCGAGTGGCACAAGCGTATCGACGTCGTCTCCGCCCCCGCCGCCAGCACCACCGACCGACGCTGCGTGTCGGTCAACGTGGACATCAACCCGAAGGTGTGCCTGGGCGCGCTCGGGGTGGTCGGCGCGGCGGCGGCGATCGGCGCGCTCGGCTGCATCACCGCCGCGGGCTGCGAGACCGCACCGGCGCCGCAGCCGGAACCGACGCCAGCACCCGAGCCGACGCCCGCACCCGCACCCGCACCCGAGCCGGCGCGCACGACCGACGGGGTCATCGCGCCGCCGCCGGAGCTTGCGCAGGTGGACGAGCCCGCCCCGCCGTCGGGCAAGCTCGACCACCTCGACGAGCTCGGCACTCTCCCCGCCCAGGCCGACGGCGGTGCGCCGGCCAGCCAACCCGCCCCGGAGCCGTGGGCGATGAAGAAGACAGGTCAGTGGTAAACGATGGATTTTGAGACGTTCGTGCTGCAGTACCAGCGCCGCACTGCCAAGCGCATGGCGGATTTTGAGGCGCTTATGAAGGAGACGCAGCAGAAGATGGAGCTCACCGCCAAGCACCACGCGCTCGCGCGCGAGACGATGCCACGCCAGCCGGTGACGGTGCCGCGGGGCGACTACAGCATGCCGCGGCCGCGCCGCAGCGCCGCGCAGAACGGGCAGCCCGCGGTGCGCGACAACGTGCAGCGCACCCAGCAGGCGCAGATCAAGGCCGTGCTGCGCAGCATCGGCCCGAACGCGGCCGGCTCCTAGAAGAGGGAGAACCCGGCGTCGTCGCGGGTCAGCCCCGCGGCGTTGGCGAGCTTCTCGCCGGTGAAGGACTCGACGCCGGAGCCCTCGGCCTCCGGGTCGGCGTAGGAGGCGTACTTCTTCTCCCCGGCGAGCTCGTGGAGGAGGTAGCCCACGAGCAGCCCGCGCACCGTCTCCTGCAGGCCGCGGTCGGACTTGCCCACGCCGAGGATGCGCTTGATCACGCCGTCCTCGGAGAAGCTCTGCTGGTCGCCCTTCTTCGGCGCGCGGTAGACCACGTCGCCGGCCCAGTTGTAGGCCAGCTTGGCGGGGTTGCCCGGATCGAACAGCGTGTCGCCGTCCTTGCCCGGGCCGATTACCATGCCGGGGACGAAGAGGTTGCGTGCGGCCTCCACGGCGGAGGGGGCGACGTTGGCCGGGTAGATCGACGCGACGGCCTTCACCTTCGGGTTGTCCACCGCCGCGAGCACCGCCACGCCGCCGCCCATGCCGTGGCCGACGATGCCGAGCTTGTCCGGGGAGACCGAGATGTTGCCGTTGCCGAGGCGCACGCCCGCGACGATCTGCAGGGAGGTCTCCAGGTCGGCGGCGAAGCCGCTATGGTCGGTTTTGAAGCCGGTCTCCGTGTCGGGCGCGGCGACGGCGATGCCCCAGCTGGCCAGGTGGCGCAAGGTGGCGTGGTAGTCCTCGACGGACTTCATCCAGTCGTGGCCGAACGCCACGCCGGGGATGTCCTTGCCGTCGGCGGGCGCGTACACCTTGCCGGGCAGGCCGGTGTAGCCCAGGTCGCCCTCCAAAACACGGTGCGGGCCGCGCTTGGACAGGTCGGAGAGTTTCTTCAGCTTCGCAGACACGCGGGCAATCCTACTGCATCGGCCGGTGGGCTAGGGTGAGTCGGACGGAACCGGCGGGCGCGACAAGGAGGACGGATGCTTCCAGCACTCCAGCTAGCGTTCGTCGACTCGGTGAATCTGCTCCTCATCGGCGTGATCGTCGCCGTCGGCATCGCCGCCCGCCGGGACTACGCGGCGACAACCGCGCTGCTCATCGCGGGCGACTGGTGCGGGGTGGCGGGGCTCGCGCTCGTCATGCTCGCCATCTTCGACGGGCTCGGCCCCGCGGTGAAGGACTTCGTCGACGGGCCCGTCTTCGGCATCCTGCTCATCGCCACCGGCCTCGTCACGGCCGTGCTCGCGGTGCGCGGGGGCGACAACGGCGCGCTCACGGAAAAGATCATGCGCCCGCTGCGCACCCCCGGCCCGCTCACCGTCCTCACCGGCGTCGTGCTGGGCGTGGTCCAGTCGGCGACGTCGGTGCCGTTCTACGGCGGGCTGGCCTTGCTGTCGGCGGCGGGCATTGAGCCGTCGATACGCTACGGCTCCATCGCCCTGTACGCCTCGGTCGCGCTCTCCCTGCCCACGCTCACGGCGCTCGCCGTCGGCTGGGTGCGCAGGAGGCCGGACAGCGCCGCGGGCCGGGCGTTCGAGTGGGCGCGCACGCACCCCGAGCGCGTCACCCGCGCGGCGACGTGGGCGGTGGCCGTGCTCCTCGTCGTGCTCGGCGTGGCGCACGTGGTGTAATGGCTCACGTGCTGCAGACAACCATCGACCTCGACGCTATCGCCCACAACACCGCCGCGATCAAGCGCCACACGAGCGCGAAGCTCATGTGCGTGGTCAAGGCGGACGCCTACAACCACGGCGTGGAGCGCTGCGTGCCGGTGATGGACGCGCACGGCGCCGACGCGTTCGGCGTGGCCACCTTCGCCGAGGCGCGCCGCGTCCGCGCGCTCACGGACAAGCCGGTGCTCGCGTGGCTCTGGTCGCTGGGCGAGGACGTCCCGGAGGGCATCGAGGTCGGAGTCCCCACCCGCGCGCACATGCAGTTGCTTATCGACGCCCCTTCGGCCCACACCGTCTACCTCATGGTGGACACGGGCATGCACCGCTCCGGCCTCGACGAAGAGGACTGGGACGAGGCGTTTCGCACTGCGAAGGAGGCCGAGGATGCGGGCCGGCTGCGCGTCAAGGGCCTCATGAGCCACCTCGCCTGCGCCGACGACCCGGCGGACCCGTACACCGACGTGCAGGCGAAGGCGTTCCGCCGCGCGATCGCGCTCGCCCGCCGGTACGGGCTCGAGGTGGCGTGCAACCACCTGGCCAACTCCCCGGCGACGTGGACGCGGCCGGATCTGCACTTCGAGATGATCCGCCCGGGCGTGAGCCTCTACGGGCTGGAACCCGTCCCCGGCCTCGACCACGGCCTGACACCGGCGATGGAGTGGTCCGCGCCCGTCGTGGCGGTGAAGCGAATGCGCCGCGGCGAGGCCACGAGCTACGCCCGGACCTGGGCCGCGCCCGCGGACGGGTTTTCCGCGGTCGTACCGGCGGGCTACGCCGACGGCGTCCAGCGCACGTGGCAGGACGCCCTCGAGATCGAGATTGGCGGGCGCACGTACCCGCAGGTGGGGCGCGTGTCTATGGACCAGATCGTGGTCTGGCTCGGAGACAACGAGGCCCAGGTCGCGCCGGGCGACACCGCCGTCATCTTCGGCGACGCGACGGCGCTGGCCGAGCGCGCCGGCACGATCAACTACGAGGTGGTGTGCGCGCCGCGCGGGCGTACGCAGCGCGCCTACCGCGGGGGCGAGCGATGAAGGGCAGTTTCCCGGCGGAGGGCAGCAGGCTGTGCCGTGGGGCCGTCGATACGCAGGCGCTCGGGGCGGAACTCGGCGCGGCGCTCGAGGCGGGCGACCTCGTCGTCCTCGACGGGCCGCTCGGCGCCGGGAAGACGACGTTCACCCAGGGCATCGCGCAGGGGATGGGCGTGAAGGGGCGCGTGACCAGCCCGACGTTCGTCATCGCCCGGCAGCACGCGCCGCTCGGCGGCGGGCCCGCGCTCATCCACGTCGACGCGTACCGCCTCGGCGGGGACCCGCTCGGCGAGCTCGACGCGCTCGACTTGGACACCGACCTCGAGGACGCCGTCGTGGTGGCGGAGTGGGGCGGCGGGCTGGTGGAACAGCTCGCGCCGCGCCACCTTGCCGTGACGCTCGACCGTGAGACGCACGCGGCGACGGAGGCGCGCATCATCTCCTGGCGCGTCGTGGAGGGGATGTAGGCTTAGCTGCATGCTCAAGACGACAAGCCAGGCCCGCCGCTGGATCGTGCTCGCCGCAGTGTTGTGGCTCGTGATTCTCGCAGGCCTCATCTTCATCCCGAAGTCCCGCTCGAGCGAGGTCGCGGAAGTGAAGCCGACCAACTCGCTGACCCGCTCGCTGTTGGCCACCCGTCCGGGCGGCGACGCCGTCGCCGCGCAGCTCGTGGATCCGTCGCGGATTTACGACGCCGACCGGTTCGCCGGCTACACCACACTGTGCCCGGGCGAGCCGGAGCAGCTCGTGGACGCGAAGGTGCAGGCGTTCGGCCTGAACAAGGACGACCTCGACCTGGGCGGCGACCTGGGCTACGTCCTGCTCATCCCGTCTGGGGAGGGCGCTGACCCGATGACGGACGCCGTCGAGCTGGACAAGGTGGACATTTGCACCGTGCCGCAGTCGGAGTCGTTCCCGCTGAACACCGCCATGCCGTTCCACATGGACCAAGGCCACTGGGCCCTCGGGATGAAGCAGTAATGCTGATCCTCGCCATCGACACCGCCACCACCGACCTCGTGGCCGGCGTCGTCGAGGGCACCGGCGCCGGCGCCCGGACGCTCGCTGGGGCGTGCGTGCCCACGCGCGCGCACAACGAGACGCTCGTGCCGGAGATCACCCGCCTGCTGGGGGAGGCGGGGATAGGGTTCGCCGACCTCGAGGCGGTCGTTGTCGGCTGCGGGCCCGGCCCGTTTACCGGCCTGCGGGTCGGGATGGCCACGGCGTCCGCGCTCGGCCAGGCGCTCGGCGTGCCGGTGCACGGCGTGTGCACCCACGACGCGGTGGCCGCCGGGCTCGGCGGCGACGCGCTGGTGGTCACCGACGCGCGCCGGCGCGAGGTGTACTGGGCGCGCTATGCCGGCGGCGCCCGCGTCGACGGCCCGGACGTGTGCAAGCCCGCCGACCTCGCGAGCCCGCCCGTCGACGTGCTCAGCGTGCCCCCGGGATTGGCGGAGCAGGTGGCGGTGGAGGCCCGCGAGGTGACCTACGCCGCGCCGACGCCGGCCGGGCTTGTCGCGGCGGCGGACTTCTCTGCGGCCCCCGGCCCGCTCGTGCCGCTTTATCTGCGCCGCCCGGACGCGGTGCCGCCGAAGCAGGCGCCTAAATCGACGGCGCTGCCATGAGGTTCCGCGAGCTGACGCTTGGCGACGCCGGCGCAGTCGCCGCGCTCGAGGCGGTGTGCTTCGCCGGCGACAACCCGTGGTCGCGCGACGTGTTCCTCGCCGAGATCGCCCAGCCGCACACGTTCTATCTCGGGGCCTTCGATGGGGAGGACGAAGCGATGCTCGGCTACGCCGGTCTCGCCATGCTCGGCCCGCGCGACGACCCGGAGTTCGAGATCCACACCATCGGCGTCGCGCCCGAGCACCGGGGCCGCGGCATCGGCCGGGCGCTCGTGGACCAGATGGCGCACACCGCCGACCTGCTCGACGGCCCGATGTTCCTCGAGGTGCGCACGGACAACGCGCCCGCGATCGGGCTGTACGAGAGCTTCGGGTTTTTCACCCTGGCCACGCGGAAGAACTACTATCAGGCCTCCGGCGCGGACGCGTATTCGATGATGCGGCGGCGCAAGAGCGAGCGGGACACGAAAGGGCGAAACACATGATCGTGCTGGGTATCGAGTCGTCGTGCGACGAGACGGGCGTGGGCATCGTCGAGCTGCACGCCGACGGCACGATGGACATCCTCGCCGACGTGGTCGCGTCCTCGATGGAGCAGCACGCGCGCTTCGGCGGCGTCGTCCCGGAGATCGCCTCGCGCGCCCACCTCGAGGCGATGCCGCAGGTGATGGAGCAGGCGCTCGCGGACGCCGGAATCGCCAAGCCCGACGCCGTCGCCGCGACGGTCGGGCCCGGGCTCGCCGGCGCGCTGCTCGTCGGCGCGTCCGCGGCGAAGGCGTACGCGGCCGCGTGGGGCGTGCCGTTCTACGGCGTGAACCACCTCGGCGGCCACGTCGCGGTGGCAAACCTGGACGGCGAGCCGCTGCCGCACGCCGTCGCGCTGCTCGTCTCGGGCGGGCACACGCAGATCCTCGAGGTCGAGGCCGTGGGCAAACCGATGAAGGAGCTGGGCACCACGCTTGACGACGCCGCCGGCGAGGCCTACGACAAAGTCGCCCGGCTGCTCGGGTTGGGATACCCGGGCGGGCCCGTCGTCGACAAGCTTGCCGCCTCCGGCGACCCGCACGCCGTCGCCTTCCCGCGGGCGCTGTCGCGCGCGGAGGACCTGCGCGGCGAGCACCGCTACAACTTCTCCTTCTCCGGCCTGAAGACGGCGGTGGCGCGCCACGTCGAGGCCGCCGAGCGCGAGGGCCGCATGGTCTCGCTCGAGGACGTGTGCGCCTCGTTCCAAGAGGCGGTATGCGACGTGCTCACGGCGAAGGCCGTCATGGCCTGCGAGGACACCGGCGCGCGCACCATGCTGCTCGGCGGGGGAGTCGCGGCGAATCGGAGGCTGCGCGAGCTCGCGCGTGAGCGTTGCGACGCCTCCGGCATCGAACTGCGCGTGCCACGGTTCAACCTGTGCACGGACAACGGTGTGATGATCGCGGCGCTTGCGGCCCAGCTCATCCACGAGGGCGCGCAGCCGTCGGGCCTGGGGGTGGGCACCGACACGTCGCTCGAGGTCGAGGTGCCGCTCGTGCGTGCCTAGCGCGCGACGCCGCGGAGACGGACAACCCGGAATTCCTCACCGACCCGACGCGCGCCGTCTCCGGCCCGGTCATCTTCGCCTCTTGCAACGGCGGCAGCGTCGACGAGGCGACGGTGGAGAAGGTCATCCAGGCCATCCGCGCCGTCGAGCACTACCGCAACGACAACGCTGAGGAGTTCGAACTCTGGAGCAACGCGGTGCGTAACCGCTAGGTCGCGCGTTGGTTGTTGCCTGGCACTCGCGAGGGTAGAGTGCCAAAGCAGGTTGTGTGAAGCACAGTTGTTCACCCGCGACGACGGCTGCGCCTCGTTCAGACCTGAACAGTTGAAACATCACCGATGAAAGGTTTTTGATCATGGCAAACGTCAACATCAAGCCGCTGGAGGACAAGGTCCTCGTCCAGATCGCCGAGGCCGAGACCACCACCGCCTCCGGCCTGGTTATCCCCGATTCTGCTGCTGAGAAGCCGCAGGAAGCCGTCGTCATCGCCGTGGGCCCGGGCCGCCTCGACGACAACGGCAACCGCGTCGCCGTCGACGTCAAGGAGGGCGACACCGTCATCTTCTCCAAGTACGGCGGCACCGAGCTGAAGTACAACGGCGAGGAGTACCTGCTCCTCTCTGCGCGTGACCTGCTTGCAGTCGTCGAGAAGTAAGCGCACCCATGGCAAAACTCATCGCATTTGACCAGGAGGCCCGCGAGGGCATCCAGCGCGGCGTGGACACGCTCGCCGACGCGGTGAAGGTCACGCTCGGCCCGCGCGGCCGCAACGTCGTGCTCTCGAAGTCCTGGGGCGGCCCGACCGTCACCAACGACGGCGTGACCATCGCCCGCGACATCGACCTCGAGGACCCGTTTGAGAACCTCGGTGCGCAGCTCGTGAAGTCCGTCGCCGTGAAGACGAACGACATCGCCGGCGACGGCACGACCACCGCGACGCTGCTCGCCCAGGCGCTCGTCGCCGAGGGCCTGCGCAACGTCGCGGCCGGCGCGAACCCGATCGAGCTGAACAAGGGCATCGCCGCCGCGTCTGAGAAGGTCGTCGAGGAGCTGAAGAAGCGCGCCACCGACGTGCAATCCTCCGCTGAGATCGCCAACGTGGCCACCGTGTCCTCGCGCGACCCGGAGGTCGGCGAGATGGTCGCCGGCGCGATGGACAAGGTGGGCAAGGATGGTGTGCTCACCGTCGAGGAGTCCCAGTCCATCGAGTCCTACGTGGACCTCACCGAGGGCATCTCCTTCGACAAGGGTTTCCTCTCCCCGTACTTCATGACCGACCCGGACGCCGGCCAGGCCGTGCTGGACAACGCCCGCGTGCTGCTCGTTCGCAACAAGATCTCTTCGCTGCCCGATTTCCTCCCGCTGCTCGAGCAGGTGGCCACCGACTCGGTGCCGCTGTTCGTCGTCGCCGAGGACATCGAGGGCGAGGCGCTGCAGGCGCTGGTGGTCAACTCGATCCGCAAGGTGATCAAGGTCGTCGCCGTGAAGTCGCCGTACTTCGGCGAGCGTCGCAAGGCGTTTATGGACGACCTCGCGGTGGTCACCGCCGCGACCGTCATCGACCCGGAGGTCGGCGTCAACCTCAAGGACGCGACCCTGGATCAGCTCGGCTCCGCACGCCGCGTGACGGTGACGAAGGACGACACCGTCATCGTCGACGGCGCCGGCACGGCCGAGGCCGTCGAGGAGCGCCGTGGCCAGATCCGCCGCGAGATCGAGAACACCGACTCCACCTGGGACAAGGAGAAGGCCGAGGAGCGCCTGGCCAAGCTCTCCGGTGGCGTCGCCGTGCTGCGCGTCGGCGCGGCCACGGAGACGGAGCAGAACGAGCGCAAGCTGCGCGTCGAGGACGCCATCAACGCCGCCCGCGCGGCGGCGGAAGAGGGCATCATCGCCGGCGGCGGCTCGGTGCTCGTGCAGATCGCCTCCGAGCTCGAGCAGTTCGCCGAGGGCTTCGAGGACGAGCAGAAGACCGGCGTGCTGGCCGTGGCCCGCGCCCTGTCCAAGCCGGCCTACTGGATCGCCGACAACGCGGGCCTCGACGGCGCCGTGGTCGTGTCCAAGGTCGCCGAGATGGGCAACGGCGAGGGCTTCAACGCCGCCACGCTCGAGTACGGCAACCTCATCGAGCAGGGCATCATCGACCCGGTGAAGGTGACCCACTCCGCCGTGGTGAACGCCGCGTCCGTGGCGCGCATGGTGCTGACCACGGAGGCGTCCGTGGTGACGAAGCCGGCGGAAGAGGACGACGAGGCGGGTCACGCCCACTAGAGGGCTGGCGCGAAGCGTCGTCGATACGCAAAATGCCCCGTCACTTGACGGGGCATTTCCTGTTGGGGGGCTTACTTCGCCGAGGCCGCGGCGACCTTCATGCCGCCGGCCGCGCCGCGCAGCACCGCGGAACGCTCGGACTCGCTCATGCCGCCCCAGATGCCGTACGGCTCGGCGACGCGCAGCGCGTGCTCGCGGCACTGGGTGAGCACCGGGCAGCTGAAGCAGATCGCCTTCGCGCGGTTCTCGCGCTGGGTGCGCGCCCGGCCGCGCTCCCCGTCCGGGTGGTAGAAGATCTCGGAGGCCTCCCCCCGGCACGCGCTGTGCAGCTGCCAATCCCAAAAGTCAGCGTTCGGTCCGGGAAGTGAATGCGGCAAAGACATAGGGGAAGAACTCCTTCGAGCTGATCTCTGACGGGTAACCGAAAAGCAGTGTGAACCCCGCCGGTTAACGGTGGGTGACGCCGCGGTTACTAGTGATTGTCGGCACGGCAAAAGATGTGAAAACAATTCCCGTGACCTGCTCAAAGGCTGGGGGTTACGCGCAAATGAATTCCTGGCGAAAGGTCGGTAGCGCGAGGAAGCCGGGGGTGGCGCATATGATGTACGGGTTCAGACCACCGGAAGGAGATGTGCGTGGCCACAGGCGACGAGGACGCGGAACTCGCGTCGCTGGTCCCCGCTGCAGCGGGCGGGGACCGGCGGGCGCTGCAGCGCATCATCGCGATCATCCACCCGCGCGTGCTGCGCTACGCGAGAGCCCGCATCGGGGGTGGCCGGATGCCTACCCCCGAAGACGTGGCGCAGGAGATCTGCCTCGCGGTTGCGACGTCCATCGAGCGCTACACCGACACGGGCCGTCCGTTCATGGCGTTCGTGTACGGCATCGCGTTTAACAAGGTCGCGGACGCGCACCGCACGATGGCGCGCGACAAGACCAACCCGACCGACGAGGTGCCCGACACCGAGGTTGCGGCTTTCACACCGGAGGACGCGGCGCTCGTTGCCGACGGCAGTAACGCTGTGCGGGCATTACTCGATTCTTTAAATGACAAGGCCCGCGACATCATCATCCTGCGCGTGTTCGTTGGGCTTTCCGCAGAAGAGACGGCCGAAGTGCTCGGCAGCACGCCCGGGGCGGTGTGTGTGGCCCAGCATCGAGCGTTGGCGAAGCTGCGGGATCAACTTGAAGGAGGGCAGCCGGAGCTATGACACGGCAATATGATCCGCGCATGGAGGAGTTTGCGGAAAGCGACGCGTTCCTCGACGCCCTGTCCCGCGGCGACGACGTCTCCGGCGGCACGGACCCGCTTGCCGCCGCGCTGCTTGGCCTCAAGGCGGACATCGACCGCCCGATGCCGCCGGCGCCGGTGCTTGACGCTGGCGCCGACACTACGGTGCGGCGCGACGGGGGCAACGGCGAGGTCGCCTCGCTCGACGCCGCCCGCGCGAAGCGCCGCACGGCCAACCCCTGGGTCGCCGGCCTCATCGGCGCGGCGGCCGCGACCGTGGCCTGCGTGGGCACCGGCGCCGTGCTCTACGGCAACGCGCAGAGCCACCGCGACACGACGATGGTGGAGTTGGCGACGACGCTCGACGAGCTCGAGGTGGCGAGCCAGAGCGGCGACGAGGAATCCACCCGCAACCTGCTCGAGCAGGCGCGCGGACTCGTCGCGTCGCTGAAGGAGCGCCCGTCGCGCATCCTCGGCGGCCAGGAGGACAAGCAGCCGAAGACCGTGACGTCGACGCTGACCGTCACCGAGGTGCCGGAGACCTCCCACGTGAAGTCGGACGTCACGGAGCGGGAGCGCACCTCGGAGGCGGGGGCGTCCTCGGCCGCCGCATCGCCCGCCACCCCGGCCGCGCCAGCGAGCGCCGCGACGGGCGATGCGCAGCCGAGCGCCCAGCCGTCGTCGGCGGCGGGGACGAAGACCGCCGGCACTGGCGCTGGATCCGGTACCGCGTCCGGCTCGGAGTCGGCGCGCCGCACCTCCCCGGCCGTGTCCTCGCCGTCGCAGCCGGCCCAGCCGCAGCCGCAGCCGGAGCGCGGCGATGACACCGTGCGAACGGAGGAAGCCGCCGTCGAGGCGCCCGTCGTGGTCTCGGGCGGGCAGCTGGGCAATGACGCGCAGGTCGTGCACAGCCCGCGCGCCGTGCCGCCGGCCGGGTCGTCGATAAACTAGCGCCCCTCGAGGCCGTCGAGGTAGCCCATCGCGTAATCCCATGGCACGTACGCCTCGACGTTCGGGTTCGCGCTCGGCTCGTGCACTGGGGGCAGCTCGTTGTTCAGCGAGGCGATCATGTTCTGCTCCATGATCTCCCAGTCGTAGTAGTGCATCTGGTCGCAGTCCTCGCAGAGGAAGGACACGCCGAGGATGCCGCGCGGCTTCAACATGCGCTGGGCGTCGCGCACGTGTGAGAGGTCCTGGATGACCGCCACCCGCTCCTCGGGGGAGAGTGGCTCCACTGCCTCATCGTCGTCGATGAAGGATGCCGGATCGTTCGGGTCGTTCGCGAACGGGTCCAGCGGCATCATGTCGTCGTAGTTCACGTGTGCCAGCCTATTAACCCCCGGCGGAGTAGGCCAATCCGCGTTGAACCGGCACCCGGGCGTCGTTATATCATGGCGGGCACTGACCGGAGCGCGACGTGCGTGGGAGAGGAGACAACGGCGATGGCAAACGATCGAGTGTGGACTGGTGGGGACGATCCGAACAAGGTGGCGCTGCGCGGCCTCACGTTCGACGACGTGCTGCTGCTGCCGGCGGAATCCCACATCGTGCCGTCCGAGGTGAGCACCGCCTCGCAGTTCACCCGCAACATCCGCCTCGGCATGCCGATCGCCTCGGCTGCAATGGACACCGTCACTGAGTCCCGCATGGCGATCGCGATGGCGCGCCAGGGCGGCATCGGCGTGCTTCACCGCAACCTCAGCGCGCAGGACCAGGCCGAGCAGGTGGACATCGTGAAGCGCTCCGAATCCGGCATGGTCACCGACCCGGTCACCGCGACGCCGGACATGACGCTCGAGGAGGTCGACGCGCTGTGCGCCCGGTTCCGCATCTCCGGCCTGCCGGTCGTCGACGAGGCGGGCCGTCTCGCCGGCATCATCACGAACCGCGACATGCGCTTCGAGCCCGACTTCGGGCGCCAGGTCAAAGAGGTCATGACCCCGATGCCGCTCGTGGTGGCGCCGGAGGGCGTCGATAAGCAGGAGGCCCTCGCGCTGCTCTCCGCGAACAAGGTGGAGAAGCTGCCGATCGTGGCGCCGGACGGCACGCTCGCCGGCCTGATCACGGTGAAGGACTTTGTGAAGAGCGAGCAGTACCCGAACGCGTCGAAGGACGCCGACGGGCGCCTGCTCGTCGCGGCGGGCGTGGGCACCGGCGAGGACTCGTTCGAGCGCGCCGGGCTGCTCGTCGAGGCGGGCGTGGACGCGCTCGTGGTCGATTCGGCGCACGCGCACAACAACCGTGTCCTCGAGATGGTCTCGCGCGTGAAGCAGGAGTTCGGCGACCGCGTCGAGGTCGTCGGCGGCAACCTGGCCACCCGCTCCGCCGCGCAGGCGATGATCGACGCGGGCGCCGACGCCATCAAGGTCGGCATCGGCCCGGGCTCCATCTGCACCACGCGCGTGGTCGCCGGCGTCGGCGCGCCGCAGATCACCGCGATCCTCGAGGCGGCGGTGCCCGCGAAGGCGGCCGGCGTGCCCATCATCGCGGACGGCGGCATGCAGTTCTCGGGCGACGTGGCTAAGGCGCTCGCCGCCGGCGCGTCGACCGTCATGCTCGGCTCCATGCTCGCCGGCACCGCGGAGGCGCCCGGCGAGATCGTCGTCGTGGGCGGCAAGCAGTACAAGCGCTACCGCGGCATGGGCTCCATGGGCGCGATGCAGGGTCGCGGGTTGACGGGCGAGAAGCGCTCCTTCTCCAAGGACCGCTACTTCCAGGCGGACGTGACCAGCGAGGACAAGCTCGTGCCGGAGGGCATCGAGGGGCGCGTGCCGTTCCGCGGCGAGCTGGACTCCATCACCCACCAGATCGTCGGCGGCCTGCGCGCGGCGATGGGCTACACGGGCGCCGCGTCCATCGAGGAGCTGCAGACGAAGCAGTTCGTCCAGATCACCGCTGCCGGCCTGCGCGAGTCCCACCCGCACGACATCACGCAGACCGTCGAAGCGCCGAACTACCGCCGGTAGGGGAGTGCCAATGCGCGACTACGTGGAAATTGGCATCGGGCGCGAGGCCCGCCGGGCGTACGAGCTGCGGGATCTTTCGATCGTGCCGCGCCGCCGCACGCGTTCCTCCCAGGACGTGGACACGAGCTGGCATATCGACGCCTACACCTTCGGCATCCCCCTCGTCTCCCACCCGACCGACGCGCTGGCGAGCCCCGAGTTCGTCATCGAGTTGGGCAAGCAGGGCGGACTCGGCGTCATCGACGCGGAGGGGCTGTGGGGCCGCCACGCGTCCTTGGACGACGCGGTGGGCAGGGTCGTTTCCTCCGCCAAGCAGCCGTTCGGCATCGTCTCGGAGGATCAGTACCGCGAGTACATCGACGCCGGCCAGCGGGCCGTCCGCGCGCTGCAGGAGCTGCACGCGGCGGAGCTGGACCGGGATCTGCTCACTGAGCGCATCGCCCAGGTGCGCGACGCCGGCGTGACGGTCGCGGTGCGGGTGAGCCCGCAAAACGCGCGAGAACTCGCGCCGGTGGTCATCGCCGCCGGGGCGGAGATCCTGTTCATCCAGGGCGCGGTCATCTCCGCCGAGCACGTGCAGCAGGGCGGCGAGCCGCTCAACCTCAAGGAGTTCGTCGGCTCCCTCGACGTGCCGGTCGTGGCCGGCGGGGTGTTCGACTACTCCACCGCGACGCACCTCATGCGCTCCGGCGTGGCCGGCGTGATCGTCGGCTCGGGCGAGAGCGAAACGGTCACGCGCGTGCCGATGGCCACGGCCATCGCAGACGTCGCGGCGGCGCGGCGCGACTACCTCGACGAGACGGGCGGGCGCTACGTCCACGTCCTCGCGGATGCGGACATGACCGGCTCGGGCGAGATCGCCGCCGCGCTCGCGTGCGGGGCCGACGCCGTCATGCTCGGCCAGCCGCTCGCGCAGGCGTCGGAGGCGGCCGGCCGCGGCGTGTACTGGGAGGCGCAGTCCGCGCACCCGCGGTTCCCGCGCGGCGGGGTTCGCAACGAGCTCAGTGGCGCGCAGGTGCCGCTTGAGGAGGTGCTCTTCGGTCCGTCGAGCGACCCGTGGGGCAAGCTCAACCTCGTCGGAGGTCTGCGCAGAATCATGGGAAAGTGTGGCTATACTGATGTCAAAGCATTTCAGAAAGCCGATTTGGCAATCCGGACGTAAGAAATTGGATGTAGCTACCCATGTCTAGCCGTGTGACAATCCTCCGCGACGCGCCTGAAGGTCCCTCCCACGAGGTCGAGGTGAACGACATCTTCTTCTCGGTCACCGACGAGAAGGGTGTGATGACGCACGTCAACGACGTGTTCATCCGCTACGCGCAGTACGGGGCCGACGAGATGATCGGCAAGCCGCACAACCTCATCCGCAACGAAGAGATGCCGGGCGGCGTGTTCAAGCTCATGTGGGACACGATCGAGGCGGGTCGCCCGTTCGCCGGGTACGTGCGCAACAAGGCGAAGAGCGGCTCGGCGTACGACGTGCTGGCGACCGTGACCCCGCTGCCGAACGGCGGCTACCTCTCCGTGCGCACCCGCCCGATGACGGACCGCTTCGAGGCCGCGGGCGCGGTGTACCAGGAAGCGAACCTCGTCGAGCACGAGGCGCAGGCGAACGGCGTCGGCCGCCGCGAGCGCGCCATCGCCGGTGCTGAGAAGATGGCGGAGCTGCTCCCGGACTACGAGGCGTTCATTCGCGACAGCCTGCCGGCCGAGGTGCAGGCACTCGAGGACGCCGGGTTCACCCTGCCGGAGGGCTCCGGCCCGATCTACGACGCCGCGGTGGCGCTCTACCGCGACCTCGACTCCTTCATGTCCGTGCAGACCGAGATCAAGGAGGCCGCGGACGAGCTGCGCAAGGCCAGCGCCACCCTCGTCGAGGAGAACGCGGTGACGAACAACGTCAAGGCGGAGATGGAAAACGTGGTCACGGAGGGCGCGTCGCGCACCCTCCTCCTCGCGCCGCTGCAGGTGTGGGCTACGATGCGCGGGATTATCGACGAAAACGCGCAGTCCCTTGCCGAGGTGGCGGAGGAGCTGTACGCGAAGACCGCGAACGCACGCATGGCGATCGCGCTTGCCCGCCTGCACACCGCGCAGACCACCCAGTTTGCCACCGAGCAGAACTCCGGCGCGGACACCGCGGTCTCGATGCAGTTGCTTGTCGACGCGCTCGAGGCCGACGTCCGGGAGATGGACGACGCGGTGTTCCTGCACTCGTCCTTCCGCCGCCGCGTGGAACTGAAGGTCAACTCCATCTCCGAGCTGACGAAGATCCCGCTCGAGATGATCCGCCGCTGGTCCCAGAACACGAACGACGCCACGATGGGCCCCGAGGTGCTGCCGCTGGTGGAGCAGGTGAACAAGGCGATGGAGGCCGCCGACGCCTCGATTTCGCAGCTGCAGCACTCTGCGGAGAAGCTCGCGCAGGCGCCGTCGACCGACGACGTCCGCGCGGCGCTCGACCGCCTCGCTGAGACCGTCCGCTAACCGCCCAGCGCCGAGCCGGCCCCTACACGGCCGGCGGCATCGTCTTGCGCAGCCGGCGGCCGGCGAGCGTCTGGTTCACCGACGCGCTGATCACCAGTGCGATCGCGGCGAGCTTGAGCGCGCTCGGATCTTGGTGCAGCACGATCCATCCGATGAGCGCGGCGAACGCCGGCTCGAA
This sequence comes from Corynebacterium jeddahense, assembly GCF_028609865.1. Classification (NCBI taxonomy): domain Bacteria; kingdom Bacillati; phylum Actinomycetota; class Actinomycetes; order Mycobacteriales; family Corynebacteriaceae; genus Corynebacterium; species Corynebacterium jeddahense. Next base: position 484,868 of record NZ_CP063194.1, read on the forward strand.
CGAGATGAGGATGGAAAAGACCTGGGGCCGGAGGCGTCGCATAGCAATGAGCTCGAGCGTGGCCGGGATGAGCGACGCCATGACGCTCGTGCCCACCGCGACGAGCATGAGGTGCGGGTCCGTGGCGATTACGAGCACGCCCCGGAACCCGAACGGCAGCGTGGCCAGGCCGCCGACGGTGAGCGCGACGGCGAGCCCGCCCTGGCCCGGGATGAGCGCGCCAGTGCGCTTGTTGGCCAGGATGTAGAGTGCCCAGAACGCGCCGGCCACGAGCGTGAGCGCGACGCCGACGCGGTCGAGGAGCTCGCCGGAGTAGGAGTCCACGCCGAGCAGCACCATGCCGGTGAGCGCGAGGAGGACGGAGATGCCGTCGCGCACGGAGCGCGACAGCGCCGCCGCGAGCAAGAGCGGGCCGAGGAACTCGATGGTCACGGCGGCGCCGAGCGGGATGCGCGAGATGCCCGCGTAGAAGAAGCCGTTCATCGCGCCGAGCGAGACGCCGAGCACGAGCGCGCAGCCCCACTGCTCCGGCGTCCAGCGCCACATCGCGGGCCGGGAGACGGCGAGGAGGATGACGCCGGCGATGAGCACGCGCAGCGAACTCGTCGCCCACGTCCCGGCGTGCGGGAACAGCTGCGTGGCCAGCGCGGCGCCGAGCTGGAGGAACAAACAGGAGCCGAGGATGCACAGCACGGCGACCCGGTCGGGGGCGGGCTCGACGGGGGCAGGGGCGCGCAGTGTCATGGGGATCATTGTGCGGGTGCCGGTGAGCGGTGCACAAGCTGCGGGGCCGGAAACCGGATCGGCTACTATCTGGCGGTGTGACTACTCCGCAAACACGCCCCGTCCTTGTTGTAGACTTCGGCGCGCAGTACGCGCAGCTCATCGCCCGCCGCGTGCGCGAGGCGAACGTGTTTTCCGAGGTCGTGCCGTCGACCATCACCGCCGACGAGGTCCGCGCGAAAGACCCGCAGGCCCTCATCCTCTCCGGTGGCCCGTCGTCGGTGTACGAGGAGGGTGCCCCGCAGCTCGACCCCGAGATCTTCGAGCTCGGGCTGCCGATCTTCGGCATCTGCTACGGCTTCCAGCTCATGACGCGCACGCTCGGCGGCGAGGTCGCCCAGACCGGGGCGCGCGAGTACGGCAGGACGCAGATGCGTATCGACGGCGGAAGGCTCCACGCGGGGCTGACCGAGGAGCACCCGGTGTGGATGTCCCACGGCGATTCCGTCACCCGCGCCCCCGAGGGGTTCACCGTCACCGCCTCGACGCCGGGCGCGCCCGTGGCCGCCTTCGAGTGCCCGGAGCGAAAGTTCGCCGGCGTGCAGTACCACCCGGAGGTGCTGCACTCCCCGCACGGCCAGGAGGTGCTCACCCGCTTCCTCACCGACATCGCGGGCCTGGAGCAGAACTGGACCGCGTCGAACATCGCGGAGCAGCTCATCGAGGGCGTCCGCGAGCAGGTCGGCGACGGCCGCGCTATCTGCGGCCTGTCCGGCGGCGTCGATTCGGCCGTGGCGGCGGCTCTCGTGCAGCGCGCGATCGGGGACCGGCTCACCTGCGTGTTCGTCGATCACGGCCTGCTGCGCCAAGGCGAGCGCGAGCAGGTGGAGCAGGACTTCGTCGCGGCGACGGGCGCGAAGCTGGTCACCGTCGACGAGCGCGAGGCGTTTCTGAACAAGCTCGCCGGGGTGACCGAGCCGGAGGCGAAGCGCAAGGCCATCGGCGCGGAGTTCATCCGCTCCTTCGAGCGCGCGGTCGCCGGGGTGCTCGACGGCGAGGACGTGCAGTTCCTCGTCCAGGGCACGCTCTACCCGGACGTGGTGGAGTCCGGCGGCGGCACGGGCACGGCGAACATCAAGAGCCACCACAACGTCGGCGGCCTGCCGGACGACGTGGAGTTCACCCTCGTCGAGCCGCTGCGCCTGCTGTTCAAGGACGAGGTCCGCGCGGTCGGCCGCGAGCTCGGCCTGCCCGAGGTGATTGTCAACCGGCAGCCGTTCCCGGGCCCGGGCCTGGGCATCCGCATCATCGGCGAGGTGACCGCGGAGCGCCTGGAGACCCTGCGCGCCGCCGACGCTATCGCCCGCGAGGAGCTGACGAAGGCGGGGCTCGACGAGCAGATCTGGCAGTGCCCGGTCGTGCTGCTCGCGGACGTGCGCTCCGTGGGCGTGCAGGGCGACGGCCGCACGTACGGCCACCCGATCGTTCTGCGCCCGGTGGCGTCCGAGGACGCGATGACGGCCGACTGGGTCCGCGTGCCCTACGAGACGCTCGAGGTCATCTCCACCCGCATCACGAACGAGGTGGCCGACGTCAACCGCGTGGTGCTCGACGTGACCTCGAAGCCGCCGGCCACCATCGAGTGGGAGTAGGCCGATGACAACGCCCGAGGAGCGCAATGCTCCTCGGGCGTTGTGCTTCGAGTGGACAATGGGGGGCTACTCCGGCAACGTGGCGGTGATCGCTCCGACGCGCTGCGTGAGATTGAGGGTGAGCAGCTCACCGTCCTTGTCTTCGTTCTGTTTCCCAAGCGGGCAGTCGGTGTCGCCGATACTCGTCGTGCAGTGAACCTCGACGGGAGCGTTGCTCGGCAGCACAACATCAAGCTGTCCAACGAGGATGGACACGTTGACCGTCTTGGGCTCTTTGAGCGGCTCAAGGCGCGACAGGTCGATTCGCTGGCTGCCAACAAATCCATCGATGTCCGGGATGGATTCGGCGTCCTCAAACGTCAGGTCGAAGTCGGTGACCTCGACGTCATTCTGCTGTTCGCTCTCGGGACCCAACCGCACCTCGAAGTGCCCGCCGGTCTTCATGGTTGCCGCGGCAAGAATGCCTACCACCAGCCCGGCTACGGGAACCCAGATCCATCCGCGGTTCCTGGTGGGTTTTTGCGCGTGCGTCGGCTCCACCGGATCAGGCAAGTGCCAGAGATCAGGGGCGGCCCCGAGCGGGTCCCACGCTGGGGGTTTGAGGCCCTTACCCGGGTGAGGGTAGCCCTCCGGTGGGGTGAGGTGGGAGGTGTCGAGGGTTGGGGTGGCGTCGTGAAGCGAAGGCTCCGGCGGTCCAGCGAGCAGGCCCATGGGGGGTTCGGGCTGACGCTGATGCGCGAAGTACCAGCCGGCGGCGAACAGGATGAAGGTGACTAGCACAGCGCGTGCGTCGCCTGCCACCGATATCGAGGGGAAGAAGATGAGCATGCCGAGAAGCAGCCACCAGCCGGTGTCACGCTCCTTCTTCTCTTGCGTCGTGAGCTCCTCGCCGGAGGTGACAACGGCGCTCCAGGGGCTGCGGGTCATGCCGAAGCGCGGCATGTTGATCCAGCACAGAAGGTACAGGAAGATGCCGCCGCCGAAGGCGAGCGAGAGTACTGCGAAGACGACACGAACGAATACTGGGTCGATCTGGTAACGGGCGCCGATGCCTTCGCAGACGCCGCCGACAACAGCTTTGCCGCCCTGGTCCTCCGGGATGCGGGGCGGGCGGGTGTCCCACATCTGGGTGAGGGTGCTTCGTGTTTCCATGCCTCCATCCTGCGTTGCGCCGGTGGAAAGCGGTATCGGGATCGCCCCTGATTTTTCGCGTCAGGGTGATCCCTGATGTGCCGGTGGGTGGTGTCGTGGAACCATAGTGTGCATGCCTGCATCCTTGTATCCGAAGATGACGCGAGAACGCTCTGAGCGGGTCGTCGCCGGTGTGGCGGCCGGTGCGGCGCGGCATCTTGGGCTGGATGTGAAGTGGGTACGGCTGTTTTTCGTGGCGGCTAGCTTCGCCGGTGGCTTTGGCGCGCTGCTTTACGCGGCGTTGTGGATGTTCGTGCCGTTGAGCAGGACTGACGAGCCTGTCACGCGGCAGCGCCTCAGTCCAGTCAACGTGGGGCTTGTGGCGTTGGGCTTTGCAGGTGCGCTGATCGCGCTCCAAGTGTCGTCGGGGGCGGGCGCGACCGTGGTGTTCGTGCTCGGCGTGCTTATCGTCGGTGCGGTGATCGCGCTGCAGGCGTACGACCGCGGCACGGGAACCGCGGCCAACGTTGCGGCGCTCACGCTCGGCGCGGTGCTCATCATCGCCGGGGCGCTGGCAGTGGCGGTGCTCGGGGAGAGCGCCGGAGTGGCCGGCGTCGTGGTTTCCGTGCTGGTCACTGTGGTCGGTGTAGCGGTGCTCGTTGTCCCGCTCATTGTGAAGCTGGCAAACTCGCTCGTTGCCGAGCGCGAGGCGAAGGCGGTGGCGGACCAGCGCGCCGAGATCGCCTCGCGTCTGCACGATTCGGTGTTGCAGACGCTGGCGCTCATACAGAAGGAAGCGGGCGATGAAGCCGCGGTGACGCGCCTCGCGCACAGCCAGGAACGCGAGCTCAGAGCCTGGCTTTTCGACGACGCCACGCCCAACCACACCACCACCTTCGCCGCATTGCAGAAAGCAGCCGGGGAAGTGGAGGACATGTTCGGGGTGGTGATCCAGCCGGTGACGGTGGGTGAGGATGTGGCCTTCGACGAGCGCACCGAGGCCGTCGTACTTGCCGCGAGGGAGGCGATGGTCAACGCGGCGAAGCACGCCGGAGTGGACACTATCGACGTGTACGCGGAGCACCTAGCCGGCGAACTCACTGTGTTCGTCCGGGATCGCGGCACCGGCTTCGACGTGGGCGCGATCCCGGAGGATCGGCACGGGGTGCGGGATTCCATTATTGGCCGGGTTGAAAAGGCTGGCGGTCGCGTGGGCGTGGAATCGTCGCCAAGCAATGGCTCCGAGATCGAATTAGCGTTGACGCTATGACCCGCGTGTTTTTGGTGGATGACCACTCCGTGTTCCGCGCTGGCGTGCGCGCAGAACTCGCTGCTGCGAGCGGTGCCGAATTAGACGTCGTTGGGGAAGCTGGCACCGTCGCCGAGGCGGTGCGTGGGATCGAAGACACGCAACCCGATGTCGTGCTGCTGGATGTGCATATGCCCGACGGCGGGGGACTCGCGGTGATCAAGCGCGCGCCGGAGCCGCAGTACCTGGCGCTTTCGGTGTCCGACGCTGCGGAAGATGTCATCGCGCTGATCCGGGCGGGGGCGCGCGGGTACGTGACTAAGAACATCTCGGGGGAGGAGCTCGCTGAGGCGGTTGAGCGTGTGCGCGGCGGGGACGCGTATTTTTCGCCGCGCCTTGCCGGTTTTGTGCTCGACGCGTTCGCCTCAGGCCCGGTTGTGGAAGAGACCGACCCGACGGTGGACTCGCTCACCCGCCGCGAGTTGGAGGTGCTGCGCCTGCTTGCTCGCGGCTACACGTACAAGGAAATCGGGGAAAGGCTCTTCATCTCGGTGAAGACGGTGGAAACGCACGCCTCCAACATCCTGCGCAAGACCCAGACCTCAAACCGGAATCAACTCACGCGCTGGGCGGTGGCGCGGGATTTAGGTTAGTGGCCCTGACATCCGGTTCCAGCTCACCGGGTGGGGGCGGCGTGGGCGTTAGGGTGAGGGGGCCGTCAGGTCGTCGATACGTAGCTCGCTTAAATCGCCCGGAGATGACGCGAGTCTGACCGCTTGCCGCTGCACCGCAGCCTCGAAGAGGTTGCGCACCCAGCGGGCGTTGCCGAACTCGGGCAAGTTGGTCCTTGACACCTTGGAGGCCCACCATGGCGTCCAACTGCTGCTGGGCGGAGCGGTGCATGGTCGGTGGTGCTGCGGGCACGCACGCCTCGACGTCGCTCCCGCGGACCTCAAGCACCTCCGCCACCAGGTTGTTCGCCGGTCGCCCGTGGAGGCGCCGGTACTGCTACAACACCGAAAGCGGCCTGGGCCGTGCCGAGCGCGAGCTCGCCGCCACCGTGGCCTCGCGCCTGAACGGCTGCGAGTACTGCGCGTCTGTGCACCAGGGCCGCTCCAAGGATGAGGGAGGCGACGCGGAGGCCATTGACTCGCTTCTCGACGAAGGCGTCACCGCCGACCTCGCCTCCAAGCTGTGGAACGCCATCCGGGACGCCGCGGTGGCGCTGACCCGCACCCCGTTTGCGTTTGGCACGCCACACGTGGAGGCGCTGCGGGCCGCGGGCCTGGACGATCTTGCGGTGCTGGACGTGGTGAACTCGTCCGCGTTTTTCAACTGGGCGAACCGGCTCATGCTCACCCTCGGCGAGCCGGACGTGCCGAAGCGCTACCGCTAGCCGGGCGCTGCGGCCGGTTCGGGCCTACCGCTAGCCGCGCCAGACCAGGTCGTCGTTACCGCCCGGGCCCGCCGGCGGCTCCGGCTGGCGCGCGTAGGTGAAGAACCAGACGAGGAAGAACGCGGCGAAGCTGATCAGCGCGCCGCGCACGTCCGATGCCTGGCTCAGCGCGGGCAGGAACACGATCAGGCCGATGAGCAGCCACCATCCGGGCTTGCGCTCCTCAATCTCGCGCGGGCTGAGCTGCTCTTTCGGCGTGACAATCGCCTTCGCCGGCGTGATGTCCATACCCACGCGCGGCATGAACATCCAGCACAGCAGGTAGGCGAAGATTCCCCCGCCGAATGCGAGACCCAGGATGACAAACGCGACGCGCACGGCCACCGGATCCACTTTGTAGCGCTGGCCGAAGCCGGCGCACACCCCGGCGATGACGGCGCGTCCGCCCGCGTCCTTCGGGATGCGGCGCGGGCGGGTGTCCCACATGTGCTTCAGTGACGTCGAAGAGTTTTGAGCCATGCGCGCCATTATCCGCGTTGCGGACAGATGGTGCAGCCGGGTGGGAGTGCGCCGGTGTCTGCCTGTGACCAGCTCCCGCGGAGCTCGAAAGCTACTGGAAAGCTACTCGAAAGGGAATGTTTCTAGGTTGAGCTGCGAAAACTCGTCTACTAGAAAGCCTTTCGAGTAGAATTCCTCGCGTGAACCCCGAAAGAAACTATCGAGATGACCCGAGCCTCCTCCTGCGTCTACCGGAAGATCAATGGTTCGAGCGAAAGTCTTTCCGTATCAAGCCGAAGGATCTCGCCAAAACCATCGTCGGTATGGCTAATGCGGAGGGCGGCATTATTGCTGTCGGAATTACTGACCGGGAGTTCGATGGGGTGCCGACGCCTAAACAGGACAATGATTTGAGACAAACATCGCTCGATCACACGGATCCAACCGTGCGTGTTCGGATCGAGCCGTTTGATGTCGGCGACGGTGCGCAGGTTTACCTGTTTCATGTGGACCCGAGTGAGCGTGTGCATTATTTGCGGTCGGGGGACTGTTTCCTGCGTGTCGGCGACGAATCTCGGTTGCTGAATGCAGACGGCATTCTCGAACTGCGTTACACCAAGGGCGAGCAGCAGTTCGATGCGACGGTACCGCCCCGTGTCGATATGGGGGATATCGATATGAAGGCAGTTGGTGAATATGCCAACGCTATTGGTTCCACATCCGCTGAAGACGCTCTCAGGGCAAGAAATCTCATCGACCGTGAAGGCAGGCCTCGCACAGCGGCAATTTTGCTCTTCGGCAAAGATCCGCAAGAGTTTTTCCCAAACGCACACGTCCGAGTTCTTCGGTTTGGTGAGGATGAACGGCTCGCGGGTCACCAGCAGCAGCTTTTGGCCGATGAACGGTTCGGGGGGCCGTTGCCGCAGCAAATTCGGGCAGCTCAGCAGGTGATTGAGGGGATGCTGCCTCAAGTTCGGAGACTGGGGGCTTCGGGTTTGTTCGAGGATGAAAACCTTATCCCGCACGACGTTTGGCTTGAGGGGTTGGTGAATGCTGTCATTCACCGGTCGTACAGCATGGCTGGCGACCATGTGCGGTTTGAGATTTACCCGTCTCGCATCGAAGTTTCGAGTCCGGGGCGCTTTCCCGGGTTGGTGAACCCCACACGGCCCGAATCTATTGCCCGTTTTGCACGCAATCCCCTCATTGCCCGCGTGACGGCGGAGCTTCGGATTGGCCAAGAACTCGGCGAGGGCATTCGCCGTATGTTCGCTGGCATGCGGCGAGTGGGTTTTGCGGACCCGATTTACCAGCAGACGAGCGGAAGTGTTCTGCTTACGTTGAAGGCGGTTCAGCGGCTTGATCCGAAGACCGCGGACTCCCTCCCGCCCCACGCCGGTAGCGTCCTGGCAGTCATGCAAGCGAAAGGCAGGCCAATGTCTACGGGTGAGGTTGCAGATGCCTTGGGGATTTCGACCCCGCCTGCCCGCCGCGCGTTGAAGGCGCTGCGGGAGGAGGGGCTTATTCAATGGCGCGGTAAAGGTCCGCGGGACCCTCGGGCAGTGTGGCTGCTGGAGGGGCCGTTGCGGTAGCTCGAAAGCTACTAGAAAGCTACTCGAAAGTGAATGTTTCTAGGTTGAGCTGCGAAAACACGTCTACTTGAAAGGCTTTCGAGTAGATTCTTTCGAGTAGCTCTACTAGCTCTACGCGTACGCGAGGCGCCGCGACCCATCCACGTGCGGGTACAGCACCCACGCCGCCGCGGCCGCCAGCGCGCCCGCAACCCACGCGCCCACCGTCGACCAGTGGGCGAGCGGCGCGAGCATCAGCGCCAGCCACCACAACATCAGGGGGAGCACCATGCCTATCGACGGCACCCTGGCCACGTTCTTGTCCTCCGCAAACGCGCGGAGCTGTTTGCGGTAGGGGTGCAGCAGTGTGACGGCGACGGCGGCGACCACGCACAGGATCGCCACAACCACCTTAACGCCCAGCGGGGCCTGCGAGACCATCACGCCGATGGACCCGCCCACGCCGAGCGAACCAACCGACCGCACAACGGTCGGGGTGGGGATCGGGGTGACGCGGTTACGGGCCTCTGCTGCGCTGATCGGGATCATGCCGGGCAGCTTATCCGGTCAGCTTCGCGGCGCGGCGACATGCTTGCCCGGGACAATGTATGCGCAAACATGTTCGACCAGGAGCGTTGCCTGTGTCGGCCCCGGGGTGCATACTATCTGGCGTGAGTGGAACACCTATTCGAGCGGTATCGAACCTGGCGGTCGCGGAGGAACCGCCAGCTCAGCCCTCGCGCGCCGACCAGATCGCCGAGCTGCGCGCCCGCATGGCCGCCATCGGCGGGGAGGTGCCGGAACAGGTTGTCGAGGACGCGGAGACGCTTGCCGTGGCGGGCGGCCTTTCGCTCGTGCTGCCGAACGGCGGACTGCCGCGCCGGGCGGTCGCGCACGTCAGTGACACCCCGGCGCTCATCGTGGAGCTCATCGGCCAGGTGGTGCAGGCCGGCGGGCGCGCGGGCATGGTGGGGTGGCCGGAGCTCTCGTACGCCGGCATCGAGGAGGATGCCCTCGAGCGCGTCGTCGCGGTGCCGGAGCCGGGTATCGACGACCTCTCGGTCGCCGGTGTCCTCGCCGAGGGCCTCGACCTGGTCGTCCTGCGCACCCGCAGCCCGCTCGCACTCAGCCCGGTGCGGGCCCGGCCCCTGCTGGCCCGGATCCGCAAGGGGCAGGCGGCGCTCGTGTGCGTCAACGTCGCGGTGCCGTCGCCGGCGCTCACGCTCACCGGCACGCTCGCGCAGTTCCACGGCATCGGGCGCGGCACCGGGCGCATCACCGGCATCGATTTCGACGTCCGCGCGGAGGCGAAGGGCACCCGCCCGGCGAGCGCGCGGGTGACGTTGGGGGCCGCGGAGGGGGCCACCGGTGGCGTCGAGAAGCAAAGGCTCCGGCTCGTCACATGAGGACGGTGGCGCTGTGGTTTCCGGACTGGCCGGTGCAGGCGGCGCGGCTGGATGCGGGCGACGCGCTCGCCGAGCCGATCGCCGTCGCGGCGCACCACCGGGTGAAGGCGTGCTCCCACGCGGCGCGCAAGGTGGGCATCCGGCGCGGGATGAAGGTGCGCAACGCGCAGGCCGTCGCGCCGGAGTTGACGGTGGTGGAGGACAACCCGGACCGCGACGGGCGGATGTTCGCCTCGCTCGCGGCGAGTTTCGACGACGTCGCCGCGAGCGTCGAGGTGCTGCGCCCCGGGCTCGTCGTCGCGGACCTCGCCGCGGCCGGCGCGTTCCACGGCGGGGAGGACACGGCGCTGGAGATGCTTCTCGACGCCGCCTCGCGCCGCGGCATCGACGCCTTCGTGGGCGCCGCCGACGAGATCGCCACCGCCGTCATCGCCGCCCGCGCGTCGGAGGTGGTGGCCCCCGGCGCGTCGAAAGACTTCCTCGCCGCCCAGCCCATCGGCGTGCTCGTGGCGGAGGAGGCCCTCGGCGCCGACGCGGGCACGGTGCGGGCGCTCGGGCAGCTCGGCATCGCCACGCTCGGGGAGCTGGCGGCGCTGCCCCCGTCCGCGGTGACCACGCGCTTCGGCGCGAACGGGATGCGCGTCCACCGCATCGCCGCGGCCGCGCCGGACCGCCGCGTCGCCCCAGAGATCGCAGTCGAGGACCTCGCCGTCGCGGTCACGCCCGAGGACCCCATCGAGCGCGTCGACGCTGCGGCGTTCGCCGCCCGCGCGCTGGCCGCCAGCCTGCACGAGCGGCTCGCGGCGACCGGTCGCAACTGCCTGCGCCTCAAGGTGGTCGCGGAGCTCGGCGACGGCACCCGGCTCGAGCGCGTGTGGCGCACCCGCGACGCCCTCACCGAATCGGCGACGGCGGACCGAGTGCGCTGGCAGCTCGACGGATGGCTGACCTCCTCCCGCGCGCTCGGCGGGGGCGAGGGGGAGGGGGAGGGCGGCGGCATCACCTCGCTCCTGCTCGAGCCGCTCGAGCTCGCCGCCCCGGAGCCGGTGGGGAAGCTGTGGGCCGGCGGCGCGTCCACGGACACCGCGCGCCGGGTGGTGGAGCGCGTGCAGTCCCAGCTCGGCATCGACGCCGTGCTCCAGCCGCGTCTCGTCGGCGGGCGCGGGGTGGCCGAGCGCGTGGCGATGGTGCCGTTCGGGGAGGAACCGGGAGGCGTCGAGAAGCATGCGTGGCCCGGGGCGATCCCCGCGCCGCTGCCCGCGCGCCTTGGAGGCGGCATCGACCACCCCGCCTCGCGCATCATGCTTATCGACGCCTCCGGTACCCCCGTCATCGTCACCGCCGAGGCGCTCCTGTCCGCCGAGCCGTACGGGCTGGCCTGGGGCGAAAAGCGCTACCTCGTCACCGGGTGGGCGGGGCCGTGGCCGGTGGACGAGGGGTGGTGGACCCAGGCCGAGGCGCCCGCGGGCCGGGTGGCGCGCATGCAGGTCGTGGGCCGCGAGGGCGGGCCCGAGGGCGCCACGACTGGGTGGCTGCTGGTGTGGAGCAGGCGCAGCTGGCGGGTCGAGGCGGTGTACTAGCTACTTCTGCGCTGGCTACTTCTGCACGATGTCGACGACCACGCGCGTCGGATCGTGCAGCACCTGCACGGAGTACGGCAGCTCGGAGCGCAGGCCCACAACGACCTGGCTGCGCCCCTCGTAGGTGCCGGCGCTCACCGCGTCGATGACGTTGCCGGTGTCGCCCGCCATCTGCACCGGGACGTCGTTGTCGTGGCCCAGCTCGAAGGGGTAGACGGTGCCGTCGATGTTGATGTTGAGGAAGGCGTTGCCCGCCACCTCCAGCGGGTGCCCGACGGTCTCCTGCATCGGCGTGGAGGTGTAATCCACGAACCAGCCGGGCTCGCCCTCGCCCTCGAGGTCTACTACCACGCGGTCGAACCCGTCGTGCGCCCCGACGCGCACCCCCGTGACGGCGAGCTGGGACGGCGCGGACGGCCGCTGCGTCTTCGGGGCGGGGTTGGCGGAGCCGAGCGGACCCGCCTGCTGGGTGGGCGCGGCGAGGCTGCCCGCCAGGGTCTCCGACTCGACCATGCCACCGCAGGCGGTGCAGGTGGCCAGCGCCACGCTGCACACGCCGGCGAGGACGGCGCGGGGTCGGATCTTTTTCAGCACCCCGCCACCGTATCTACTGCGCCGTGGAGCGCAAAAAGATTTCGGGCGAAAACGGAAATGGTTACGCAAACGTCATAACTTGGATCGTTGTACAAGTTGCCGCGACTTGTGCGGGGAAGGCGAGGCTAAGCTGACGGCATGCAGTTGTGCTCCGATGTAGAGGTCGAACCGCTGCCCGGCACCGCGAAGCCGGGCGCCACGTACGTGCTGTTCGAGTGGCCGGGCCCGTGGCCGCGCGACGTGATGGGCGACGCGGCGCTGGGCGAGGAGCTCACCGCCCAGCTGAAACCGCTGCTCGCCGAGCACGACGCGACCCTGCTGCTCATCCGCCACCCCACGCGCGAGGGCCGCGACATCGCGGACCACCACCTTTACCTCGTCTTCGCCGACCAGGCCGTCACCGAGGTGATGCACGTCGACGGGCCCGAGGCGCTACTCGACCTCGACCTCTCCGGCCCGGGCAAGAACGGTGCGCGCGAACGCGACCGCCCCCTGCTGCTCATCTGCACGCACGCGAAGCGCGACCGCTGCTGCGCCATGAAGGGCCGCCCGCTGGTCAACGAGCTCAACGAGCGTCACCCCTTCGGCCCGGGCAACGACATGGTCTGGGAGACCTCCCACATCAAGGGCCACCGCTTCGCGCCGACAATGCTGCTCATGCCGTGGGCGTACAGCTTCGGGCGCATGAACGTCGAGGCCACCGACGCGATGCTCGCCGCGGCCGCCGACGGCGCATACTTCGTGCCCGGCAACCGCGGGCGCGGCACGCTCGGCCCGGTCGAGCAGGTCGCGGAGCTCGCGGTCGCAGCGGAGGTCCCGGGCGCGCGCTACGGCGAGTTCGCGGTCGAGCCCACGCGTATCGACGGCAGCTCCGCCTCCACCACCGTCACCCACACCGCCAGCGGGGATACCTACGCCGTCGAGCTGGAGCAGCGCCCGGTTTCCGGTGTTGTCGACTCGTGCGGGAAGGATCCGAAAGACAGCCGCGCCTGGGTGGCCGTGGGCGTCGCGCGGCAGTAGCCCCCGCGCTAGCCCGCTACATGTACTCCGGGAGCACCTCGGACACCGACCCGATGACGCGGTCCGTGGCGGCCCGCACCTCGGCGGGGGAGTGGGGGAAGCTGTGGGAGGAGTCGGCGAGCGCGTGCATGGTCAGGTCGTTCCAGGAGTCGCCGAACGTGTAGAGCTCGACGGTGTCGCGGGGGAGCCGGAGGACGTCGAGAAGCTGGAGGATGCCCGCGCCCTTCGAGCGGCCCGGGGCCATGAGGTCGATGTAGTCCTGGTTCTGGGCGACCTCGACGGTGCCCAGGGCCCGGGCCCAGTCGACGATCTCCGCGCGCAGGCGCGCCCGGCCCGGCACCCAGATGGGCACGACGGCGAAGCGGTGGAGGGGGATGTCGGCGACGGTCATCGGCGAGAAGTGGGCGGTGAAGTCGTGGTCCGCGCCGGTGTTGTTGGCGAAGACGCCGTCGACGTGGCCGAGCGTGGTGCCGAAGATGGCGAGGCCGGGGTGGGTGCCGTAGGCGTCGATAGTCTGGCGCACGACGGCGCCGTCGACCTCGTAGCCGAAGAGGAGCTCGCGGTTCGCGCCGTCGGTGGCGGACCCGCCGTTGGAGAGCACGCAGTAGTCGAAGGTGAGCCCGCTGCCGCGCATGCCGTGGGCGAGCGCCGAGCGGGAGCGGCCGGTGGCGGAAATGGCAAGATGCCCGGCAGCGCGCCAGGCATCGATCGCGGCGATGTCCTCGGGGCGGAACCCGAGGCCGGGGTGGTGGAGAGTGCCGTCGAAGTCGAACGCCGCAACCTTCATGGCACCCAAACCTATCGGCGCATGACCTTCTTGGACAGCCAGTTGCCCAGGAACTGGGCGAGCTGGACGATGACCACGATGACCAGCACGGCAGCCCAGGTGACCTGGGGTTCGAAGGCGCGGTAGCCGTAGACGATGGCGAAGTCGCCCAGGCCGCCGCCGCCGATGTAGCCGGCCATGGCGGACATGTCGATCACGGCGATGAAGATGAAGGTGTAGCCGAGGATGAGCGGGCCGAGCGCCTCGGGGAGGATGACGGAGGTGATGATCTTCCATGGGCTCGCGCCCATCGAGCGCGCCGCCTCGATGACGCCCGGGTCGATGGCCACGAGGTTCTGCTCCACGATGCGGGCGACGGTGAACGTGGCGCAGAAGCACATGACGAACGTCGCCGCGCCGCGGCCGATGGTTGTGCCCACGACGAAGTGCGTCACCGGGTAGAGCATCGCGATCATGATGATGAACGGGATGGGGCGGAAGAAGTTCACCGCCACGTTGATCAGCGTGTAGACGACCTTATTCTGCAGGATGCCGCCGGGGCGGGTGGTGTAGAGCAGCAGGCCCAACACGAGGCCGAAGAAGCCGCCGACCACCATGGTGATGGCGACCATCCAGAGGGTGTCGCCGACGGCGTCGACAAACGTGGGCCACAGCGAGTCCCAGTTCGGGGCCGCCAGTACGTACTCGGTGATGCCAGAGCTCATCGGGTGATCTCCTCAATCTCGGTCGTGCGCTGCAGGGTGGACAGGAAGTCGTTGATGGCGGCGTCGTCGCCGTTGAGGCGGACCGTCATCTTGCCGAACGAACGCTCCTGGAGGGTGGTGATGCCGGCGTGCACCGGCTCGACGACCACGCCGCGCGCGCGGGCGGCCTCGGCGGCGCCGAAGAAGCCGGAGTCCGCTGTGAGGTCCACGGTGAACAGGCGCCCGGGCGTGGCCAGCAGCTCGCGCCGCTCCACCTCGTCCGGCGTGTTGCGCAGGCTGGTGGCGGCGAAGCGCTGCGCCACGGCCGTCTGCGGGTTGGCGAAGACGTCGTATACGCTGCCGTACTCCACCACGCGGCCGTTCTCCATCACGGCGACCTTGTCGGCGATGGAGCGGATGACGTCCATCTCGTGCGTGATCACCACGATGGTGATGCCGAGCTCCTCGTTGACGCGGCGCAGCACGCCGAGCACTTCCAGGGTGGTTTCCGGGTCGAGGGCTGAGGTGGCCTCGTCGGCGAGGAGCAGCGACGGGTTGGTCGCCAGCGCGCGGGCGATGCCGACGCGCTGCTTCTGGCCGCCGGAGAGCTGCTCCGGGTAGTTCTCGCCGCGCTCGGACAGGCCCACGAAGTCGAGCAGCTCGGCGACGCGGCGCTTGCGCTCCTCCTTGCCCACGCCGGCCAGCTTGAGCGGGTACTCGATATTGCCCGCGGCCGTGCGAGAGGAAAACAGGTTGAACTGCTGGAAGATCATGCCCACGTTGCGGCGGATCTCGCGCAGCTCGCGCTCGGGCATGCCGACCACGTCGGTGCCGTCGAGAAGCAACTGCCCGCTCGTGGGCATGTCGAGGCCGTTGATGAGGCGGACAAGCGTGGACTTGCCGGCACCCGAGTAGCCGATCACGCCGAGGATCTCGCCGGGTTCGACGGTCAGGGTGACGTCGTCGACGGCGGTGACCTCGCGATCCTTGGTTTTGAAGACCTTGGAAACGTTCCGGAACTCAATCCGGGTGCCGGTTGCAGCCATTTACTTGTACTCCTCCACGAGGTTGTCGAGGATCTTGTTCAGGTCCTCCTTCGAGCGCTGGACCTGCACGGCCGTGCCGTTGGAGTCCTCGTTGAGCGCCTCCGTCACCTCAGGCGACTGCCAGATGTCCACGAGCTTCTCGTACGTCGGGTTGTCCAGGTCGTCGCCCGAGACAGTGAAGACGTTGATGTACGGCTCCGCGAGCTCCGAGTTCGGATCGTCCGCCGCGACGGAGGATGCCGGGTCGATGCCCGCGCGCTGCAGCCAGTTGTTGTTGATGATGGCGGGACGGCCCTCGTTGTACGCGTTTGGCGTCTGCGAGGCGTCGACGGCGACGACCTTCACCTTCGAGGCGTTCTTGTCCACGTCCGCCGGCGTCGGCGTGAGCTTCGGTGCGCCGTCGCGGAGCTTGAGCAAGCCCGCCTGGACGAGCACGTTGATCGCGCGGCCCTGGTTGGACGGGTCGTTCGGGATCGCGACCTCTTGGCCGTCGATGCCGTCGAGCGACGTGTGATCCTTCCAGAACAGGCCGAGGACGTTGATCTCGCCGGAGCCGATGATGCGCAGGTCCTTGCCGGACGTGGCGTTGTACTGCGCCTGGTAGTTGATGGTCTGGAACTTCGAGATCTCGATCTGGCCCTCGGACTGCGCCGGGTTGACCTGCGGGTACTCGGAGAACCGCACGATGTCCAGGTGGATGCCGTTCTTCTCCGCTTCGTCGGCGAAGACGCTCCAGGCCTTGAGGTCGGCGTCGGTCGTGCCGATCTTCACCGTCACGTTGTCGCCGTCGCCCTTGCTTGACGACGACGATTCCGTCTCCGACGAGCAGGCCACAAGCCCCGTGGAGGCGATGAGCGCCGCTGCCGCCGCGGCGAGAAAGCGCTTGGTACGCATAGTGGTGGTCCCTTACTTCTACTACTTGTTCTGCAGGCGGTCGAGGATGTCGTTGAGCTCCTGCTTGTCGCGGTAGACCGGCACGGAGGTGCCCTTCGAGTCCTTCGCCACCGCTTCCTCGACCTCGGGGGTCTGCCACAGCTCGACGAGCTTGTTCAGCGTCTCGTCGTCAATGTCGTCCTTGCGGGCGGCGAAGACGTTGATGTACGGCTCGGCCTCCTTGGAGTTCGGGTCGTCCTGGAAGATGGAGGTGCTCGGCTCGATGCCGGCGCGGTCCAGCCAGGTGTTGTTGATGATCGCGGGGCGGCCCTCGTTGTAGGCGGACGGGGTCTGCGACGCGTCCACCGGGACCACGGAGACCTTGGAGGCGTCCTTGTCGATGTCGGTCGGTGTCGGCGCGAGCTCGTCGGCAATGTTGCCCTTGAGCTTGAGCAGCCCGGCCTGGACGAGCACGTTGATCGCGCGGCCCTGGTTGGACGGGTCGTTCGGGATCGCGATCTCCTTGCCCTCAATGCCGTCGAGGGAGGTGTGGTCCTTCCAGAACAGCGCGAGCGGCACGATCTCGGTGGAGCCGACGATGCGCAGGTCGTTGCCGGAGGACTGGTTGTAGGCGGCGAGGTACTTGATGTGCTGGAACTTGTTCACGTCGATTTCGCCCTGGGCGAGCGCCTCGTTGACCGGCGAGTAGTCCGAGAACTGGACGATGTCCAGGTTGATGCCGTTGTCCTTGGCCAGGTCCTTGAACACGCGCCAGGCTTCCTGGTCGGACTCGGTCGTGCCGATCTTGACGGTGACGTTGCCGCCGTCCTTCGCGTTGTTGTCCTTGTTGTCGTTGGAGTCGTCGGAGCAGGCGACCAGGCCGGTGGCGGCGATGGCGGCCGCGGCGACGGTGGCAAGGGTGCGCTTCATACGCATGGGGGTCTCCTTATTCAGGGGGAATGTATGACGGGTGAGAATCTAGCACCCTATGTACCGCTTAGTCTATTTTCGCTCCGACTTGGTTGCCGATTGCCTACTGAGCTGTCTGCTCGCGCCCTCGCCTGGGGGCTGTGTCGGTTCGCCCCGCCTGTGGCCCGCCTGCCCGCCGGGGCCGCCTCGTCCCGCCCCACGCCCGCTCGTCCCGCCCCGCGCCCGCCGCACGCCTGCTCGGCGCCCCCAATCGGCTAAATCCAGCTACAAAGGTCCAGCTTTTCGGCCCTGGGGGGCGAAAAGCTGGGTCTTTCCAGCTGGAAACAGGCCCAAGGGGCCGGCGGGGTAGGGTTACGGCGCCCGTGTCTGGCTTGGCCCCCGGTGCCGCGCCGCCTCGCCCGCCTCGCCCGCCATCCCGCGCCGCCTGACGCCCCCAACCGGCTAAATCCGGCTACAAAGGCCCAGCTTTTCGGCTCTGGAGGGCGAAAAGCTGGGTCTTTCCAGCTGGAAACAGGCTCGCGGGGCCGGTGGGGCAGGCTGGAGGGGCCGAGAGGTCGGTGGGGCAGGGCCGCGAGCCGGCAGGCCAGGGCCGCGGCGCCCCGAACAAGTAGCACACAGTTTCGAACGATGGTAGCGTTCCCGCCATGAGGTTCAACGGGGGAGCGCCGCTGTCGTGGTCGCGGCTCGAGCGCATCCTCTCCGGTCGCCCCGGTCCGGAGCCGGTGCCGGTCGCCCACACCGGCGCCCACACCGGCGCCCACACCGGCGCCCACACCGGCGCCCACGCCGGCGCACCGACCGCGAAGCCGGGCACGAAACCGGGCGCTGCGCCGCCAACGCCCCACGGCCAACAGCATCCGACGGCCCCGTTCGCGGAGCTGCACGCGGTAAGTTCGTACAGCTTCCTCGGCGGGGCGAGTGAGCCGGAGGACCTCGTCGCCAGGGCGGCTGAGCTGGGTATAACCGCGCTCGGTGTGCTCGACCGAGACGGGTTCTACGGCGCGGTGAAGTTCGCCGAGGCGGCCGCGGCGGCGGGCCTGGACACCGTGTTCGGGGCCGAGCTGACGCTCCTCGACCGGATCCTGCCCGTCATCGCGCGCGGGCCCGAGGGGTACAAGCGCTTAAGCCACCTCATGGCGGACGCGCACATGGCCACGCGCGAAAAGGACAAGGTCGCCTACCCGCCGCTCGAGCTCATCGGGGACCAATTGAATGGCACCTGCGTCGCGCTCGCCGGGTGGCGGTGGGCGGGCGAAATCGATCAGCTTATCGACGCCTTCGGCACCCCCAACGTCGTCCTCGAGTACGAGGTGTCCATGACGCCGGAGGACGCGGACCGGCACGCGGCGCTGGACCGGGCACGAGACACAGCGCGAGACGCACGCGCGGGAAAGCACGCGGAAAAACTCCCCGCCATCGTGACGGCGATGCCCGCCGCGGCGACGCGCGACCAGGCCCGGCTCGCCGCCGCGAAGCGGGCGCTGGCCAGACGAGAGTCGCTCGCCCAGGCGCACGGGGATCTGCACCCGATGGGGGCGAACTGGCTGCGCTCTGGCGAGCAGCTCGCGCGGATGCTGCCCGGCTGCGAGGAGAAGCTCGCCTATACCGTGGAGCTGGCAAAGAGCTGCGCGTTCACGCTCGACCTCGTCGCCCCGGAGCTGCCGAAATACTCCACGCCGGACGGGCGCAGTGAGATGGACCACCTGCGCAACCTCACCATGGCGAGCGCGGAGGTGAGGTATGCGGTGCGGGGGCCGGAGGTGCGTCGTCAAGCAATGGCCCAGATCCGCTACGAGCTGGGCGTGATCGACGAGCTGAACTTCCCCGGCTACTTCCTCATCGTCTACGACCTCGTGCAGTTTTGCGTCAGGCAGAACATCATGTGCCAGGGGCGCGGGAGCGCGGCGAACTCGGCGGTGTGCTTCGCGCTCGGGATCACCAACGTCGAGCCGATCGAGGCGGGGCTGCTGTTCGAGCGCTTCCTTTCGCCCGACCGCGACGGCCCGCCGGACATCGACCTCGACATCGAGTCGGGCCGGCGCGAGGAGGTCATCCAGTACGTCTACGAAACGTACGGGCGCGACAACGCGGCGCAGGTGGCCAACGTGATCACGTACCGCACGAAGGGGGCGGTGCGCGACGCCGCCCGCGCGCTCGGGTTCCCGCAGGGCGCGGCGGACAGTTGGGCGAAGGGGATGACGGAGGTGCCGGAGGGCGTCGAGAAGCTGGCGGCCCAGTTCAAGGGGCAGCCGCGCCACCTGGGCATCCACTCCGGCGGCATGGTCATCTGCGACCGCCCGATCGCCGACGTCGTGCCCGTCGAGTGGGCGCGCATGGAAAACCGCTCGGTGGTGCAGTGGGACAAGGACGACTGCGCCTCCGCCGGCCTGGTCAAGTTCGACCTGCTCGGCCTCGGCATGCTCGAGGCGCTGCACCACATGGTGGACCTCGTGGAGGAGACGACGGGGCGCACGGTGCACCTCTGGGAGCTTTCGCTTGACGACGCCCACGTGTACGACATGCTCTGCCGCGCCGATTCCGTCGGCGTCTTCCAGGTCGAGTCCCGCGCGCAGATGGGCACCCTGCCCCGGTTGAAGCCGCGCTGCTTCTTCGACCTCGTCGTGGAGGTCGCGCTCATCCGCCCCGGCCCGATCCAGGGTGGCTCCGTGCACCCTTACCTGCGGCGCCGCGACGGCCTCGAACCGGTGACCTACGACCACCCCGTGCTCGAGCGCTCTTTGGGCAAGACGCTGGGCATCCCCCTGTTCCAGGAGCAGCTCATGCAGATCTGCATCGACGCCGCCGGGTTCTCCGGCCGCGAGGCAGATGCGTTACGACGAGCCATGGGCTCCAAACGCTCCCCCGCCAAGATGGCCGCGTTGCGGGCTCGCTTCTTCGAAGGCTGCTGGCGCACCAACGAGATCGGTGAGGACGTGGCGGAGCGGCTCTGGCAGAAGATCGTGGCGTTCGCCGCGTACGGCTTCCCGGAGTCGCACTCCCAGTCGTTTGCGTCGCTGGTGTACTTCTCCGCGTGGTTCAAGTACCACTACCCGGCCGAGTTCTGCGTGGGGCTCTTGCGCGCGCAGCCGATGGGGTTCTACTCGCCGCAGTCGCTCATCCAGGACGCGCGGCGCCACGGGGTGGAGGTGCTGCCGGTGTGTGTGAACAACTCCGGGCGGGAGGCGCTGTGCGTGGATTCCTCGACGATCCGGATGGGGCTCGGGCTCGTGCGCGGCCTCGGCGACGCGGCTGCCGACAGGATCGAGGCGGCCGCCCCGTTTTCGGACATCGCCGACCTTTCGCGCCGGGCGGATCTGTCGGTGGACCACGTCGAGGCGCTCGCCCGGGCTGGGGCGCTGGACTGCTTCGGCGTCACGCGCAGGCAGGCACTGTGGCAGGCGGGCGTGGCCGCCACCGAGCGCGAGGGGATGCTGCCGGGGCTGTCGTCGGTGGTGGCGCCGGCGTTGCCCGGCATGAACGCCTTCGAGCTCATGGCCGCCGACGTCGCCGTCACCGGTGTGACGCCGGGGGTGATGCCGGTGGCGATGGTGCGTTCGGCGCTGACGGCGCAGGGGGTCGTGCCGGCGTCCGAGCTTTTGCGCGGCGTGGAGGACGGCACCCGCGTGCGCGTCGCCGGCGTGATCACGCACCGCCAACACCCGGCCACTGCCGGCGGCGTAACGTTCCTTGGCATGGAGGATGAGACCGGGCTGGTCAATGTGGTCATCTCCGTCGGGCTGTGGAACAAGCAGCGGGTGTTGGCCCGCACCGCGAAGGCCCTGGTCGTGCGCGGAATCGTGCAGAATGCCTCGGGGGCGGTGTCCGTCGTCGCCGACAAGCTGGAGCCTTTGGCGATGGGGGAGTTGCTCTCCCGCGGGTCGCGGGATTTTCGTTAGGTGGGTCTACTGAAAGAAATCGTCTTGCCGCACCGATAGAAAATCTCGTTCCTTCAAGAAGTGGCACCAGAGGCGTTTACCGGAGTCTGCCGGGAATCGAAGCCCAGTCGAACCGTCCCACGCGGCGACTTCCACATGCATCCCGTTGTCGTATGCGAACTCCACCGCAGGGAACAGATCGGTATCGTTCGAGAAAATTATAATCGCATCGACTTCGCCGGCGAGCGTCGTCTCCACCACCTTCATCGCCAGGGCCACATCGATTCCCTTTTCCGATGCCTCGAAATACGCCGGGTCATGGCGGTTAGGGAAGTGATACTTCAACGGCCGGTGCACCACAGTGCATCTGCTATCTGCAACCCAGTCTGCTGTATACCTGTCGAAAAACTGGGACGCAGTGGGTTGGTGTTGAGGAACCGGGCGACCCCGGAAAACGGAAACGGCCTCGAGGGATGATGGTCTGATCTGACGGCTGACAAGGAGTTCTGCAAGTTCAACGGGTTGAACCATCCCGGCGTGGAATGGCGCCGATAGCGGAAGAAATTGGCTCCGCGCGATTCACCGTACGTTCTCATAATCAACGAGTACATGAACCCGTTCGGTTTTCTCTGATTCTGGTTCCATGACCCCCCTTTCAAAAAAACCGCCAATCCCCGTTAGGGGAAGGCGGGAGTAATACGGGCGATAATATCGAAGACTGCCGCTTTGTCAAACCACTGCCGGTCCTGAAGATCTCCGCGCCTGTGGCGCCCAGTCCACCTTTTGGGACAGATTTCGCACGCACCTTTTCTGCGGCCTGGGGAAACTGAAAGATTCGACACCCGCGCGCTTTGTGAAATCTGTCAGCCGCGACCCGAAACAAGCCGCGACCCGAAACAAACCACCAAACCCCACCAACGCTGCCTCAAAACGGCTGGCTGGTACCGTAACCGCCATGACTGAAGCGCTCGAGCCCGTCACCCCGCTTCCGACATCCGTCGAGTCGATGAATAGGGTTTCGTCGAAGCTGATGCTGCCGCGGTATGTGGCCAATGTGTTCTGGGCAATCATTTTGCTGACGATCTGCTGGCTCTGCTACCGGCAGTGGGGGTGGGGTTGGCTGATCCCGCTCGGGATCTTCGCCGTCTACTTCATCTGGCAGATGTTCCTCATCCCGTTCCAGGTGCGCAACATGGGCTGGCTGGAAACGGACAACGAGCTGATCTTGAGTACCGGCAAGATGTTCCACACGGTCACGGTGATCCCGTACGGCCGCATCCAGTTCGTGGACGTGAAGTCGGGCCCGGTCGCCCGCGCGATGGGGCTCAAGGAGATTGAGGTGCACACGGCGTCCAACACGTCGAACACGGAGCTGCCGGGCCTCGAGGCGGACGAGGCCGACGCGCTGCGCGACCGGCTCGCCGCGAAGGCGCGCGAGCAGATGAGCGGGCTGTGATGGAGGGCTACCGCCAGGTCCATCGGCTCAGCCCGGTGCTGCGCGTCTGGGCGTTCCTCCTCGCGCTGGCCACGTTGGCCGTGTTCAACTTCACCATGCCCATCTACCACTGGCTGCAGCGCGAGGGCGTGGGCGTGGTCCAGGTCGGCTGGGCCGTCGCGGGTTTCGCCGCCGCGCTGCTCGTCCTGTTTGCGCTGTCGCGGATGTGGTGGCGCAGCTCCGGGTTCCGCATTGGCGAAGAGGAGATTGAGACGCGGCGCGGCGTGCTCACGAAGCAGGTCCGCTCGGCGCGCTACGACCGCATCCAGGCCGTCGACGTCATCGAACCGTTCGCACCGCGCCTCTTCGGCCTCGCGGCGGTGCGCATCGAGGTCGCCGGCAACACGAACGCCAGCCTCGAGATCACGTACCTGCCCCGCGCGGAGGCGGACGAGGTCCGCGAGGAGATCCTCCGCAAGATCGCCGAGGAGCGACCGCAGGGGCCATTGCTTGACGACGCCCCTCCGGCCGGCCCACTCGTCCCCCCGATCCCCATCAACCGGTCCCTCGCGGCCACGACGTTCCAGATGTCCACGGTCTTCACCCTGCTCTGGGCGTTCGTCCCGCTCTGGACGGACCTGTCCGCCGCCGCGATTATCCCGGTGGTGGTGGGCTTCTTCCCCCGCATCTGGCGCACGATCGACCAGTCCTGGCGCTTCTCGTGCACGAAGGACGGGGACGTGTTCCACCTCACCTACGGCCTGGCCAACCGGCGGCGCCAGGCGGTGCCGCGCGGGCGCATCCATGCGCTGCAGGTGCGCCAGCCGATGTTCTGGCGCATGTTCGGGTGGTGGACGGTGTCCGTCACCGTCGCGGGCTACGGCTCGGAGCGCAACCGGGCGACCGGCACGTCGAAGCTGCTGCCGGTGGGGACGTGGGAGCAGGCGCAGGCGGTGGTGCGCGCCGTCGGCCCCCTGTCGCTCGAGGAGCTCACGGACCTCGAGCACGCGACGTACCGCTCGCCACGGCGCGCCCGCTGGGTCTCGCCGATCGACTGGTCGCGCCAGACGGTGACGGTGCGCAAGGACGCGGGCGTGGTGCACTCCACGGTGGGCCGCGTCGGCCGCTGGTACCAGATGGTGGAAATCCCGCACATCCAGGAGCTCAGCTACACCACGGGGCCGACGCAGCGGCCGCTCGACCTCGCCACGGTGGACCTGGATATCGTGCCGGGCGCGTTCAAGGTCTCGTGCAGGGATTTGGATGCGGGGCAGGCGCGAGAGCTCGTCGATACGCTGCGAGCCCGCGAACTGCCCCCGCTGCAGCCGGTCGATCCGCTGTCAGACCCCGCCGACGAAGCCGAGCTGGCGCCACGCCTCGTAGACGGCGACTGACGCGGAGTTCGTGAGGTTCATGCTGCGCCGGGCGGGCAGCATTGGGATGCGCACGCGCTGGGTGACCCGCGGGTGGGCGAGGTGCTCCGGCGGGATGCCGTTCGCCTCGTTGCCGAACATGAGCGCGTCCCCGTCCTGGTAGGACACCTCGTGGTAGTGGTGCTCGGTGTGCGCCGTGAAGGCGAAGACGCGCGAGCCCGGGAGCGAGTCGAGGCAGGCGTCGATATTGGGGTGGACGAGCACGTCGGCGAGGTCGTGGTAGTCCAGGCCGGCGCGCTTGAGGTGCTTGTCGTTGAAGTTGAAGCCGAGCGGTTCGACGAAGTGGAGCTGCGCGCCCGTGTTCGCCGCGAGCCGGATCGCGGCGCCGGCGTTGCCGCCGATGGCCGGGTTGTCGTAGATGAGGTGGAGCACGCGCAAGAGTCTAGGATGGGCCGTGTGACTGCGATCAAACTGGACGGGAAGCTCTACCGCGAGGAGATTTTCGCGGACCTGAAGACGCGCGTGGCGGCGCTGAAGGAGAAGGGGATCACTCCCGGTCTGGCGACCGTGCTGGTGGGCGAGGACCCCGCGAGCCAGAACTACGTGCGCATGAAGCACAAGGACTGCGAGGAGCTGGGCATCGCCTCGATACAAAAGCAGTTGCCGGGGGACTGCACGCAGGAGGAGCTCGAGCAGCTTATCGACGAGCTGAACCACGACGACGCCGTCACCGGCTACATCGTGCAGCTGCCGCTACCGAAGCACCTCGACGAGAACCGCGTCCTCGGCCTCATCGACCCGGACAAGGACGCCGACGGCCTGCATCCGGTGAACCTGGGCAAGCTCGTGCTCGGCGAGCCGGCGCCGCTTCCGTGCACCCCGAACGGCTCCATCAAGCTGTTGGAGCGCTTCGGCGTGGATCTCAACGGCGCGATCGTGTGTGTCATCGGCCGCGGCGTGACCGTGGGCCGCCCCATCTCGCTCATGCTCACCTCCCGCGACGTCAACGCCACCGCCGTGCTGTGCCACACCGGCACGAAGGACCTTGCCGCGGAGACCCGCCGCGCCGACGTCGTCATCGCCGCCGCAGGTAAGCCGCACATGATCACCGCGGACATGATCAAGGAGGGCGCGGCGCTGCTCGACGTCGGCGTTTCCCGCGTCGACGGCAAGACGGT
This sequence comes from Corynebacterium jeddahense, assembly GCF_028609865.1. Taxonomy (NCBI): domain Bacteria; kingdom Bacillati; phylum Actinomycetota; class Actinomycetes; order Mycobacteriales; family Corynebacteriaceae; genus Corynebacterium; species Corynebacterium jeddahense. The sequence continues at coordinate 509,868 of NZ_CP063194.1, forward strand.
GGGCGACTTGCACCCCGACGTGTGGGAGAAGGCTGGTTGGGTCTCGCCGAACCCGGGCGGCGTCGGCCCGATGACGCGCACGTTCCTCGTCCGCAACATCGTCGAGAGTGCCGAGCGCCAGGCGGAGCGACTTGCTTAACCCCCCGCCGGGGCTCACGCTCGACAACCCCCACGACCGCGGCAACGCCCCCTCGCCGCTGCCCCGCTGGGCGCAGCAGGTGCTGGTGGCGGTGTTCGTCGTGGGGTTCGTGCTCTCCGGCGTGTTCGCCGCGACGGAGCACTGGCGCCGCGCGACGTTCACGCTCGGCGCCGCCATGCTGTGGCTCACCATCATGCGCCTGACCTGCGATTCTCAGGTGATTGGGCTTGTTGCGGTGCGCTCCAAACGCTTCGACGCCTTCTTTACGACGGCCCTGGGAGCCGCCATGTTGTGGCTGTCCTGGTCGGTGGATGCGCTTGGATCGTAGTTCATATGTTCGAGAGTTAAGGGGTTCGTGTCGGCGCGCTTCTTATGGTTAGTGGTGTCCCTGATTCCCAACCATGGAGGTTTACATGACCGATACCCGCCCGAACGGCTTCTCTTTCACCGCCAACACCCACGGCACGAACGTGGAGGTCGCCGTTTCTGTGCACTCGCTTTTCGACGATGCCCCGTCCGACGCGGAGGTCGAGTTCGCGAACGAGCTCGTCGTCAAGCTTGCTGATGCTGTGGCTGAATACGAGCCTGCTGAAGCCGTACGCAACGAGTCGCTTGATGCGTACGTTGTCCTTGCCAACACCCACCAGCTCCTCGACCTCGCCCGTGATTCGGTGGAAACCACCGCACCACAAGCCCGTCGCTACTTCTCTGACGCGGCCGACAACTTGGAAATTTTGAAGGAGTGGGACCCGCGCTTTACCACGGCCTACTACCAGGCGCGCAAGTGTGAGCAGGCGGCCGGGAACTTCCTTTTGGGCCAGCTCGCGCAGGCGGCCGAAAGCCTTGAGACGTGGCTTCCCGTACGCATCGGCGGGGACAGCCCGACCCCCCGCGCGGTGGTGGTGGATGACCGCCAAACCCCAGAAAGCTTCGCCGAAACCCGCACGCCGGACCACGAGGCCGTGAGTGTTTGCATGGTCGACGCCACCGAGCTCGACGAGTATCTCCCGGCCGGACGAACTGTCTTCCCGGTGCCCATGTTCCCCGACGGAATGCTTGAATCGCGCCTCGCATCCTCCACGTACGTACTCGGGATGCGCATTGACTTCGCGGTGAGCACAGACCGCGAGGCGTTTCCGCTCCTCAAGGAGCTCGGTGAAGTGGTGGAAACCCATTGCTCGCTCACCCGCGGGTACACGCCGGTGGAGTACTACACCCACCTCGCGTACGCCAAGCAGCTCGCCTACATCGTGGGTTCGCAGCGTTTCGTCGACGACGGCATTTACCGCCGCAACCTTATCGACCAGTACGCGTACTCGCTCTCCGTACTCTCCGAGTTCGACACCGAGTTTGTCATGCCGCTCTTCCTCGCCCGCCGCGCCGCTGAGCTCAACGAGGACATGACGAGTGATGAGGCAATTCACATCACCCGCACCATCGGCAACTGGCTCCCGCGCGACATCACGGACCTTATCCCTCAGGGCTGGGACGCAGACGCGAGCGCGCAACTCCCGCAGCCGCTCGAGGCCGGGTTGAACGCATTGGAGGGCAGCCGCTTCGTCGTGGTCTTCGATGAGCAGACCGCGGCCGAGTTCGAAGAGACCGGGTTGCCGGACCTCGACAAGCTCGTCCCCGTCTTGCTCGGTGAGGAGGTGACCGAGAGGGTGTTCTCGCTCGAGAACGTGCAGATATTCTTGAGTGATGTCTAACCCACCCAGGTCTCAGCGCATGGGCACCGTCGGCATCGTGGGCTAGATGTCGTAGCTGCCGCGCGACACGGCCACGTCGTGCGCCGATGGGGTGTCCCTGGTGAGCGCGATGAAGTTGCGCAAGATGCGGTCCATCTGGCGCGCCTCCACCAGGAAGGCGTCGTGGCCCACAGGAGAGGACAACTTCGCCATCGCCAGCAGGTTTCCCAGGTTGCGGGAGAGGTGTTCCTGCTGGTGGTAGGGGTAGAGGATGTCGGTGTCGATGCCCACGATCATGGTGGGCACCGTCGAGGAGGCGAGCGCCTTGTTCAACCCGCCGCGGCCGCGGCCGACGTCGTGGCGGTTGAGCGCCTCGGTGAGGGCGACGTAGCAGGAGGCGTCGAAACGCTTCGTCAGCTTCACGCCCTGATGCTCGAGGTAGGACTGCACGGCGAAGCGTTCGCCGTCCTCGCGGAACGGGCCGAGGGGGTTTTCGCCGGGCTGGGCGGAGGTGCCGAAGCGTTCGTCGATCTCCATCTCGCCGCGGTACGTCAGGTGTGCGATGCGGCGCGCCGCCGCCAGACCCGCGTCGGGGGTGTCACCGGTGCCGTGATAGTTGCCGCCCTGCCACGCCGGGTCCTGGGTGATCGAGGTGATCTGCGCTGTCTGCATGCCGATCTGCCAGGCGCTCGCTCGCGCAGACACCGCGAGCACCAGCGCGTAGTCCACTTCCTCGGGGTGCAGGAGCGTCCACTCGAGGGTACGGGCCCCGCCCATTGACCCGCCGATGACCGCATGCACCCGCGAGATTCCGAGCTCCTGAAGAAACGCGTGCTCCGCGTTCACCATGTCGCGCATGGAAATAGCGGGGAAGCGCGAACCCCACACGCCGCCGTCGGGGTGCTCGCTCGCAGGTCCCGTCGAGCCGTAGCACGATCCCAAGGCGTTGGTGCAGATCACGCACCATTCATCGGTGTCCAGCGCCTTGCCGGGGCCGACGGCTTCGCACCACCAGTTGGTGGCGTCGGAGTCGCCGGTCAGCGCATGCTCCACCAGCAGGATGTTGTTCTTGCCGTGGGGGTCGCCGCGGAAAGCGCCCCAGCGCCGAAAGGCAATGCTTGCGTCGCGGATCGTCACGCCAGCCTCGGTGGCGAGGTCACCAATGGAAACGACGCGCTGTTCGCCCTCTGGGGGCAGATGGGGTGCGGCCGAGCTGGTGTCACACATGGAACACACTGTAGACCGCTTAGGTACAAAGCGGACTAAGCGGTCTACTTTTTATTCAAAAGAGGCCGTAGCTGCAAGCCCGTCACGGTAAGGGGTCGGTGCCCAGGCCAGGTCGGACTCGAGCGCTCGAGGGCTGTCCCATAGCCACGTCATCTCCTGTAAGCCGCCAATATTTTCATCGACTATTCCTGCGAGTTGCAGCATCCACGGCCGAAGGGTTAGCGGGCGGCGCTGTTTAACCCCGTAAGCTCCCGCCGCGAGAGTTGCGAACTCGCGCTGCGTAATCGGCCCGGCTGTGGGGGTGAGGGTGATTCCGCTGGTGCGTTTCGCCGAGGCGTCGACAAGCGCTCGTGCGTAGTCGCCGACGAAGGTGAACGCATGGGGCGTGTCGGCATCGATCAGGGCCAGGGGCTGCTTCTCGGAGCGTATCCGGTCGATGATGAGCGATTGGGCGACCATCGAAGCGCCGCAGCCGGGACCGTACAAGTCGGAGGCAACCACGGAAGCGGTCGGGACGGAGGAAGCGTCGCGTGCGGCAATCAGCTCGGTACGAACTCCAGGTTTGCCGGCGGTCGCGCTCACACGGCTCTCCGCAGTCACCGTCTGTTCGTCTGGGCCGAAAGCATAGACGGATTCCGGGAAAGTGACGTGGGCGTCAGCTTCCTCTGCGGCGCCAAGGACTGTTCGCTCTAACGGAATGAGCTGATCGCGCCAGGCGGCCTCAGTGTACGGAGCGTGGACGCAGCAAATGATGCGGTCGGCGCCACTGGCTTCAAGTGCTCCCAGCAGGTCGGTGGCTGACGCGGCATCTCCCACAACGAGATCGGCACCGGCGGGTACCGGACGATTGGAGCGCGCCAACACGGTGACAGGTGATTCGGTATCGATGAGACGCCGCGTCACGGCCTGTCCAACCGCTCCAAAGCCAATGACCAGTGTTGAACCCATTTTGCGAGACCCCTGTTCTTAATTGTGAATTGTGTTCTCGGTTTGATCCTAAACTGCACTGAGGCTCAGAACAAGAACAGTGTTCTCGTTTGTTAATGTGGCGACATGACCGTCGAGAAGCTAGGCCCACGAGCCCTGGCGAGGATCCAAACTGAGAAGCGGATCGAACAGCTTGCCTTTTCCCGTCTTGATGAAGGGGGCGTGGAGGCGGTGAACCTACGGGCAGTGGCACGCGACCTCGGGGTTAGTCCGTCGGCGCTTTACCGCTACATCCCCGATCGGGACGGGCTGCTGACTACGCTCATTGCCGCGTCGTACACGCAACTCGCTGATGCAGTGGAGTCGGAACTGGACGCGTTGGCGGAAGAGACGGCGGCGATAGACCGGTGCCGGGTGTTGGCGATGGCGATGCGACAATGGGCGCTGGTGTACCCGCAGAGATGGGCATTGATTTACGGCAGTCCCGTCGCCAACTTTCACGCTCCGGCGGAGGTGACAGGTGCGGCTGGCACGCGAGTGATCGGGCTGCTCGGCGGTCTTCTCCAGGACGCGCGGCCGGGCGGGACGGCGGGGGCCCGTGGCGACGTGTTGACCGAGGACCTCGATGCTATCGGGCGGGATGAGGCCCCCGGGTTGAGCTCGGACGTGGTGGAGCTGGGGATGGACCTGTGGGTGACGATCGTCGGGTTGATTTCTGCCGAAGTATTCGGCCACTTCGGCAGCGGTACGTTGCGCGATCCCGGGGAGTTTTTCCTACGTTCAGTAGCTCGCGCGCTGCGGGGGATTTTTGACGGGGTGCCCGGTTAGGCGCGGGGGCGTTACACCGCCGCGAAGCCGTGCTCGAGGTCAGCGATGATGTCCTCGACGTCCTCGATGCCCACCGACAGACGCACCGTGGCTTGGGTGATGCCGGCGCGCGCGAGGCCTGCGGCGTCGGACTGCGAGTGCGTCGTGGACGCCGGGTGGACCACCAGCGAGCGCACGTCGCCGATGTTGGCCAGGTTGGAGTGCAGCTTCAGCGCGTCGATGAACCTCCAGGCCGCGGTCTTGTCGTTCTGGTCGCCCGCGATGTCGAAGGAGAGCACCGAGCCGGTGTACTTCAGCCCCAGCTTCTCCTGCGTGGCCTTGTACGGCGAGCCCTCCAGGCCCGCGTAGTTGACCTTGGCCACCTTGTCGTGGGTGCTCAAGAACTCGGCGACCTGCTTCGCGTTCGCATTATGCTTTTCGACGCGCAACGCCAACGTATCGATACCCTGCAGCGCCACCCAGGCATTGAACGGGGAAATGGCTGCACCCGTGTCACGCAGCAGGCCGGCGCGGGCGCGCAACGCAAACGCCGGGGCGCCGAGGTCCGCGTACTTCAGGCCGTGGTACGCCGGGTCCGGGGTGGTAAACAGCGGGAAGACCGGCTCGCCGTCGCGCTCGACGGTCCAGTCGAACGTGCCGCCGTCCACAAGCGCGCCGCCGATGGCCGCGCCGTTGCCGGTGTAGAACTTCGTGGTGGAAAGGACCACGATGTCTGCGCCCAGCTCCAGCGGCCGGACGAGCGCCGCGGTGGCCATGGTGTTGTCCACAATCAAGGGGACCTGGTTCGCGTGGGCGACTTGGGCGACTGCCGGAATGTCCAGAATGTCCGCGATTGGGTTGCCGAACGTCTCGCCGTAGAACGCCTTGGTGTTGGGCTTGACGGCGGCCTGCCAGCTGGCCGGGTCGTCGGGGTTGTCCACGAACGTGAACTCGATGCCGAGCTTGGGCAGGGTGTGCAGGAAGAGGGTCTCCGTGCCGCCGTAGAGGCGTGGGGAGGTGACCACGTGGTCGCCGGCCTGGGCGAGGGTGAGAATCGCCGCGGTCTCGGCAGCCATGCCGGAAGCGAACGCGGTCGCCGCGACGCCGCCCTCGAGGGAAGCGAGACGGTCCTCGAGCGCCGACTGCGTCGGGTTGGTCAGGCGCGTGTAAATCGGGCCGGCGTCCGACAGGTTGAAGCGGTTCTCCGCGTGCTGCGCGTCATCGAAGACGTAGCTGGTGGTCATGTAAATTGGTTGGTTGCGCGCTCCGTAATCCTGGTCGACCTGCTGGCCGGCGTGGATCGCGCGGGTGCCGAAGGACCACTCATTCGCATTGGAATTGTCGTAGTTCGCCATGTGGGCAATGTAGCCCGCTTGGTCTTGCGTTGTGTACTAAGCGGTCTACTGCGGTTGTGTGGCCTGCCGGAACCGGTGAATCTAATTGGGGGGGACGGGAACTTTCGGCCCCTCAGGTGGAGACGAAAGGGGCTGGTTGTGAGGCCTAGCGTCTCGTAGGCTTCGCAGCAGATCGCCACATCGATGACCAGAAAGGGCACCACGTTGAACAAATCCACCGCCATCAGCATTGCCGCACTTGTGCTGCTCATCGCACTCATCGCTGCCGGGCTCGTGTTGAGCCAAAGCTATTTCAACGCCAAAGAGCTGCAGGTGCTTCTCGACGGCGCGGCAGCACAGGACATCGGCTACGAGGTCCAGATCCACAACCCATGGACAGGGCGATACTCGTTCTTCCCCGAAGTGGGGTAGGAACCACCAACATCGACGGCCGGCTGCAGGAAAACCCGCAGCCGGCCGTTTTTGGCTTGAAGGTCTCGAGCGGGCGCATGACAGGGTTCGGGGGGATCCCTCAACCCTGTCATAAGCAAGAAACAGTCAAGAAAACGTTTCTGCAGTTAAGAGAGTTATTTGAGCAATTTTAGGGCCGTTCTGGCACCCTTTTCCGGTTACGAAGCAAGAAAACTATTCGGCCCAGAAAGGGACGTAGCGGCGGTTGCGCGCTCCGGCATCCGGATCGTAGAGCCGGATGAGGCCTCTGTCCACAGTGGCGTTAATAAGTCGGGTCGCCTGGGAAGCCTGCGAATCCCTGAGTCCGAAGCGATTTCGTATCGATGTGTTGGTAACGGCGCGATTATCCAGAAATCCAAGACAGGCATGCTGGTAGACGGCTTCGATCTTTTCATCCGTAGTCATTAGGTTGAAGGGCCGGTAGGCACTCAGCGTTACGGTTGTTGTGCCGTTTGTGCGAACAAGTGCCGGTGGAAAATGCTCTGCCTCCAGCGAAGCAACGATTTTGTCCCAGCCGCTTCCACGTTGCTCTACGAAGTGTGCGAGACGAAGCGCTTCGCCGAGGTGTGCATTACGAGTTGTAGAAGCCGAGTCAATAAAACGCTGGGGATTGACCAGCGGTGTACCAGGATTGGTCACTTCGACGCGGTCGCTGAAAAGCTCAACGGTCAAGTATTGACCGCGTTGTTCCAGGTCTTGGTGCATGAGCGCATTCGCGAATACCTCGCGAAATGCAACCGTAGGTAGCAGCGGGGTTTCAATTCGGCGGCCGTTTGGATCGATAGTCTCTCCACCGGGTCTCAACGTATTCACCAACGTCACGATCTGGCTAAACGACGTGGCGTATCCCTCGTCAAACTCCCACTCTCGTTGCAGTTGAGTCCTTGATGTGTCACCGAAGAGCATCACTCGTGGGGCCAAACCGGCGAGGTGTGGGAAGTCGTTGAGCGAGCGCGCGTACATCAGCGCAGACCAGGCTGGAATACACCAGCCCAATTCGTGAGAATATGTGATCGCTTCCGCTGCTCGCATCGTGTCGATGAGGGCATTGCCAACATTGCGTGGCAGTTCCGGCCGGTTGGTAAAGAATGCCTCAGAAGAGAGAAGCGCGGTGATCTCTTCGGGCTCGAGACCGTCCGCGGCGTTGCTGGTTTCAAACTCGAATTGGTTGAGCTTTCTCCACAACTCGCGCTCGCGATCTGGAAAGTCCATTAGGTTTTTGGTGTAACTGCCCTGTCGGAAGTAACGGGCTCCGTCGTAGGCGTAAGGGGCCGAGAAGGCAGCCGGAATCCGGAGAAGAACCACGGTTTTGCCTTCGATTGTGACCGACTCGAAGGAGATCGTCGGCGTGGGGGAAATTACACGCTGCAGCCAGGGAAAAAGATCTTCGTTGCCTTTCCCTTTCACTATCTCCCATTGGAACGAAGTACCTACGAATTCATGCGTATCACTTACACCCCAGATCAGGTAGCCAGCTGGTTCATCATGAAGACGTGCTGAGTTGCCTAACGCGCAGACATACTTGGCGATTTCCGGGCCGGTCGTTGCGCTGTTTTCCTTAAACTCCAACCAGGGGAGTTCCGCAGGCAAATCGACGAATCGTTGGATCCTAGCGATGAGTTGAGGCTCCGGCGTGGAGTTGAGTGGCGACATGCCTCAAGTATCCCCCTAAAACCGGGCCACAAGCAAGAAACAGGCAAGAAAACGTTCCTGCAGGTAAGAGAGTTTTTGGAGGGATTTAAGGGCCGTTCTGGCGCCCTTTACCGGTTACGAAGCAAGAAAACTACTCGGCCCGGCCACCGCAAGCGGAGTGACCATTTTGGGCGTGGAGGAGGAGACCGGGCTGAACGAAAACCGGCTGGTCGGGGGATGAAACCCCGGGCCAGCCGGTCATTCAAAGGCGACGGCCCAGGTACGCTACCAGGACCGGCGTCCGAGCCGGCGGCCCGGACGGTCAACCTTGAGGGTTACTTCAGGCCGTCGATGATGCGGTTGAAGGTCTCGGACGGGCGCATGACGGCGTTGGCCTTGGCGTCGTCCGGCCAGTAGTAGCCGCCGAGGTCGGCGGGCTCACCTTGGGCGTCGAGAAGCTCGCGGTCGATCTGCTCGGCGTTCTCGCGCAGCTCGGCCGCGATCGGCTCGAAGGTGGAAGCCAGCTCAGAATCCTCGGTCTGGGCGGCGAGTGCCTCTGCCCAGTAGAGGGAGAGCCAGAAGTGGGAGCCGCGGTCGTCGATCTCGCCGACCTTGCGGGACGGGGACTTGCCCTCCTCCAGCAGCTTCTCGGTGGCCTGGTCCCGCGCAGCCGTGAGGGCGCCGACGTGCTCAGGTAGATGAAGGCTCGTCGAAGCGGTACAGATGCGTGAGCAGCCGTCGCTGCACCGTGCCTGGGAACCCAAACTTGGCAAGATGTAGAGATTGGGTAGGGTTGCAAATCACAAAGGTAGGTTTTCCTACTTGTATCACACAAATTCGAATTTGATAATTGGATCACGGCGGAAGTACCTCCGCTTCTGAATACCTACCGAAGGGAGGAACCATGAAAATTCAAAATCGAAACCGCATCACTGGTGCAGTTTTGGCGGGTGCGTTGACCCTTGCCGGCACGGGTGTTGCTGGGGCGACGATTGTCAGCATTGACGGAGGAACCTGGGATTATGGCAGTGATTCTTCCACAGTGTGGTCCCACTACTTTCACAACGGCGTCCCGCATGGCTCTACAGCTGTTGGGAAGTTTCGGTCAGATAGCGGCTGTGTGAACAAGAACGTGTGGTCACGCGCCACTGCTCCGCGCAAGGGAATTGGCAATGAGTCCTTCTACCGCCATTGCTAGAGCATGTCTCTTCTGAAATCAGGCCTATTAGCCGTGGGGATATTCGCCACGGCTATTCTGGCCACTACCGTGGCTTTCCTCGGCGCGAGTCTCTACTCAACGATCGATGGTCACCTGGGTGAGTACGGGGTACAGGTGGAATCAGATCGCACCGCTTCGGAGCGCGCGAGTTTCTATTCCGAGCTGGCCGACTTTGCGCGAAGTAATGACTTCGATATCGCGATTAACTACTCGTCGCTCGCTGTCTCTGGTGGTGAGCAGCGAGTCTACTCATCCTCGCTTCCGCCTGACGGCGGTCGGATGGAACGGCCGCGCTTTGAACGCGGGGAAGTTGACATATTTTATCCGCTGGAAGACTTTCCATACCCTGATCCGAGGCAACCTCTCCATATCAAAGGGTCTGCGACGGACGAGCAGCACTTGCTGCGGTGGTTAGCCGAACAGGGGCTCGACGGGGTGCCTCTTACCCGTTACTTCTCCGAAATCTTTGCATCTTCGACAATTCCCATTCTGCTGATCTTATCTGTGCTCCTGTGTCTGGTACTAGGCGCGGGCCATGTCCTTGCCCGCTCGCGGGAGGTCGGTGTTCATCGACTACTAGGGCTCAGCGTCGCAGAAACGACCTGTATTGAAATTCAGCGCCAAAGATTCGCGCTTACGATCGCCTACCTCGGAGTCCCACTGCTTGTTGCTGGCCTTCTTTACGCCTACAACGGGTGGGCGGAGAGCTGGGTATTTTGGAGAATTTATTTCACGATCAGCGTGATTCTGTCAGTGTGTTTGCTCGTTGGTTACCTGGGTGGGCAGTTTCTGGTTCGCAGGACATCGATACCTCAATCCATCAAGGGCAAGATCCACGCGCGGCCAATTCTCTATTCCCTGACCGTCGTCCGCGGCGTGACCCTGGTTGCTGCGCTCAGCGTGGTTGCAACCCTGGTCGGGTTTACGGCGGAACTTGAGGCGCGTCACCGCTTGCAGGGGGCGTGGGATATGCACCGTGGGCCGCAAGAGTTGGCGCTAAACGTCAACACCGCCTTCGAAGATTGGTCAGATACAGAGACTGCAGTGCCGTTCCGGGTTGCTGACGAGGCGGGAGACGTACTCCTCGTTGATCCTTATTGGATTACATGGCCCGTGGAATTAGAGGCACCAGTTCTATTGGTGAACCAGGAATTCGCGCTACAGGCGGGAATGTCGATGTTGGAAGGTGCTGTTGTGACGGTCTGCTCACCGGGGGAGTTGTCTGTGCACTCGAGAAACGTGATCGAGGAATCGCTCGAGTTCGAGGCTGGCTACACCAATGAACCAGCACCCGAGATAGAGTGGCGCGAAAGCTGTAGCTTGGGCTCGGTATTCACTTACGATGTTGAGTACCGTCCGCAAGTAGAGAACCCGATTCTCGTCATCCTTCCGCGTGGCCTCGCTCCGTTGGGGGACCACAACTTGATGTCAAAGGTAGCCCAGCAAGTCCTTCTCACTGCCTCCCCTGATGTGCCTTCGAAAATGTTGAAGGGTGCCACCGGGAACACACTTGCTTTTTCTAGGCCGCGTGAAGACTCATGGCAGGCGAGCATTCGCACCGCCGAGCAGAATGTGGCTCTGTGGGGGCTAAATGGTTTTGCATCAGTCCTGCTTGTGACGGTCTTGGTCGGAGCCACTATCCTGACTTTTCGTCTTACTTACCGGCGCAAAATTCACGTTGCCTATGTTTGTGGGCGAAGCCCTTGGTGGGTTGCAAAAGAAGCAGTAGCTTTCGAAGTTGCATTTTTCCTAGCCATGATTGGCTGGCTGCTCTATAAGGTTCGCGATCATTGGATTCAAGCCGAGAGCCGCGTACCGTCAACTTGGAGTATCGGGTTTGAAAATCAATGGACACCATCCACCATTTTCGCAGTAGTAGGTTTCGGCGCAGTATGGTTCGTGGTTTCTGTGGGGTTGATGCACAAAGCTGCGTCGCAGTGGGATGCTAGAGGAGATGCGGAACCGCAATGACAATTCAGGTAAACGAAGTATCCTGCGCATTTGGCGAGCGGACGATTTTGCAAGCTTTCACAGCCACGTTTAGGGCAGGTCGAATCACGGCGCTTACGGGGCCCTCCGGCAGCGGCAAAACAACCTTGCTCAATATGTTAGGTGGGCTGACTACGCCGGATTCGGGGACGATCGAGTTCGAGGGGCTCGACATTGCATCTATGAATTCGCGCGCACGTCGCAAATTTCGGCGAGCAAACGTCGGGTATCTGTTTCAGGACTACGGTTTGGTCTCCGATCTTTCTGTGATCGAGAACATCAAGATCGCTGTTCCCCGCGTCTCCCGCGAAACAATGGAGTCGGCGCTGAATGAAGTCGGACTTGGCGGATCCGAGAAGCGAACGGTGAGCGAACTTTCTGGTGGTGAGCAACAACGCATCGCTTTGGCACGACTCATTCTCGCGCAGCCGAAAATAGTGTTAGCAGATGAGCCAACCGGAGCCCTCGATAAAGCAAATGCGCAACTCGTTCTTAAACATCTACGCCATTTTGCTCAGGAAGGCGCAGTAGTCGTCGTAGCCACCCATTCTGCGTTTATTTCAAATAATTCAGATGAGGTAGTGGAGCTCTGATGTAGCGGAAACAAATAGCTGGGATCGAGCGTCACCCCTGTACTTGTCGGATGCGCAGTCGTTTGGTGACGCGTAGGCAGCACCTAGCGACTACGGGAGGGGTGGCGTTTGGGAATGGAAGGCGAGACTGGGCTGATCAACGTGGTTGTCTCGGTCGGGCACAGCGTTTCCCAGCCGGCTAACGCCGGTGGCGAGACCTTCCTCGTACTCAAGACGATCCAGGTCACCATGAACGGTCTCGTCATCGCCCTGCGCAACGCAGGGGAGGTTGTCTGCTCACCGGCTCACAGAACTCGACGACATGATCGTCTCGCTCTACGCCGGTGGGATGACCGTGCGCGATATTCAGCACCATTTAGCGACCACCCTTGGGGTGGATATGAGCCCGGATACGATCAGCACCATTACCGATGCGGTCTTGGAAGAGGTCATGATCTGGCAGAACCGTCAGCTCGACGAGTTTTACCCGGTGATCTTCCTCGACGCACTCCGAGTCAAGATCCGTGATGGCCACCGCGTGGTCAACAAGGCCTGATATATGGCTGTCGGTGTGGACATCGACGGCATCAAGCACATCCTGGGATTGTGGATCGCGGAAAATGAAGGTGCTGCATTCTGGGCATCGGTGTGCGCGGATCTGGCCAACCGTGGCGTCCAGGACGTGTTCATTGTCTGCTGCGACGGGCTCAAAGGCCTGCCAGAAGCCGTGGAGGCAACCTGGCCGAATTCGATGGTGCAGACCTGTATTGTGCACCTGATTCGGGCTGCGAACCGGTGGGTGTCGTATCAGGACCGCAAATCTGTCTCCCGTGCGCTGCGTGAGGTCTACACGGCCGCCAACGAAGACACCGCGCGAGCCAGCCTGGTTGCTTTCGAGGCCAGTGAACTAGGCCGTAAATACCCGCAGTCGGTCAAAGTTTGGCGTGATGCGTGGGAGCGGTTCGTGCCGTTTCTGCAGTTCCCGCCGGCGGCACGCCGGGCGCTCTACACCACCAATTCAATCGAGTCGCTCAATGCTGAATTGCGTAAAGCTACCCGTAACCGGGGCCAATTCCCGAACGATACTGCGGCGCTGAAAACGCTGTGGCTGATGATCTGCAACATCGAAGACAAGCGCGCCGCCCAGCGCGCGAGGAAAGCGAAGCGCGACATTGAATGCAACGGCTATATTGAAGGAGCGAAAGCCACCGGGTGGAAACAAGCCATCAACCAACTAGCCGTGGCTTACCCCGACCGATTAGCGGACTACTTGTAAACCAAGCCCCCGCACACAAATAATCGGACACTCTCAGCAATTGGATCTGGCACTAAAACTCTCCAACCCAAAGAAAACTGGCACAATCCTACAGATCCAGGGGGGTCGACGACCGACTGAGGCGACTGCAGACTAGCATACGGCCCCAATACCAAGCAAAACTCACACCACAACTCCATTTTGCGGGAGGCTACCTAATGGATAAGTCAAACTTCTCAAATGTGAAACTCTCTGAAGAGTTCTTTCATATTTCTTTCACTCCCACCAATTGGCTTACGGACCCCTGGAAGTGCATCGAAGCGACTGAGAGACCCGACCCGACTCGGCCGTGCTCGAAACATTCGACACTGAGAAATTCAAGGAGAACTACTCCCGAAAGGCAGCTGTCCTTTCGGATGTAAGAAGCAGTCTTTCAGGAAATATTGTCGACGACATCATTATTATCATGGAGCACGAAAGGTTTCTAAAAGGACCGAAAGGCAACCTTCTCCATGATGGAGTGACGAACCGTGCCAAAATCGAAACTGCAGTAACCAACGGGGTCCCTATAGAAATTGTCATCCCTTCATTTGCGGGTCGCCCACATAATCCTGCAGCTCATAAGCGAGTAGCTCCCGACTTAGGTGAAATGTAGAGAGTGTCCGATTCTTTGTGCGCGGGGGTTTGGTTTACAAGTAGTCCGCGAATCGGTCGGGGTAAGCCACGGCTAGTTGGTTGATGGCTTGTTTCCACCCGGTGGCTTTCGCTCCTTCAATATAGCCGTTGCATTCAATCTCGCGCTTCGCTTTCCTCGCTCGCTGGGCGGCGCGCTTGTCTTCGATGTTGCAGATCATCAGCCACAGCGTTTTCAGCGCCGCAGTATCGTTCGGGAATTGGCCCCGGTTACGGGTAGCTTTACGCAATTCAGCATTGAGCGACTCGATCGAATTCGTGGTGTAGAGCACCCGTCGTGCCGCCGGCGGGAACTGCAGAAACGGCACGAACCGCTCCCACGCATCACGCCAAACTTTGACCGACTGCGGGTATTTCCGGCCGAGTTCACTGGTCTCGAACGCATCCAGGCTGGCACGTGCGGTGTCTTCGTTGGCGGCCGTGTAGACCTCACGCAGCGCACGGGAAACTCCCTTGCGGTCCTGATACGACACCCACCGGTTCGCAGCCCGAATCAGGTGCACAATGCAGGTCTGCACCATCGAATTCGGCCAGGTTGCCTCGACAGCTTCCGGCAAGCCTTTGAGTCCGTCGCAGCACACGATGAACACGTCCTGGACACCGCGGTTGGCCAGATCCGCGCACACCGATGCCCAGAATGCAGCGCCTTCATTGTCCGCGATCCACAATCCCAGGATGTGCTTGATGCCGTCCATGTCGACACCAACCGCCATGTAGCAAGCCTTGTTGACCACGCGGTGGCCATCACGGATCTTCACGCGCAGCGCGTCGAGGAAGATCACCGGGTAAAACTCATCGAGCTGACGGTTCTGCCAGATCATGACCTCTTCCAAGACCGCATCGGTAATGGTGCTGATCGTATCCGGGCTCATATCCACCCCAAGGGTGGTCGCTAAATGGTGCTGAATATCGCGCACGGTCATCCCGCCGGCGTACAGCGAGACGATCATGTCGTCGAGCTCTGTGAGTCGGCGTGCACCTTTCGGCACCATCCGGGGAGTAAACGTGCCGGCACGATCCCTGGGCACAGTCACTTCCACCGGGCCGTAGCCAGAATCGACGGTCTTGGTGTACGACCCGTTGCGGTGATTGCTGCCCCGCCCGGTTTCCACCTGGGCTTTCGCCTTGCGGTCGGAATGGCCGTAACCCAAATGCGCATCCATCTCCGCCTGCAAACCAGCGTTGATCGATGCCTGCAGCAAGCCTTTGACCAGCTCGCTTGCATCATCAGCCGAGGTCGACAGTTCACTGATCAAACTGGCGAGCTCAGGATTTTCCATCAGCTTCTCGCTGATCTCGTTGACCCTCGCCGGGTCATGGTTCTTCTTCGGTGACACCGTAGTCATTATCGGTGAAACTCCTTCTCAATCAGAGCCTCACACACAAACTTCCTGACACCCTCGAAATGTATGCTCTTCTCTATCTCTTAGATATTTCAGATGCCGTGAGAGAAGTGTATCCACCAGGACTACTGTTTACACTCATTCTTGACGGAACAATTTATCGACCTTTCTACGGGTACGCCCACAATGAAGCTGTCCCCTACGAGGAGAACCTAAACCGGCAGATTTCAGCACTTGAAGCAGAAAATTCTCTGCGAACTACCGATATGTGGCCCATCTACCAAGAACGAAAGAATGAAGCCGCTGCGATCGAAGTAGAAGTAAGAGAGCTCGTTTCGAGTCAGTGGAATGATCACGACCTTCCCGCCAGGCAAGATCTAATTGCCGCCCTTCGCCAGGGGGTTGAAACCACTCCCATAACTGTAGCTCTGATTGAGATGTACAAGAGTGGGTCTTACAAGAATGTTGACCTAGATAGTTTCTTCATTCGCGCAGAAAAGGCCCTTCTCAAGAGAGCAGAGCACGCCGCGTTCGAATACACCGTGCTTCTGACCATTATGCGTAGACTCGACCTGGTAATGACCGCATTCCCAGATGCTATCCGTGGAACAGTGCACCCTAAGCCAGATCAGTACTCTCCCATTATGCGCGATGCCAAAACTGTGATTTCCCCTTGGCATGGCACAGCGATCGTCCGTCTAGATGGCTCCATCGTAACGGAGTATGAGGCTATTGTTTTTCAAGAGCCAGAGCGCTATAAAGCATGGTTTGTAAGGGGAGATGAAGCCCCCTTCTACTATGAAGAAATCAAACTGCCTTGATCAAACTTCCGAAAAGTTCGACGAAAAGCACCCTTGGGTTAATCTGGCCGATAGTTGCCACCCAAATCTGCGTATCCGCCGCGGTGGGACTAAATCTTACTATCGCCGCACTTGCAGCCGTTGAGGTTACAGGCAAGGAATCATTAGGGGGACTAGCCCAGACAAGCACCATCTTAGGTGCCACATTTATTACCATAACGGCAACGAGAATCAGCATCCTCAAGGATAGGCTGTTTGCACTACGATGCACTATTGGTGTGGCTGCACTGGGATCTCTCGTTGCACACTTTGCCATCTCTACTAAAGGCTCCAGCGGATGGCTTCTCTTCGTTGGACTATTTCTCCTTGGCGGTGGCACGGTAAGCGCACTTATTTCTCGCTTTACAGCCACTGAGAAAATCGGGCAAAATCAACAGGCCGCATCTGCAGTTGGCATAGTACTTTTTGGCTCCGCGATAGGCTCTGTAATAGGTCCAAATATATATGGCCTCATCTCTCTAAACGTCGAATCACCGATGGAATGGGCATTCGTCGGGTCTGCTCTAACCTTCATTGTTGGACTGCTGGCCCTATCTTTTGAGAGGCGTCAAAGCTACACATCGGGGACCCCACGCTCGACTGCCTCTTTAGAATCAGGACGTCTCATATGGAAGCAATCCTATGTTTTTATATTCGCCACCGGCATCATTGCCCATGCATCAATGATTAGCCTGATGACAATGGCACCCATTTACACTGATAGAGTTTTTGGTCCGTCTAAATCTGGAATCGTGATGACAGCTCACCTACTCGGCATGTATGCCATCGGACCTTTTGTGAGTTCTAGCCTTAATCGGTTCGGACTCATTAAGACGATTTCGTGGGGAGCAACCGCCTTTCTAATCTCGATTTTTCTCTTAGTTTTTCTGCATAGCTCTTTTATCCTGTTTACTGTGGGTCTCTTTGGAATCGGAGTGTTTTGGTCGGTAGGTATGATAATCTCCTCCACCCTTGCCTCTAAGATTGATGACACGGACCAGCGCATGGCGCTCCAGGGCAGACTGGATCTGACCATAAATATTGCAGCGGGCGTAAGCTCTACCCTGTCTGGCATCTTAGTGACCATGATCGGATATCCACTGCTTGCGGGGCTAGTCTTCGCTTTTGCATTCCTTGCTTTCGTTTCCGTATTTTCACTGAAACCGCCTCAGATCGAAAGGGCAGATACACCACTAACTAGGACTTGACCCGTGCAGCAGGACAGCGCATGACCGACGCTGCGATCATCGACGCCTACGAACAGGCCTACAACACCGCACAACGCTTCGGAGCTGATGGGCGTGACGACGAAATGCCGCCGATGCGCGACCGCCAAACAATGGCCCGCCGCGTGCGCGGCTACGTCACGCAGTCCAAGAGCGGCTCATACACAAGTACATCCGCCCCGGGACGCGCGACAAGCTCAGAACGCAAAGCCCTCGCCACAATGGGCCGCAAAGGCGGAAAGAAAGCCGCAGAACGATGGACAACCGATCCAAACGGGGAATACGCCCAAGCCCAGCGTGCCACGATGAAGAAGACCCACCGAAAAAAGAAAGTCCAGGGAACGAGTAACCGCCAGAAGGTTGGCCAATTCGTAAACGAGTATTGGATCGAGACTGGACGCTTGCCAACGTGGAGAGAGATTCAGACGGAGACAGGGTTCTCCCGGGCTACGGTCGCGCGACACGTTGCCGCACTCAAGGAAGCAGACGAGTGGCCTGATCTGTAGGGGTCTCACACCGTAAGCAATATACGGTTCCCCTGCCGTGAGGCAGTGGGTGGAGAAGAACTTGCTTTAAAGAAGTTTTGGGTAGCGAAAGACCCGGGGAGCTATAGGGGGAGTGCTCAACCCAGGCCCTCTAGGGTAGGTATTTTTGGAGAGGATCTGAGGCGCTATTCCATATCTGGCGCCAGCTAGGATGAGTCCGTGGTGACTAAACGCTCATATATGTCTCTGACTGAAGAGGTCTTCCTCTATGCGACAGACCACGATTTGGAATATGCTGCAGAGCAGGTCGTCAAGGCGATACGATCTAAAATCCCCTTAGTGGGTGAACCGACCGTAGAGTCTACCGCACTTGCGGTAGATGAATTTGATCTAGAACGTCAATGGATCGATGATTTCGGTACTCCCGTAAATCCAGAAGTGCTAAACCTAAATAGAGTCAAGATCTCTTTTATGGCCGCATCTACCCACGAAGAAATCGAGCACATTGGTGAAGCCATCTACTCTACGATTAGGGAACTTAGTCGTAGAAGGAAAATAGCCTACTTCAGTATGCTGAGTGAGTGCTCTAACGGGGAGTGATCCTGACGGCACAGTGTCACTAAATACGGTTGCGTCCCTTAGTGTGGTGTAACGCTTGCTGACGGTGGCCGCCCCTGCATTTCCCAGGGCCCACCATCAGCAAGCGTCACACCAAACTAAGGGACACAACCTTGGCTTGGGCAGAAGTCTGGTTCAACGAGCGCTGACAAACGCGGAAACCTGAGAAGATAAGACGCACCACAACCGCGAGCGTTCCCGGAAGTGGACCTTGACAATGGCGTGTTTGAGAATGTGCGGGCTCAGCTCAATGCATTGAGCGAAAGCGAGGTGGATGAGATTCTCGTGGCCAATGGCTACGACCCGGTGCAGCTACGCGATGCTGAAGCATAGGCAACTGCCAACGTTGCTCCCATCGTCTGGGGCGCTGGAGTTACGATTGCCTCGTTGGTTGCCGGTGCGTTGATTTCTACTGCGACGTACTTCAATCACCAGGAAAAGATGAAGCTCATCGACGAATGCGGACGGGCCTCCGGCTATCCCGAGGTAGATTCGCGTGACAGCGGAGGGGTGGATGGCACCACCGACGCCTATGAAGCCCAGGCAGCTGGCGGCTACAAATTTCAGTGCAGGAAGCGCTAGCGCACCACCCACACTGGAAAGGACCCACTATGAACCGCACCACAGCCGTGAACGTGATTGCACTCGTGCTTTTATCGCATTCATTGTGGCTGGGCTCGTGTTGAGCAAGAGCTACTTCAATGCGAAGGAGCTGCAGGCGCTCCTTGACGGCGCCGCTGAGCAGGGAATCGGCTACGAAGTCCAAATTCATAACCCCTGGACCGGGGATTACTCCTTTCACCCCGAGGCGAGATAGCCGCGCGGGCGAACTACAGTGCAACAAAAACGGCCGGTGCCGGGGCGCGAACCCCCGACATCGGCCGATCTCAGATCAGCGAGCTACTTCTCCAGTTCGTCGATGATCTTGTTGAAGGTTGCGGACGGGCGCATGACCGCGGAGGTCTTTTCCTCGTCCGGCCAGTAGTAGCCGCCGAGGTCGGCGGCGCCACCCTGGGCGTCGAGAAGCTCGCGGTCGATCTGCTCGGCGTTGTCGCGCAGATCCTTCGCGATCGGGCCGAAGACCTCAGCCAGCTCGGAGTCCTCGGTCTGGGCTGCCAGCGCCTCTGCCCAGTACAGGGAGAGCCAGAAGTGGGAGCCGCGGTCATCGATCTCGCCGACCTTGCGGGATGGGGACTTGCCCTCCTCCAGGAGCTTCTCGGTGGCCTGGTCCAGAGCGGAAGCCAGCACGCCAGCCTTGGCGTTGCCGTTGCGGTTGAGCTCGTGGCGGAAGGACTCGGCAAGCGCGAGGTACTCACCCAGGGAATCCCAGCGCAGGTGGTTCTCCTCCTCAACCTGCTGGACGTGCTTCGGGGCGGAGCCGCCGGCACCGGTCTCGAACAGGCCACCGCCGGCCATCAGCGGCACGACGGAGAGCATCTTCGCGCTGGTGCCCAGCTCGAGGATGGGGAAGAGGTCGGTGTTGTAGTCACGCAGCACGTTGCCGGTGACGGAAATGGTGTCCTCGCCGCGACGGATGCGCTCGACGGACTCCTTGGTGGCCTCGACCGGGGACTTGATCTCGATGTCAAGGCCGTCGGTGTCGTGGTCGGCCAGGTACTTCTTCACCAGCTCGATCATGTTGCGGTCGTGGCCGCGCTCCGGGTCGAGCCAGAAGATGGCCTTCATGCCGGACAGGCGGGCGCGCTCGACGGCGAGCTTGACCCAGTCCTGGATCGGGGCGTCCTTGGTCTGGCATGCGCGCCAGATGTCGCCTTCCTCAACCTGGTGCTCGATCAGCACATCGCCCGCGGAGTTCACAACCTGGACGGTGCCGTCGGCCGGGACCTTGAAGGTCTTGTCGTGAGAGCCGTACTCCTCAGCCTTCTTCGCCATCAGGCCCACGTTCGGCACAGTGCCCATCGTGGTGGGGTCGAAGGCGCCGTTTGCGCGGCAGTCGTCGATCACGGTCTGGTACACGCCGGCGTAGGAAGAATCCGGGATCACAGCCAGGGTGTCCTGCTCCTGGTCGTCCGCGTTCCACATGTGGCCGGAGGTGCGGATCATGGCCGGCATGGAGGCGTCGATGATCACGTCGGACGGCACGTGCAGGTTGGTGATCCCGCGCGAGGAGTTGACCATGGCAAGCGCCGGGCCGTCGTTAAGCTGCTGCTCGAATGCGGCGCGGATCTCCTCGCCGTTGTCCAGCTCGGACAGGCCGTCGAGGATGGCGCCGAGGCCGTTCTCGCCGTTCAGGCCGGCCGCAAGCAGCTCGGAGCCGTACTTGTCAAAGACCGGCTTGAAGTAGGCGCGCACGACGTGGCCGAAGATGATCGGGTCGGAGACCTTCATCATGGTCGCCTTCAGGTGCGCGGAGAAGAGCACGCCCTCCTCCTTGGCCTTCTGCACGGTGTCCAAAAGGAACTCGTCGAGTGCCTTCGCGGACATGAACGTGCCGTCGATGACCTCGCCCTGCTCCACCTTCAGACCGTCCTTGAGCACCTGCTCGGAGCCGTCAGCGGTGACGAGCTTGATCGTCAGCGTGTCCGCGGCGGGCATGATCACGGACTTCTCGTTGTGGCGGAAGTCGCCCGCGTCCATGGTGGCAACGTTGGTCTTGGAGTCGGAGGACCACTCGCCCATGGAGTGCGGGTGCTTCTTCGTGTAGTTCTTCACGGCCTCCGGCGCGCGGCGGTCGGAGTTGCCCTCGCGCAGCACCGGGTTCACGGCGGAGCCCTTCACCGCGTCGTACTTCTCCTGCGCATCCTCGTAATCCGGGATGTCGAAGCCGGCCGCCTGCAGCTCGGCGATGGCCTTCTTCAGCTGGACCAGGGAGGCGGAGATGTTCGGCAGCTTGATGATGTTCGCTTCCGGCGTCTTCGCCAGCTCACCCAGCTGGGTCAGCGCGTCGTCGACCTTCTTATCGCCCAGGCGCTCCGGGAACTGCGCGAGGATGCGGCCAGCGAGCGAAATGTCGGCGGTGTCGACATCGATACCGGCGCGCGACGCGAACGCCTCGACGATCGGCTTCAGGGAGTACGTCGCAAGCAGCGGCGCTTCGTCGGTGCGGGTCCAGATGATCGTAGACATAGGTCTCCTCTAAGTATGCGTTCAGAGTTCAGCCCCCAAGCGTACCGCGTCGCCTCCCCCGGTATGGTGCAAACGCATGACACTCACCATCGCGTCGGTCAACGTCAACGGCATCCGCGCAGCCACCAAAGTGCGCAACGAAGACAACATGGGCATGCTTGCATGGCTCGCCGAAACCCCTGCCGACGTGGTGTTGATGCAGGAAGTCCGCGCCACCGAAAAGGAGGCGACCGCGGCGCTCGCGCTCGCCCTCGAGCGCGGCTGGCACCTCGAGGTCGCCCCCGCCGCCGCAAAGGGCCGCGCCGGCGTCGGCATCCTCTCGCGCACCCCGCTTCACGACGTCACCTCCGGCATCCCCCAATTCGAAAACAGCGGACGCTTCATCGCCGGCACGCTTGACGACGGCACCCGGGTCGCCTCCCTCTACCTCCCATCCGGCTCGGCGGGCACAGCGAAACAGGACGAGAAGTACCGCTTTCTGGACGAATTCGAACCGCTCTTAGAACAGTGGGCGGGGGAGTACCCCGACATGGTCATCGGCGGGGACTGGAACATCTGCCACCGCCGCGAGGACCTGAAGAACTGGAAGACGAACCACAAGAAATCCGGGTTCCTGCCGCACGAGCGCGCGTTCATGGACGCGGTGTTCGGGTGCTTCCCGGACGACGAGGCCCAGGACCTGGACCTGAAATCGGCCGAGGGGTGGGCTGGGGCAGTGGAGTATGCGGCCGGAGGTCGTCGGCAAGCAAACTGCTCTCCGCAGTGGTTCGACGTGGCGCGAAGGCTGCAGCCGGACGACGCCCCGTACACGTGGTGGACGTTCCGCGGACAGGCCTTCAACAACAACGCGGGCTGGCGAATCGACGTGCAGGCTGCGACCGCGAACATGATGGAGCGGGCGCAACGCACGTGGGTGGACAAGGCGCCGACGGTGGAACAGCGCTGGTCGGACCACTCGCCGCTTCTGGTGGAGTACCGCTAAATTCCGGGGGAGAGTGCTTCGATGCCTACCTCAGTGGCGGCTTCCAGCATGCGCTTGTCGTAGGTAATTACGGCGGAAGCGTCCAAGAGTAGCGCGCAAGCAAGGTGGATCGCGTCAAGGGATCTCAGATGTGCGCCGGGAAGGAGACCTGCTTGTCGGTAGACGGTGGCGTCAATCTCGTAGATGTCCAGGCTCGTCAGGAAAGTTGTGACGTCGCCTTGTTTGACCGCCGGATTACGCAACGCGGCTCTGCGCAGCTCGGTCTCAAGCAGAACAGATGACACCAACCGAGGTTGATCAGTTTGGATGGCCAGAATCAGCGCGGACGATTCCCGCTCCTTGACAATTAGCTTGGCTGCTGCGGAAGTATCCAGATACCAGGTCCCCATTAGTCGTCCCGCAGGCCTTCGAGCATCTCTGAGGTGGGCATCGAGCTTTCAACGAGCGTGTCCACATCCATGTTGAGGGCACGTGTGGCGGGCCGGAGACGAAGGCCTCGAGCTTCGGATTGGTCCGAAGGGACCTGGGTGATCAATGCCATCTCCTGCCCCCGGTTTGTCACGATGAAGTTCTCTCCGTCGGCGACGGCGTGAAGGATCTTCCCGCTTGAGTTGCGGAGTTCGCGGTGGGGGATGCGTGCAGTCATGCTACGAGCGTAGCACTTGGACCAATTGCTGAACACCGTTCAACCGGGGCGCTACACTGCGACACATTCCCTGTTGTTAAACGGCGTTCAGGAGTAACCATGACAGTGCCAACCGATTCCCGCGACATCCTCGACATCGCCCGCGAAAAGGCCCTTGATCAGGGCATCGGGCTGGCCCAGGAGGAAATCCTTCGGGTCCTGGAAATTGAGGACGACCGCCTCCAGGAGCTACTCGACCTCGCCCACCAGGTGCGCATCAAGCACTGCGGTGTTGATGTGTCGCTCGAGGGCATCATCTCGCTGAAGACCGGCGGCTGCCCCGAGGACTGCCACTTCTGCTCGCAGTCCGGCCTGTTCGAGTCCCCGGTACGCGCGGTGACGCTGGACATCGCTGAGCTCGTGGAGGCTGCGAAGCAGTCCGAGAAGATGGGCGCGTCCGAGTTCTGCATCGTCGCGGCCGTGAAGGGCCCGTCCCCGGAGCTGCTGGGCCAGGTTGCCGAGGCCGTCACCGCGATCCACGACGAGGTGGACATCTCCATCTCCGCCTCCCTCGGGATCCTCACCCGCGAGCAGGCGCACCAGCTCGCACAGATGGGCGTGAAGCGCTACAACCACAACTTCGAAACCGCCGAGTCCTTCTTCCCCAACGTGGTAACCACCCACACCTGGCAGGAGCGCAAGGACACCCTGGAAAACGTCCGCGCCGAGGGGATGGAGACCTGCTGCGGCGGCATCATCGGCCTGGGCGAAACGCTGGAGCAGCGCGCCGAATTCGCGGCTCAGCTCGCCGAGGTCGAACCGCACGAGGTGCCGATGAACTTCCTCGACCCGCGCCCGGGCACCCCGTTCGCGGACCGCCCGCTCGTGCCCCAGGGCGAGGCGCTGCGCGCCGTCGCCGCGTTCCGCTTGGCCATGCCGTCCACCCAGCTGCGCTTCGCGGGCGGCACGGAGCTCGCGCTTGGCGACGACGGTACCGAGGCCGGCCTCCTCGGCGGAGCCAACGCCATCATCGGCGGCAACTACCTGACCACGTTCGGCCGTCCGATGGAGAAGGACCGCGACGCCGTGGACCGGGTCATGGAGGGCGCGAAGCCGGGCATGAACCTGAACATCACGCCGGTGGGCGAGAAGGTCAACTCCGGCCACGGCGCGCTCTACGACACGATCAAGTCGCTGTAGCTTTCGGCTGATGAAAATTCCCGACAACACGAACCTCGCCGACGCCGTCCTGTCTGGCGAGGTCCCCTGGCCGCTCAACCCCGAGCGGCCCTACGACGCCCCCCGCATCTGCCCGCTGTGCGGGCGGCGCATGGTGGTGAAGATTTCCCCGATGGCGTGGGAGGCCGCGTGCTCGCGCCACGGCATCCTGCGCTCGGAGTGGGTGGAGCGGTAGGACGAGACTATGAATCAGCGAGGTCGCGAATCCGCTGGGTGATTACCACCTTGCCCTTGCCTTCGTCGTTTCGCTTGATAATCAGCTTTGCAGCAGCGATCTTCCCTTGGTCTCTCTTTACCGAGGAAGAGTTGGCGCGACGCTTCGGCTTAGGGGAGATTGTGGTCATTGTCGCGCCTCCTTTTGATCATGCGAACTCAAATTAGCTTCTTCGTCCCCTGATTGTAGTGAATCACCGTCGCCTTCCACTACGGCTTCCAGTATCTGGTCGATGAGAGCCTGTTGCTGTTCTCCTAGGAAAGGCAAACCATCGATTGAATCCAGCGTAGCCACACCTATTGCTACTGACGCGGGAGTGTTGGACGAACACAGTTCTGCTGCCCAGCGCAGATTTACGTACCACTCTTTTAATCGATCCTGCTGCACCTTCAGATCGTCTTGCCTACGCGTATCTCGAATGGTGTGATGCACTCCGGCCCAGGCAATTAATGCGGCGCCAATCGGACCCAAGAGTTTGCTTGCAAAGTCCAAGACCGCCTTGGCGCCGTCCGGAGTGCTTGCAGATAGCGCGACTGCATAGGCAATTGAGGTAAGAACCGATACGCTAGTAATTGCCCAGGGGAGAACCTGCCTCTTATATGTTTGCTCTTTTTCCGGCCTATTGCTCAAGTTTCCCCCTCCAAGAACCAGATGTTTGTGTGGTTCAGCCATTCAGAATACTGAAAGCTACGGCAAGCTTCCTTGAGGGGAATCACATCAGGCAAGTTAAACTACGGGCATGTCACAGCAACGCGTTCTTTCCGGAATCCAGCCCACCGCCGACTCCTACCACCTGGGCAACTACCTCGGGGCGCTGAAGCAGTGGATCGATCTGCAGGACGGCTACGAGGCGTTCTACTTCATCCCGGACCTCCACGCGATCACGGTGGACCAGAATCCGGAGGACCTGCGCAACCGCACGCTCGCGGGCTGCGCGCAGCTCATCGCGCTCGGCATCGACCCGGAGCGCTCCACCCTCTTCGTGCAGTCGCACGTGCCGGAGCACGCCGAGCTCACCTGGGTATTGCAGTGCCTCACCGGCTTCGGCGAGGCCAGCCGCATGACGCAGTTCAAGGACAAGTCCGCCAAGCAGGGCCAGGACCGCACCTCCGTGGGCCTGTTCACGTACCCCATGCTCATGGCCGCCGACATCCTCCTCTACTCCCCGCAGCTCGTGCCGGTGGGCGAGGACCAGCGCCAGCACCTCGAACTCACCCGCACCCTCGCGGAGCGCTTCAACACCCGCTACGGCGCGACGTTCACTGTGCCGGACGGGCTCATCGTTGAGGGCTCGGCGAAGATCTACGACCTGCAGGATCCCACGTCGAAGATGTCCAAGTCGGGCGCGAACCCGAAGGGCATCGTCAACCTGCTCGACGACCCGAAGGCCTCCGCCAAGCGCATCAAGTCCGCGGTGACGGACAACGACGGCGTCATCGCCTTCGACAAGGAGAACAAGCCGGGCGTGTCCAACCTCCTCGTCATCCAGTCCGCGCTCACTGGCAAGCCGATCGCGGACATCGTCGCTGGCTACGAGGGCCAGGGTTACGGCGCGCTCAAGGTGGACACTGCGGATGCGCTCGAAAGCTTTACGACGCCGCTTCGCGCCCGCTACGACGAACTCATGTCCGACCGCGGCGAGCTGGAATCTATCCTGGCCCGCGGCGCGGAGCGCGCCCGCGGCATCGCCTCGGAGCTGCTCGCGGACGTCTACGACAAGGTCGGATTCCTGGCACCCCGGAGGTAGCTCCCGCCGCCGCGCGCCCTCCTCTACGATGTGATGCGGTAAACGACACACGTAAGAAGGGACGTCGATGGCAACCTCGACAGCGCCGTGGAAGGCGTACACCGACGAACATGGGATCGAGCGCGCCTCGAAACAGCAGACGGGCGGCTTCGAAGCCAAGGTGGAGAAGAAGTCCCCGGCGGCGGGGCACCTGCTGCGCATGAACGACCGCTTCGGCGCGGAGGGCGGCAACCAGTTCGCCGCCGGCATCACCTACTTCTCGGTGCTGTCGCTCTTCCCGCTGCTCATGCTCCTGTTCGCGGGCCTCGGCTTCTTCCTCAACGCCCGCCCGGACCTCATCCAGGACATCCAGGACCAGATCACCAAATCCCTCGACGGGGACCTCGGGGACATGATGAACGACCTCGTCGACGCGGCCATCGACCAGCGCGGCACCGTCGCCGGCATCGGTTTGCTCACCACGCTGTGGTCGGGCCTGAGCTGGATGAACAACCTGCGCGTCGGCGTGTCCGCGATGTGGAAGGTGGACCCGAACGAGGGCGGCAACTTCGTCACCAAGAAGCTCTGGGACCTGCTTGGCCTCGTCGTGCTCATCGTCTTGTTCATCGTCGCGTTCGGCGTCACCGCCGTCGGCGTGTCCAGCTGGACCAGCACCGCGATGGAGCACCTCGGCATCGGCGACTTCCCGGGCGCGCGCTTCCTCGTGTGGCTCGTCGGCTTCCTCGTGAGCGTCCTCGCCAGCTTCCTTGTCATGCTCTGGGTGAACCTGTACATGCCGCGCACGAAGGTGCCGGTGAAGTCGGGCCTGCTCGGCGCGCTCCTCGGCGCGGTGATCTTCGCCGTCCTACAGCAGTTCGCCGGCCTGGTCATCTCTTCGGCGACGGGCAACCCGGCGGGTGCGATCTTCGGGCCGATCATCACCCTCATGGTCGTGCTCTACCTCATCTGGCGCGTCGTGCTCTACGTCGCGGCGTGGACGGCCACCACCGAGGAATCCCTCGCGCTCGCGCCGGCGGAGGTGCCGGAGCCTGCCGTGATCAACGTGCGCTCCGGCGCGCTGCGCACCAACGAGGAGTCCCACACCGCGGGCAAGGCGCTCGGCGTGGGCGCGGCGCTCGGCGCTATCGGCGTCGGCGTCGCTTCGCTCCTGTCCCGAGACTGAGCGCGGCCACCACCGCGGCGAGCGCGAGCACGCCCGCCACGATGAGGTAGGCCCACCAGGACTTCCAGGCCGTCCCTTCCCCGGATCCGGATTCGGATCCCGCCCCAGCCGAGGGCGTGGGGGAGGGGGCGGCCTCCGTCGTGAGCGGCGCCGTCGTGGTCGCGGAGGCGGCCTCCAGCGTGGCGACGGAGCTTCGCACCCCGTACGCCTCGTGCAGCAGCATCTGCGCCTGCTCCCACGCGCGGTGGTCGTAGGCCGCGGTGTCCAGGACAACGGCCACGAGCCGGCGGCCGTCGTGGTTGACGGCGCCGACGAAGGTGTGGTTCGCGTCGTCGGTGTAGCCGGTCTTGCCGCCGATGCCGTCCGGGTCGTTGAGGTAGAGCTTGTTGTCGTTCCACAGCTCGAAGGCGGGCTCCTCGCCGAAGCCGGGGAACGGGTAGTGCTCGGTGTCCGCGATGTCGGCGAAGGTGGGGTTGGCAAACGCGGCGCGGTACGCCAGCCCCATGTCCCACGCGGAGGTGGACATGCCGGGGCTGTCCAGCCCGGAGTAGGAGGTGGCGCGGGTATCGGTCATGCCCAGCTTCTTTGCCAGCTCGTTGACCTTGAGCAGCGTCACCTCGTCGCCTCCGAGCGCCTGGGCCAGCGCGTGGGCGCAGTCGTTGCCGGAGGAGAGGATGAGACCGTGCAGGAGGTCCTTGACTGTGTAGTCCCCGCCCTCGCCGATGCCGGCGCGGGAGCCCTCCTGGTTCGCGGACTCGGCCGAGACCGGCACCTTCTGGTCGAGCGGCAGCTCGTCGATGACGGTGAGCGCGAGCAGCACTTTGATGATGGAGGCGGGGCGGTAGCGCCCGTGCGGGTCCTTCATCGCCACCACCTCGCCGGAATCCAGGTCGGCGACGAGCCACGCGGAGGCGACCACGCCATCGGGCACCTTGTAGCCGTCGGCGGCGGTCACCCCGCACGGCCCGTCGTACGTGACGGGCAGGGGCAGCGGGCTGCTCGCGGAGCGCTCGGAGGTGGACACCGGCTCCGGCGGCCACGTCGCCTGCGGGCAGGCGTCAGTGTCCGGGGCGCGGCCGCGGCTCGGCGGCACCCAGCTGCCCGCGTCGTCGTAGTAGCCGGTCGTCGGCGCCGCCGAGGTCTGGGTTGTCGTGGTCGTCGCCGTTTCTTCGGCGTCCTGCGCTTGCGCAACCGTCGTCACGCATACGCCCACGCTTATCGACGCCACCGCCGCGGCAATGCCCGCTCGCTTCATCTAGGAGCCTTTCTGGTTGTACCGGGCGACGAGCCGCTCGATGAGCTCGTCGGTCAGGGCCTCGTCCGAGAGAATGATATCGAGCATGTCCGCGTGCATCGCCTCGGTCTCCGCGGGATCCGGCGCCGCCGCGTCGTCGGCGTACGAATCGCCGCTGAAGTCCACGCCGATGCCGTCGAGGATCCCCTCGTCGGTGGCCGGGGCGACGCCCGCGGCGGCCAGCGTGTCCGCGTCGATGGCGGGGAACTGGGTGGTGAACTCGGTGAGGAACTCGTCCGCGTCGCTGCGCGCGTCGGCCGGGCGCTTGCCCTTCTTGATGTCCGCCTCGATGCGGCGCTGCAGTGCCTTTTCCATCTGCCGGTGGCGCCACGAGCGCACCCGGGTGGGCTCCAGCTCGCGGGCGACGGCGCGGGACTTGTGCTCGGCCTTGCGCGCGAGGTGCGCGACCTGCGTCGCCGTCGCGTTGACGGTGGTGTTTACCGGCGCGAACTCCGAGTCGGTGGAAATGCGCCAGTTGCCGTAGTAGCCGAAGAGGAACATGACGAAGCTGACAACGGGCCCGAGGATCATGGCGAGGGCGAGGTAGCCGGTGGCGTTGCCGATGAGCGTGATCACCGCGCACGCCACGGCCGGGATGACGGTGGGCTGGTTGCCACCGAAGACGGCCGGTTCGCGGCCGGTGACCACGTCGCGGATCATGCCGCCGCCGGTCGCGGTGAACACGCCCATCATGATGGTCGGCAAGATCGGCAGCCCGTGCTGGATGGCCTTCGCCGCGCCCGTGGACGCCCACAGCGCGGAGACGAGCGCGTCGCCGTGGGACTGGAGGAACTCCCACGCGCGGCCCTTGAAGTAGGTGAACCTCGCGATGAGCGCCCCGGCGAAGGCGAGGATGAGATACTCCGGCTGGCTCATCGCGGCGACGGTGCCCTGATTGATCAGCACGTCGCGCAGCATGCCGCCGCCGAGGGCGGAGAGCATGGCGATGAAGAAGAACCCGACGATGTCGTAGCCGAGCTGGCGGGCGAGCGTGCCGCCGATGATGCCCATGAGCAGGACGCCGGAGATGTCCAACCAGTAGTAGATGGAGCTAATGAGGGGGTCGACCTGGTCCACTGACATAGGTCAGCATTCTAGAGGTGGCACGAATGTGGGGCATGTCAGGGACGTCGGCGCGGGCCCGGCCCGGCGCTGCGTGGCGGGGGCGGCGGCCACTTCAGCGGCGGCGGCCCCCATGGATCGCCGGGCGGCGGGGGCGGCGGCCACTTCAGCGGCGGCGGCGGGAAGTCGTCCGGGGACATGCGTGACTCCGCGCCTGCGATGAGCTTGCCCAGCAGCCGCGACAGCTCCGCGCGCTCCGCGTCGTCGAGTACCGCGAACGGGTCGGCCTCGGGCTCGGGGTCCTCTTCGAGTGCGGCGGCGGCGGAACGTCCTGCGTCGGTAAGCGAAACGATGCTCGTGCGCCGGTCCTCGGGGTGCGGCGCGCGCTCGACGAGCCCCTTGTCCTCCATCTTCGCCAATAGCTCGGCGAGGGACTGGGAGCGGATGCCCAGCACGTAGGCGAGCTCCTTCTGCGCCGCCGGGCTGTTGAGCTGCAGCAGCCGGAGCACGCGGCCCTGGCCGGAGGCGGCGTCGCGGCCCTCCTGGGTGGGCCCGAAGTGGCGCATGAGCACCATGAGGTGGTGGAGCTGTTCGCGCAGGCGGTCGTGTTCGGGTGGGGTGTCCATCGTCGTGCAGCCAGCCCGTTAGAACTTGGAGAAGCGCTTGATCAGCTGGTCTTCCATCTTCGTCCACGCCTCCGCCTTGTCGGTGAACGGCGCGGACGGCACGTAGCCGGCGGCCTCGGTAGAGCCGAGCATGTACGCGAGGTAGTCCTGCATCCGCGGGTTCGCCAGCAGCAGCGAGTTGAGCGAATCGTCGCCCGCCCAGTCGGCGGCGTCGGCGAGCAGCTCGTAGGCCTTCGCCATCTGCTTCGTGTCCACCGCGTCGGGGCCCTTCGCGATGTCGGCGGCGATGCCGTTGAACGAGTAGGAGTTGTCCGGGTGGACCTCCACCTTGAGCTCGCCGGCGTTGGCCGCGTTGATGAGGTCGGTCCACGTGGACACGCTCGCGAGGTCGTGGTCGTCGTTCTCGAGGATCCAGCGGCCGAGGTGCTTCGTGGAGGGGAAGGTCATAATCTCGCCGTACTTGCCCAGGAACACCGGGGAGCCGGCGAGGTAGGTGCGCAGCGTGTACACGCTCTGGCCCTGGATGGAGACCTTCACCGGGTCGATGCCGGCGCGGCCCCAGACGGAGGAGTCGTAGGGGTCCTCGGCCGCCGCGCGCGCCTCCTCGTCGGCGCGGCGCTGCTCGTCCGCCGCCGCGCGCGACTCCTGCGCCGCGGCGATCGCGGTCCCGGCAGCGGCTAGGCGGTCCGCGTCGAGCTCCTGCGTATCGACGACGCGCACAGCGTCATCCAGCGAGTGGACCACTTCCTCCCAGTTGGCGAGCACGACGCGGCCGACGCCGGACCACTCGGACAGACCATTCTCGCCGGCGTAGTGGTCGGCGCCGCGGGCGACGTTGCCCAGGATCGAGTGGGACGCGAAGAAGATCTGCGCGTGCTCGGCGGAGGCGACGTCGGCAAGCGAGCGCGAGATCTGGAATACTCGCGCGAGGCGCGAGACGTTCTCGTGGCTCGGGCGGTCGGCGAGGTAGGCCGGCGCGCCGATGATGTCGTAGTACTGCTTCTCGCTGGGCACGACGCGGTCGTCGCCCTGCGCCTGGAACTCAGCCCACTGCGGGTGGTCGGAGAGGTCGTGGACCGCGTGGGTGTCGAGGTATGCCAGCAGCTCCTCCGGGGAGTTGAAGACGAGGACCGTCTGGTCGTCGCCGAGGAAGGCCTGCCACTGGGCACCGTTTTCCTTCCAGCTCGGTGCCCACAGCGTGTAGAAGTCGCCTGCGGTCAGCGACATCTTGACGGGGAGAATCGCGCGCGTAGTCATGCCGTCCGACTTTAGCCGGTCGGGCGCCAGAATCCGCAGAAGGTCATGCCGGTGTTTTCGGTGCGCACCGGGTTCATCTGCACGGGATCGCCCGCCTCGATCATCATCCCGTCGCCCGCGTAGATGGCCGCGTGGCCGGTCCAGAGGACGAGGTCGCCCGGCTGCAGCTCGTCGTAGCTCACCTGGCGGCCCACCGCCTGGTCGGCGGCGACGCGCGGAATTTCCAGCCCGGCCTGGCGGTACGCCCACGACGTCAGCCCGGAGCAGTCGAACCCGCCCGGCGCGCTGCCGCCCCACACGTACGGGGTGCCGATCTGGCTGCGCGCCGCCTCGACGGCCGCGGCGCCGACGGAGGAGCCAGCGGGGGCGGGGGCGGGCGCCTGTGCAGGTACGGGCGCCGGCGTCGGTTCCGGGGGCGGCGCGGCAGCGGGCGTGGGCGCTGGCGGTGGCGGTGCGACGACCGCGGCGGCGGGTGCCACCGCGGGCGGGGTGGGGGCCGCGGGAGGTGCGGACGGTGGCGCAACGAGTGCGGCGAGACGCTGCAGCTCGGCCTGCGCCTGCGCGCCGCGCGGCCCCGGCCCAGGGATCACGCGCGCGGCGGCCGCGGCGGTTTTCTCGTTGAGCTCGTCTGCGAGCTGCCGCATCTCCTGCTCCAGCTGCTGCAGCACGCTCAGCGCGTTGTTCAGGGCCATGGTGACCAGGGTGGTGGCGTAGAGCGCGGCGCCCGCCGGCCCGACCGGGGTGGCGGCGAGCGCCGGGGCGGCAGCTACGTCGCGGGCGAGTCCGATGGCGATGCTCGTGAGCTCGAACGCGGCGGTCCCGGTGCAGGCCGCCCCGCGCACGAGCGCGTCGCTGATGTCCGCGCGGAAGCCGGCGAGGTGCTGCGCGAACATCTCCCGCGTCAGCCCGGAGGCGTGGAACACCTCGGCGAGCGGGCCGAAGTCCTCGAAGTCCGGCATGCGGAAGTGGGGCAGCGTCGGCGGGTCGGACGGGCGCATCGTGAGAATCTTGGCCACGGCGCTGTGGGCGTCGAGGAAGAAGTTGACGTGGCGGTTGCTCGTCACCGACGGTGGGCCGAAGAGGCTGGACATCATATCCAGCGGGGTGGGAGGTGCCACGGCGGTCATAGCGTCGCCCCCAGCCGCTGGCAGGTGGAGGCCTCGACGGCCGCGGCGGCCTCGACGGCGAGGTCCATCGCGGCCGCGATGCGGCGGGCCTCGCCGCGCAGCGCGTCGGCGTCGGCGTTCGCTTTCGCGATGGCGTGGGACACCGCGGCGCTGAAGTCGCCGAGCGGCCAGGCGTCGGGCACGGCGACGTCGTGAAGCGGGTGCAAATTGGCGGCGTCGGCGCGCAGCGAATCGGTCCGGGCGGCGACGGTGGCGGAATCGAGTTGGAAAATAGTCATGGCCATTGGACGCAGAAAGTGCCGCCCCGGTTCCCTCGCGCGGCAAAAAATTTTCGGCGGGGCGCGGTGAACTAGCATGAGCCGCATGGATATCACGGTTGTCAACCACCCGCTCGCGGCGTCCCGCCTGACCATCATGCGCGACAAGCGCTCGAACAACGCGGCGTTCCGCGCGGCGCTCGCGGACCTCGGCGCGATGCTCGTCTACGAGGCGGCGCGCGAGCTCGAGGTCGAGGAATTCGACACCGAAACCCCCGTCGGCACCGCCACCGGCGCCCGGCTGGCCACCCCGCCGATCATCGTGCCCATCATCCGCGCGGGCCTGGGCATGATCGACCCGGCCCTGTCCATGATCCCGGACGCGCAGGTCGGCTTCATCGGCCTCGCGCGCGACGAGGTCACCCACCAGCCCGTGCCGTACCTCGAGGCGCTGCCGCAGGACCTCGCGGGGCAGCCCGTCTTCCTCGTGGATCCCATGCTGGCCACGGGCGGCTCGCTCATCCACGCCATCGACCTGCTCGTCGAGCGCGGCGCGGACGACATCACCTGCGTGTGCATGGTGAGCGCCCAGCCGGGCGTCGATGCGCTCGAGGCGCACGGCGGCCCGATCCGGCTCATCACCGCGACGATCGACCCGTCGCTCAACGAGGACGCCTACATCGTCCCGGGCCTCGGCGACGCGGGCGACCGGCTCTACGGGCCCCGCAACATCGATCTTTAGCCCTTCCGCGTGCAGCCCCGCTGCGGCCGCGCTAGATTGAGACGCAGATATCTAGGTGGGGACGACTGGGGACAACCGGGGGATCGAACATGGGGGACGTGCTGCCGCAATCGCATTGGGCGAGCTACGCGCTGGGGCTGGGGGAGCGGGTGCGCGCCATCCGCCTCATGCGGGGGCTGAGCCAGTCCCGCCTCGCGGAGCTTTCGGGGGTGTCGCGCTCGCTCATCTCGAACCTCGAGCGCAACGACTACAACGGGTCGAAGGCCGCGGACCCGACGCTGTCGACGTGCTACCGGCTTGCGTCGGCGCTCCAGGTGCCGCCCGCCGCGCTCCTGCCGGGCGCCGGCGAGGCGGTCGAGGGGTGCTTCATGCGTGACGACGCCACCTCCGGCGCCGCACCCATCACCTTCGAGTGGCCGCGCGGGCCCCGCGACACGGCCCGGTTCCACGACCTGTACCTGCGCCGCGGCGCGCCCGCTGACACGCCGCCGTTCTAGCGCGCCCGCTGGCCGCGTTCCGCACCGCTTTGTCTAGATTGGCGGGGCACGGCGTACACTCTTGGCATCGCAACGGGAGCAAGGGAGGACACGTGGACCAGACCGGCACGACCGAATCAGCCGGCATCGCCGCCGCGGTGGACAGCTGGCTAGCCGCCAACCACGACCGCGTCATCGGGTGGCGCCGCCACCTCCACGCCCACCCCGAGCTGTCGAACGAGGAGACGGCGACGACGGACTTCATCGCCGCCACGCTCGAGGAGCACGGCCTTGCGCCCGTTCGCTTCCCCGGCACCGGCCTCTACGTCGACCTCGGCCCGGAGGGCGGCAAGCGCCTGGCGTTCCGGGCGGACATCGACGCGCTGCGGGTGCCCGAGCTGACCGGCCTGAGCTTCGCGTCCACGAACCCCGGGGTCTCGCACTCGTGCGGCCACGACGTGCACGCCACCGTCGCCCTCGCGCTCGCGTGCGCGCTGTCCACCGTCGAGCTTGAGCACGGCGTCCGCGTCATCTTCCAGCCCGCCGAGGAGGTGATGGGCGGCGGCGCCCTCGACGTCGTCAAGTGGGGCGCCCTCGAGGACGTCTCCGCGATCTACGCCGTGCACGCCGAGCCGCACGTCAAGGTCGGCGAGATCGGCGTGCGCGCGGGCGCGATCACCTCGGCCTCCGACGTCATCCGCATCGAGGTCCAGGGCCCCGGCGGGCACACGTCGCGCCCGCAGCTCACGGCGGACGTGGTCTACGCGATGGGCGCGCTGATCACGCAGCTGCCCGCGCTGCTCTCGCGCCGGGTGGATCCGCGCACCGGCACCGTGCTCGTGTTCGGCCACGCCGAGTCGGGCGACGCCGCCAACGCGATCCCGAAGCGGGGCGTGCTCGAGGGCACCCTGCGCACCGCCGACATCGCCACGTGGCGCAGCAACGAGGACCTTTTCACGGACCTCATTGACCTCGTGGTCGCGCCGACCGGCTGCACATACCACCTCGACTACATCCGCGGCGTGCCGCCCGTGCTGAATGACGACGCGGCGACCGCGCTCGCCGTGCAGGCGGCCCGGGCCGTCGACCCGCACTGCGTCGTCGCCGCCCCGCAGTCGAGCGGCGGGGAGGACTTCTCCTGGTACCTCGAGCACGTGCCGGGCGCGATGATGCGGCTCGGCGCCTGGAACGGGGAGGGCGAGCCCCAGGACCTGCACCAGGGCAACCTCAACGTCGACGAGCGTGCGATCGGGGTGGGCGTGCGCCTGTTCGCCTCGATTGTGGAGCAGTACTTCCGGCCCGACCTCGCCGCCGGATTCCGCCCCGACGGGGAATAACCGGCTGTGGGTACACTGTGAGAGTGTTTGGCCCGTCACAGGCTGACCCGACCCGCACCCGACCCCTGAGGAGAGCTGTTTTGTCCAAGAAGATCGTCATCATGGGCGGAGGCCCCGGCGGCTACGAGGCTGCGCTGCTGGCATCGAAGCACGGTGCCGACATCACCCTCGTCGAGGACCAGGGCGCCGGCGGGTCCGCGATCCGGAAAGACGTGGTGCCGTCGAAAAGCTTCATCGCGGGCGCGAACATTAAGAACGACCTGCGCCGCGCTGACGACATGGGCCTCAACCACGCCCTCGGCGACGCGAAGCTGTCGCTGCTCGCGCTCAATGAGCGCGTGAAGTCGCTCGCCGCCGAGCAGTCCGCGGACATCCGCGCGCAGCTCGAGCGCTCCGGGGCGCGCCTGATCAACGGCAAGGCGCGCTTCGCGGACGAGCAGACCGGCCACACGACGCACAACATCGAGGTGGTCACGGCCGACGGCGAGACCGAGACGATTAGCTGCGACATGGTGCTGGTCTCGGTGGGTGCGAGCCCGCGCGTGCTTAAGGGTGCGGAGCCGGACGGGGAGCGCATCCTCAACTGGCGGCAGATGTACGACCTGCAGGACCTGCCGTCGCACCTCATTGTCGTGGGCTCGGGCGTGACGGGCGCGGAGTTCGTCTCCGCGTTCGCGGAGCTCGGCGTCAAGGTGACCATGGTCGCCTCCCGCGATCGCATCCTGCCTCACGACGACGCGGACGCGGCCGACGTGCTCGAGGCGGTCCTCGCGGACCGCGGCGTGCAGCTGGAGAAGGACGCGCGCGTGGAGCGGGTGGAGAACACGGGCGACGGCGTCGTCGTGCACACGACGGACGGACGCGCGATCGCGGGCTCGCACGTGATGATGTCCATCGGCTCGATCCCGAACACGGCGGACCTCAACCTCGAGGCGGCGGGCGTGGAAACGACCCCGTCGGGCCACATCCACGTCGACCGCGTCTCGCGCACGAACGTCGCCGGCATCTACGCCGCCGGCGACTGCACCGACCTCATGCCGCTCGCCTCCGTGGCCGCGCAGCAGGGCCGCACCGCGATTGACCACGCGCTCGGCGACGGTGTGAGCCCGATCCGCCTGAAGACGGTGGGCAACGCGGTGTTCACCCGCCCCGAGATCGCGGCGGTCGGCGTGACCGAGCAGCAGATCCGCGATGGCGAGATCGAGGCCGACATCTACAAGCTGCCGCTGGCCACCAACGCCCGCGCGAAGATGCGCG
This sequence comes from Corynebacterium jeddahense, assembly GCF_028609865.1. Lineage (NCBI taxonomy): Bacteria > Bacillati > Actinomycetota > Actinomycetes > Mycobacteriales > Corynebacteriaceae > Corynebacterium > Corynebacterium jeddahense. The sequence continues at coordinate 546,823 of NZ_CP063194.1, forward strand.
CACTGCAGCACGGGTTTGTAAAGATCTTCGCGCGCAAGGGGTCCGGCCAGGTCATCGGCGGCGTCATCGTCGCGCCGACCGCGTCCGAGCTCATCCTCTCGCTCACCATTGGGGTGACGAACAACCTCACGGTGCGCCAGTTGGCCAACTCGATGGCGGTCTACCCGTCGCTGTCCGGTTCGATCACCGAGGCGGCACGCCGCTTGATCACGCACTCCGACCTGGACTAGCTCGGACCCGGACCAACCGGGAACGCACGCTGCGCGCAGTCGACGCGCGGGCACGTCGCGCAGCCCGGCCCGATCGGCGTGGCGGAGGACGGGTTGAGGTCGAGCCCGTCCGCGTAGACGAGCTGCGGGGCGTAGGCCGTGTCGCAGCCGAGCGCCACCGCGTGCTCGCGCCGCGGGGTGCCGAAGCCGACGGCGGGGCCCTGGACCATGCGCGCAACCCACATCTGCGTGCGCCCGTCCGGCGTGGCGGAGACCTGACGAGTGACGCGGTTCGGGGTCTCGAACGCGCGGTGGACCACCCACAGCGGGCACGTGCTGCCCGAGCGGGAGAAGTGGAACGACGGGGTCTCCTGACGCTTTGACACGTTGCCGGCCCGGTCGGTGCGCACGAACACGAACGGCACCGCCTGCGCCCCGGGCCGCTGCATCGTGCCCAGGCGCTGGCAGGTGGATTCGAAGCCGGTGCCGAAGCGGGCGGAGACGACGTCGATGTCGTAGCGCGTCTCGCGGGCGGCCTCGAGGATTTCGGTGTAGGGCATGGTCACCGCCGCGGCGAAGTACTGCGCGAGGCCGTGGGTGGTCACGGCGCGGGTGGGGGAGTCGGCGATGCCCCGGGTGAGGCCCGCGAGGATGTCGCCGTGGGCGAGGCGGCCGTAGCGGTAGGACAGCTCGAAGCACTGCTGCGCCTCGGTGAGCCCCGCGCGCAGGTGAATCTCGCGCGCGCCCATCGCCACGCTCGAGCGCCCGTCCTCGACGGGCTGGTTGAAGCGCACGGCGTAGCCGAACTCGCGGTCGAGCGTGGAGGCCAGCCGGGTGAGGCGCAGCTGGCGCCCGCCGAGGCGCGCGGCGAGGGTTTCGGCCTGCATGTCCAGGTCATGGAAGTAGTTGCGGTGGTCCTGGAAGAAGTTGCGGGTGTACTCGTACGGGTCGGGGGAGGTGCCCGCGAGGCGGTCGGGGATCTCGCGGACCTGCGCGGCGATGGTGGGGAAGCTGCGCGCGAAGTCGGCCAACTCGTCCTTCGGCACGCCGGGGAGGACCTCGGCGAGCGCCGCGGCGGCCTCGCGCTCCGCGTCGCCGGAAAAGTACGAGGCCTCCACGCCGAACGCCGTGGTGAGCGCGACGAGGACCGGGGCGGTAAGCGGGCGCTGGTCGTTCTCGAGCTGGTTGAGGTAGCTCGTGGAGATGTCGAGGGCGCGGGCCGCCTCCGCCTGGGTGAGGCGGTGGGCGGTGCGCAGCGTGCGGATCTGTGCCCCCGCGAACAGCTTCGGCATGACGGCGCTCCTCTCAACTGGGCAGTTGTCGTGCGGATTTACAACATATTGCAAAGTAACACGTCTGAGGACGCAAGATTACGCAACCTTAACTATGACGCGTGACACAATGAAGTCCTTAGTATGAGCCACACCATCTCAATTACTGCAATGACTGCATCACCGTCACAAGGAGACCGCATGATCCAGCACGAGGTACGAACGCACAAGTCCGCCGAGGACTTTCCCATCGAAGAGCATCTGGCCTACAAGATCGCCAAGGTCGCCGCGGACCCGGTCGAGGTCCCGGAGGACACCCGCGAGATGATCATCAACCGCATCATTGACAATGCGTCGGTTGCGGTGGCCTCCTACAACCGCCGCCCCGTCGCCGTCGCCCGCGAGATGGCGAAGGCGCACCCCGCGAACAACAAGGGCGCGCTCGTCTTCGGCGAGGACGGCACCTACTCCGCGGAGTGGGTCGCCTTCGCCAACGGCACCGCCGTGCGCGAGCTCGACTACCACGACACGTTCCTCGCCGCGGAGTACTCCCACCCCGGCGACAACATCCCGCCGATGATCGCGGTCGCCCAGCACAAGGGCCTCGACGGCAAGACCCTCATCCGCGGCATCGCCACCGGGTACGAGGTTCAGGTGAACCTGGTGAAGGGCATCTCCCTGCACGAGTTCAAGATCGACCACGTCGCGCACCTCGGCCCGTCGGTCGCCGCCGGCCTGGGCACCATGCTCGGCCTCGACGTGGACACGATCTACCAGGCCGTGGGCCAGGCGCTGCACACGACGACTGCGACGCGCCAGTCCCGCAAGGGCCTCATCTCCTCCTGGAAGGCGTCCGCCCCAGCGTTCGCCGGCAAGATGGCCATTGAGGCGGTCGACCGCGCGATGCGCGGTGAGGGCGCGCCCGCCCCGATCTGGGAGGGCGAGGACGGCGTCATCGCCTGGATGCTCCACTCGCCGGAGCGCACCTACACCGTGCCGCTGCCGGCGGACGGCGAGGAAAAGCGCGCGATCCTGGAAACCTACACCAAGGAGCACTCCGCCGAGTACCAGGCGCAGGCCCCGATCGACCTGGCCCGCCGCATGAAGCAGACCATCGCGGACGCGGGCAAGACCACCGCCGACATCGAGTCCATCGTGCTGCACACCTCGCACCACACGCACTACGTCATCGGCACCGGCGCGAACGACCCGCAGAAGATGGACCCGAAGGCGTCGCGTGAGACGCTCGACCACTCCATCATGTACATGTTCGCCGTCGCGCTCGAGGACGGGGCGTGGCACCACGTCGACTCCTACGCGCCCGAGCGTGCGAACCGCCCGGAGACCGTCGAGCTGTGGCACAAGATCTCCACGGTGGAGGACCCGAAGTGGACGCGCCGCTACCACTCCACCGACCCGGACGAGAAGGCGTTCGGCGCCCGCGCGGTGATCACGTTCAAGGACGGCTCGGTCATCGAGGACGAGATGGCCGTCGCCGACGCGCACCCGCTCGGGGCACGCCCGTTCGCCCGCGAGAACTACATCGCCAAGTTCCGCACGTTGGCCGAAGGGATCGTCGATACGCAGGAGCAAGAGCGCTTCCTCGCCGCTGTGCAGGACCTCGAAAACCTCACCGACCTCACCGAGCTGAACATCCGCGTCAACGACGCCACCCGCGCCGCCGCGCCCGAGATCCCCGGAGGCATCTTCTAATGTTCGCACCCGAGCAAACCCCGAACGAGCGCCGCAAGGCGCTGCGCGCCTCGCTCACCAGCGACGCGATTACGACCCTGCCCGGCGCCTTCAACCCGCTCACCGCGCGCCTCATCGAGGACATCGGCGCCTTCTCCGGCGTCTACGTCTCCGGCGCGGTGGTGGCCAACGACCTCGGCCTGCCGGACATCGGCTTGACGACGCTGACCGAGGTGGCCCACCGCGGCGGCCAGATCGCCCGCGCCACGAACTTGCCGGTGCTCATCGACGCCGACACGGGCTTCGGCGAGCCGATGTCCGCCGCCCGCACCGTCGCCGAGTTCGAGGCCGCGGGACTTGCGGCCCTGCACCTCGAGGACCAGGTGAACCCGAAGCGCTGCGGGCACCTCGACGGCAAGGAGGTCGTGCCCCGGGACCTCATGGTGCGCCGCATCACCGCCGCGGTGCGCGAGCGGCACGACGACGACTTCGTCATCTGCGCGCGCACCGACGCCGCCGGCATCGAGGGCATCGACGAGGCCATCGAGCGCGCGAAGGCGTACGCGGATGCGGGCGCGGATCTCGTCTTCACCGAGGCGCTGTACTCGGAGGCCGACTTCGCGAAGTTCCGGGAGGCCGTCGATACGCCGCTGCTCGCGAACATGACCGAGTTCGGCAAAACCGAGCTGCTGAGCGCGAAGCAGCTGGAAGACCTCGGCTACAACGCCGTGATCTGGCCGGTGACCACGTTCCGCATCGCCATGGGGCAGACCGAGGCGATGCTGCGCGACATGGCCGAAACCGGCTCCCAGGTGCCGTGGCTGGACAAGATGCAGCACCGCTCCCGGCTCTACGAGCTGGTGAAGTACGACCAGTACAACCAGTTCGACCAGTCCGTTTTCACCTACTCAAAAGACACCTACAGCTCGACCTTCGAATAAGGAGTGAAACACCATGACTGAACAAGACATCCGCAAGGGCCTCAACGGCGTCGTCGCCGACTACACGGCAGTGTCGAAGGTCAACCCGGAGACCAACTCTCTGCTCTACCGCGGCTACCCGGTCCAGGAGCTGGCCGAGCACTGCACGTTCGAGGAAGTCGCCTACCTGCTCTGGAACGGCGAGCTGCCGAACGAGGAGCAGTTTGAAGAGTTCCGTGGCGGCTGCATGGCCAACCGCGACATCGATGAGAAGCTGATCCAAATCATCAACTTCATGCCGATCGACTGCCACCCGATGGACGTGCTGCGCACGGCGGTGTCATACCTGGGCACGGAGGATCCGGAGAAGTTCACGCCGGATTCCGACCACCTGCGTAGCATCGGCCGCAAGCTGCTGGCGAAGCTGCCGACCATCGTGGCCACCGACATCCGCCGCCGCCAGGGTAAGGAGTACATCGCACCTTCCAAGGAGAAGGGCTTTAGCGAGAACTTCCTGTGGATGGTCTTTGGCGACGACGAGAAGTCCCCGGCGAACATCCCGTCCGACATCGAGGCGTTTGAGAAGACGATGATCCTCTACGCCGAGCACTCCTTCAACGCCTCCACCTTCACCGCGCGCACTATCGCGTCGACCATGTCCGACGGCTGGTCCGCCATCACCGGCGCCATCGGTGCGCTGAAGGGCCCGCTGCACGGCGGCGCGAACGAGTTCGTCATGCACCACATGGAGGAGATCGGCGACCCGGCGAAGGCCGAGGAGTGGTGCCTGAACAAGCTGAAGAACAAGGAGCTCGTCATGGGCTTCGGCCACCGCGTGTACAAGAAGGGCGACTCGCGCGTGCCCACCATGGAGGCCGCCTTTAAGAAGCTCGCCGCCGAGCACCCGGAGAAGGACGCCCAGAAGTGGGTGGAGATGTACGACATCATGGCCAAGACCATGTACGAGAACACCTCGATCAACATCCGCCCGAACCTGGACTTCCCGTCCGGCCCGGCGTACTACATCCTGGGCTTCGACATCGAGTTCTTCACCCCGCTGTTCGTCATGTCCCGCATCACCGGCTGGACCGCGCACATCATCGAGCAGTTCGAGAACAACTCGCTGATCCGCCCGCTGTCCGCCTACAACGGCCCGGAGGAGCGCCACATCGAGCGCTAGCGGGCCAACGTTCCACCCCCGAAACGCGGGCAGTCGCTTATCGACGGCCCGCGTTTTCGCGCCCCATGTTGGGGGAGGGGGTGACCGAATAACCGACCGAAATTCTTCCGAAAAAAGTGTGACCTGTACTAAACTACCCGATGTTGTATGACCCCCGTCTTTCCACGAGGAAAGGAACTTCATGAATACGGACAACCTCCCGCTGCACGACCTGCCGGCGTTCAACAAGATCCTGGTGGCCAACCGCGGTGAGATCGCCGTGCGCGCCTTCCGTGCCGCGTTCGAAACCGGCGCGAAGACCGTTGCGGTCTACCCCCGCGAAGACCGCAACTCGTTCCACCGCCCGTTCGCGGACGAGGCCGTCCAGATCGGCGTGCCGGGCCAGCCGGTGAAGGCGTACCTCGACATTGACGAGATCATCCGCGCCGCGAAGCAGACCGGCGCCGACGCCGTCTACCCCGGCTACGGCTTCCTCTCCGAGCGCGCGGACCTCGCCCGCGCCTGCCGCGACAACGGCATTAAGTTCATCGGCCCGTCCCCGGAGACCCTCGAGCTCACCGGCGACAAGTCCGCCGCCGTCCAGGCCGCGGAGCGCGCCGGGCTGCCGGTGCTTAAGGACTCCGAGCCGTCCACCGACCCGAAGCAGATCGCGGAGTACGCCAAGGACTTCGAGTTCCCCGTCTTTGTCAAGGCAGTCGCCGGCGGCGGCGGCCGCGGCATGCGCTTCATTGAGAAGCCGGAGGACGTCGAGAAGCTGGCTGCGGAAGCCTCGCGCGAGGCGGAGGCGGCGTTCGGCGACGCCCAGGTCTACCTCGAGCGCGCCGTGATCAAGCCGCAGCATATCGAGGTGCAGGTCATGGCCGACAGCCACGGCAACGTGGTGCACCTGTTCGAGCGCGACTGCTCCGTGCAGCGCCGCCACCAGAAGGTCGTCGAGATCGCCCCGGCGCAGCACATCACCGAGGAGCAGCGCCAGCGCATCTGCCAGGACGCGGTGAACTTCTGTAAGGAGATCAACTACGAGGGCGCCGGCACGGTCGAGTTCCTCGTCGACGAGGCCGGCAACCACGTGTTCATCGAAATGAACCCGCGCGTCCAGGTGGAGCACACGGTGACCGAAGAGGTCACCGGCATCGACATCGTGAAGAACCAGATGTACATCGCCGCCGGCGCGAAGCTCGAGGACCTCCACCTCACCCAGGACCTCATCGAGGTCAACGGCGCGGCGCTGCAGTGCCGCATCACCACCGAGGACCCGGCGAACGGGTTCCGCCCGGACTCCGGCGTGGTCACGAGCTACCGCTCGCCGGGCGGCGCGGGCGTGCGTCTCGACGGCTCCGTGGCCGTGGGCACCACCATCACCCCGAACTTTGACTCCCTGCTGGTGAAGATGACCTGCCGCGGCCGCAACTTCCAGGTTGCCGTGGACCGCGCCCTGCGCGCCCTCAACGAGTTCACCATCAACGGCCTGTCCACCAACATCGGCTTCCTGCGCGCGCTGCTCAGCGAGCCGGAGTTCCGCCACGAGCGCATCAACACCGGCTTCATCGCGGACCACCCGCACCTGCTCGAAGCGCCCTCGGCCGCCGACGACGCCGGCAAGATCCTCAACTACCTCGCCTCCGTGACGGTGAACCAGCCGAACGGCCCGCGCCCGACGAACATCCGCCCGTCGAAGAAGCTGCCCCAGAACGAGTACGGCGACCTGCCGCGTGGCTCCCGCGACGACCTGCTCGAGCTCGGCCCGGTGAAGTGGGCGGAGAAGCTGCGCAACCAGACGGCCCTCGGCGTCACCGAGACGACGTTCCGCGACGCGCACCAGTCGCTGCTGGCCACCCGCGTGCGCACGAACACCCTCGTCGCCGCCGCGAAGCACGTCGGCCAACTCACCCCGCAGCTCACCTCGGTGGAGGCGTGGGGCGGCGCGACCTTTGACGTGGGCATGCGCTTCCTCCACGAGTCGCCCTGGATGCGTCTCGACGAGCTCCGCGAGGCCATGCCGAACGTAAACATCCAGATGCTGTTGCGCGGCCGCAACACCGTGGGCTACACGCCGTACCCGGACTCCGTGACCAAGGCGTTCGTGCAGGAGGCCGCGACGTCCGGCATTGATATCTTCCGCATCTTCGACGCGCTCAACGACGTGAGCCAGATGCGCCCGGCCATCGACGCCGTGCTGGAGACGAACACCACCGTCGCCGAGGTGGCCATGGCCTACTCCGGCAACCTGCTCGACCCGAACGAGGACATCTACACCCTCGACTACTACCTGCGCCTCGCCGAGGAGATCGTCGAGGCCGGCGCGCACGTGCTGGCGATCAAGGACATGGCTGGCCTCATGCGCCCGGCGGCCGCGGCGAAGCTGGTGACGTCGCTACGCGAGCGCTTCGACCTGCCCATCCACGTGCACACCCACGACACCGCGGGCGGCCAGCTGGCCACCTATCTCGCGGCCGCGAACGCGGGCGCCGACGTCGTCGACGTCGCCTCCGCGCCGCTGGCGGGCACGACCTCGCAGCCGTCCATGTCCGCGCTCGTCGCGGCGTTCGAGAACACCGAGCGCGACACCGGCATCGACCTGCAGGCCGTCTTCGACATGGAGCCGTACTGGGAGGCCGTGCGCCAGGTCTACGCCCCATTCGAATCCGGCATCCCGGGCCCGACCGGCCGCGTCTACAAGCACGAGATCCCCGGCGGCCAGCTGTCCAACCTGCGCACGCAGGCGAAGGCGCTGGGCCTCGAGGACCGCTTCGAGCTCATCGAGGACACCTACGCGGGCGTGAACGAGATCCTCGGCCGCCCGACGAAGGTCACCCCGTCCTCGAAGGTGGTCGGCGACCTCGCGCTGCAGCTCGTCGGCCAGGGCGTGACCCCGCAGGAGTTCGCGGAGAACCCGCGTAAGTACGACATTCCGGAGTCCGTCATCGGCTTCCTCCAGGGCGAGCTGGGCACGCCCCCCGGCGGCTGGCCGCTGCTGCGCGAGAAGGCGCTGGAGAACCGCGGCGAGGTGGACCACACCGTGCAGGTGCCGGAGGATCTCGCGCAGGACCTCCAGTCCGAGGACCACGAGACGCGCCGCGCCGCGCTGGACAAGCTCCTCTTCCCGAAGCAGTACGCGGAGTACCAGGAGCACCTGCGCACCTACGGCATCACCGACCAGCTCGGCGACAAGACGTTCTTCTACGGCCTGGAAGAGGGCGAGGAAACGATGATCTGGTACGGCGAGATCGGGGATAACCGCCCGCCGCTCGTGGTCAGCCTCGACGCCGTCGGCGAGCCGGACGACAAGGGCATGCGCCAAGTCATCCTCACCGTCAACGGCCAGGTCCGCCCGGTGGCGGTGCGCGACGAGTCCGTCGAGTCCTCCGTCGCCGAGGTGGAGAAGGCCGACGCCTCCAACCCGGACCACGTCGCCGCCCCGTTCGCGGGCGCGGTCACCGTCACGGTGAAGGAGGGCGACGAGGTCAAGGCCGGCGACCCGGTGGCCACCATCGAGGCGATGAAGATGGAGGCCGCGATCTCCGCGACGAAGGACGGCGTGATCCAGCGTGTCGCCTTCTCCAAGCCGACGAAGGTGGAGGGCGGCGACCTCGTCGTCGTGATCGGCTAGTTAGCCGGTGAAGTCCTCCACGTCGACGGCCATGACATTGTTCTGGCCGTCGACGTCTTTGAATCCGAACTTCTCGTAGCGGTGGCGGGCGCGCTCGTTGTCCGGGTCCACCCACAGCGCCACCTTCGGCGCGCCCTGGGACTTCGCCAGCTCAACCGCGGCCTCGAGCAGCCGCATCGCGAGCTGGTTGCCCGCGTAGCGGTTCTCCACCGCGATCGCGATCTCCGGCACGTCCGGGCCGACGTGCGCGTGGCCGTCGTCCGTGGAATCCCAGTAGCGCAGCCAGACGCCCCCGGCCGGCACGTCGAACTGGTCGAACGCGATGATGCCGCTTTCCTTCTCCGGGTCCCACTGGCCGACGTAGGTCTCCGCGCCCGCGCGCTCCTCGTGGCCGACCTCCCCGTGCTCGTCGCCGAAGACGTCGGTGAGAAAATTCAACCGCCGCAGGTAGGTGCGGTCGGACTCGGTTGCTTCACGGAACTGGAACTCAGGTGTGTAATCCATGTCCCCCAGGTTAATCTTGATGCATGCTTCGACGCTTGTGCCTGACGACGGCGGCCGCCCTCACACTCACCGCGGCCCCGGCAATAGCCGCCGAGACGCAGCCTGCAGCGCCCACCACGGCACCACAGGCGCCCACCGCGCCCACCGTGACGCAGGGCGACACCATCAAGGTGGGCGGCGCGAACACCTGCACCATCGGGTTTAACGACCCGGGCCAGCACGTGAGCTACACCGCCGCGCACTGCGGCGCTTCGGGCGCGCGCGTCGAGTCGGACACCCCCGGCGGGGGCCGCGCCACCGGCGTGTTCTTCCCGTCGAAGGACTACCGCAAGCCGCTGAGCGGCAACGACTGGGGGGTCATCATCTGGGACGAGGCGGTCACCGTCGGGCCCAACAAGTACACCGGCAACACCGTCATCGACGGCGCCGACCTCGCCGCCGGCGACCAGCTTTGCATGTACGGCGTGACCAGCAAGCACCCGCTCTGCGGGACGTACGTGAGCAACCTGGGCAACAACGTCTACTGGGACGGCCCGGGCGGCCGGCCCGGCGATTCGGGCGGCCCTGTCTGGGCGCCGGGGAAGGGCTTCGTGGCCATTTATACAGGCTCGAGCGAGGTGACCAACACCGTCACCGGCGACCGCGCCAAACTCAACCGCGGGTCGAAGCCGGCGGAGGGCCGCGAGGTGACAGAGAACGAGGAGCGCGACTTCATCGGCTCCAGGCTCCCAAAGCGCGTCACGGTGGTGCCGGTGACGATGACGCCGGCCTCCGATGCCTCGCACGCGCAGAGCAGCGAGGGTGGCAAGGTGGCGTTCTGGATCGCACTCGCCGTCGGGCTCGCGCTCGCCGCGCCGGCGATCCTGCGACAGCTGCCGCCGGAGCTCGTCGAGGCGCTTACTTCAGCTCCATAAGCACGGCGGCCTTGTTCACCTGCGCGCCGGCCTCGACGGCGAGGCCGGTGACGGTGCCGGCCTTGTGCGCCTTGACGGGGTTCTCCATCTTCATCGCCTCGAGGACGACGAGCACGTCGCCCTCGTTCACCTCGTCGCCCTCGGCGACGTTGACCTTGATCACGGAGCCCTGCATGGGGGAGGCGACCGCGTCGCCGGAGACCGCGGCCTTCGTTGCGTTTCGACGCCCCTTCGGCTTGCGCTTCACCGGACCAGCGGCCACGAGCTCCTCGGGCAGCGCGACCTCGATGCGACGCCCGTCCACCTCGACGGCGAACGTGCGGCGAGCCGGGGCGCCCTCGGTCTCGGTGTCGGCGTCGGCATCCGTGCCCGCGTCGGGCAGCTCGCCGTTCCACTCCTCCTCGATCCAGCGGGTGTACACGCCGAAGCCGTCCTCGTCGCCGACGAAGGCCGGGTCGTTCAACACCGCCTGGTGGAACGGGATGACGGTGGGGAAGCCGGCGACAACGTACTCGCCGAGCGCGCGGCGCGCCCGCTCGATCGCCTCGTGGCGGGTCGCGCCGGAGACGATGAGCTTGGCCAGCATGGAGTCGAACTGGCCGCCCACGACGGAGCCGGCACGCACGCCGGAATCCACCCGCACGCCGGGGCCGGCGGGCTCGGCGTAGGCCGTCACGGTGCCCGGCGCCGGCATGAAGTTCGCCGCCGCGTCCTCACCGTTGATGCGGAACTCGATGGCGTGGCCGCGGGGGACCGGATCGGCGTCGATACGCAATGCCTCCCCGCGCGCGATGCGGAACTGCTCGCGCACGAGGTCGATGCCGGCGGTGACCTCGGTGACGGGGTGCTCGACCTGGAGGCGGGTATTCACCTCGAGGAAGGAGATGAGCCCGTCGGAGCCGACGAGGTACTCCACCGTGCCGGCGCCGTAGTAGCCCGCTTCGCGGCAGATCGCCTTCGCGGAGGCGTGGATGCGCTCGCGCTGCTCGTCGGTGAGGAAGGGGGCGGGCGCCTCCTCGACGAGCTTCTGGAAGCGGCGCTGCAGCGAGCAATCTCGCGTGCCGACGACGACGACGTTGCCGTGCATGTCCGCGAGCACCTGCGCCTCGACGTGGCGCGCCTTGTCCAGGTAGCGCTCCACGAAGCACTCACCGCGACCGAACGCCGCCGTGGCCTCGCGGGTAGCGGACTCGAATAGCTCCGGGATCTCCTCGCGCGTGTAGGCGACTTTCATGCCACGACCGCCGCCGCCGAACGCGGCCTTGATGGCCACGGGCAGGCCGTGCTCGTCGGCGAAGGCGATCACCTCGTCCGCGTCGGCGACCGGGTTCTTTGTGCCCGGCGCCATGGGCGCGTCGGCGGCCTCAGCAATGTGGCGGGCCGTGACCTTATCTCCAAGCGCCGCGATGGATTCCGGCGACGGGCCGATCCACGTGATGCCGGCGTCGATGACCTTCTGCGCGAACTCCGCGTTCTCGGAGAGGAAGCCGTAGCCGGGGTGGATGGCGTCGGCGCCCGCCTTCTGCGCCGCGCCGATCACCTTGTCCATGTCGAGGTAGCTCTCGGCCGCGGTCGTGCCACCGAGGGCGAAGGCTTCGTCGGCGAGCTGCACGAAAGGTGCGTCTGCATCCGGCTCCGCGTACACAGCCACCGACGCCAAGCCTTCGTCCTGGCAGGCGCGGATGACGCGCACGGCGATCTCGCCGCGGTTGGCCACCAGCACCTTGGTCAGGGTGTTGGGCAGGTCAGAAGTCGTTGCGGTAGTGGGCACGAAGCAATCCCGTCCTTCATTCGGAAATAGGAACCGTCAAACCATCGGGTAAATGTCGCACCATGTTACAGGCCCGGCCGCCGCCTCCTCAACGACGCGGGGCGCGGCCGCTATTCGCCCTTTTCCACCGGCACGCGGACCATGTTGCCCCACTCGGCCCAGGAGCCGTCGTAGAGCGAAACGTCGGTGAAGCCGAGGACGTGCTTGAGCACGTACCACGTGTGCGACGAGCTCTCGCCGAGCTGGCAGTACACCACCGTCTCCGCGTCGCGGTCGAAGTCCTCGTAGATCGCGCGGATGTCCTCCACCGGGCGGAAGCGCGCGTTGGGGAAGACGGAGCGACCCCACGGCACGTTCACCGCGCCCGGGATGTGGCCCTGGCGCAGCGAGGTGGCGCAGCTCGTCTCGGCGGCGTCGCTGTCGCCCTGGTAGAAGGGGGCCGGACGGGCGTCGATAAGCTGCTGCGGCTTGCGCTGGAGGAGCTCCGCGGCGAACGTGCGGAAGGGGCCGTCCTGGCGCTCCACGACGGGGTAGTCGGAGGGTGCGTACTCGGGCACGACGAACGAGGTGTCGCGCTCCTCGCCCATCCAGGCGTCGCGGCCGCCGTCGAGGAGGCGCACGTCGGGGTGGCCGAATAGCTCGAAGACCCAGGCGGTGTAGGCAGCCCACCAGTTGGAGCTGTCGCCGTAGATGACCACCGTGTCGTCGCGCTCGATGCCGCGCGAGCGCATGAGTTCGGCGAACGCTGCGCCGTCGATAAAGTCGCGCACGAGCGGGTCGTTGAGGTCCCGTGTCCAGTCGATGCGCACGGCGCCGGGGATGTGGCCGATGTCGTAGAGGAACGCGTCCTCGTCGCTTTCCACAACCTTCAGCCCCGGCACGCCGAGGCGCGCCGACAACCACGCCGCGGAGACGAACTTCTCCGGGTGCGCGTAGTCCTTGAACTGGGGGTTGTCGTCGAGCTCGATGCCCACGGCGACCACCTTTCTTCTCAGTCGGGTCCGCCTGAATCCGGCGGGGAGCAAAGCAACCACAACGATACAGAAACGAATGCGGTCCGCCTGATGCGATCGTGTGTTTTTCGCCCCGTGTGAACTTGCCCACTATCGCCCTGGTCGCCGGGTAAGAATCACTCCCGGGAGTTACAGTCAAACCGAGGAACACACAGGTTACGGCCAGTTTGTTCTACCGAATCTCAATTGCCCCGGCGGCGCTACCGAGCGCCGGTCGGGGGCATGCATCACGAAAGGGAACCACCGTGCACAAGGCGATTGTTGTCTTCGAGGTCGAAGGCGGCTCCGACAAGTCCTTCGACGGCCACCGCAAGGACACCATGCCCATCGTCAACGCGATCAAGGACAAGGGCTGGGATTCCGAGGTTGTCTTCTTCCGCCCCGAGTGGAGCGACGACCTGTTCACCTACGTCTCCGAGAACTTCGACGCCTACATCTCCCGCGTGAACCCGGGCAACATCCCGGGCGGCGAGAAGGGCTACTTCGACCTGCTCACCCGCCTGTCCGAGGCCGGCCTGGTCGGCATGTCCACCCCGGAGGAGATGATCTCCTACGGCGCGAAGGACGCCTTGGTGAAGCTGAACAAGACCGACCTCGTGCCGGAAGACACCGCCGCGTACTACGAGGTGGAGGACTTCCACAACACCTTCCCGACCTCCCTGTCCTACGGCGAGCGCGTGCTCAAGCAGAACCGCGGCTCCACCGGCTCCGGCATCTGGCGCGTGCGCCTCGCCGACGAGTCCCTCGCCGAGTCCGTCGAACCGGGCACCGCCCTGCCGCTGGACACCAAGCTCAAGTGCACCGAGGCCGTGGACAACCACACCGAGGAGCGCGAGCTCGGCGAGTTCATGGACTTCTGCGACCAGTACATCGTGGGCGACAACGGCATGCTCGTTGACATGCGCTTCATGCCGCGCATCGTCGAGGGCGAGATCCGCATCCTGCTCGTCGGCCCGCACCCGGTGTTCGTCGTGCACAAGAAGCCGGCCGAGGGCGGCGACGCCTTCTCCGCGACCCTGTTCTCCGGCGCGAAGTACACCTACCAGAAGCCTGAGGAGTGGCAGGAGCTCATCGACATGTTCGCCGAGGCCCGCCCGGTCATCGCGGAGAACCTCGGCGGCGACAACATCCCGCTCATCTGGACCGCGGACTTCATGCTCGCCGACGACGACGAGACCGGCGAGGACACCTACGTCCTCGGCGAGATCAACTGCTCCTGCGTCGGCTTCACCTCCGAGCTCGACATGGGCATCCAGGAGCTCGTGGCCGAGGAGGCCATCAAGCGCGTCGAGGAGAAGAACGCCTAAGCGCTTCTTGCTTATCGACGTCTCAAGCCACCACCGCCCCGGTCCCTCCCACGTTGGACCGGGGCGGTGGTGCTTTGGCGGTGGTGCTTGTAAAAATCCACAACCCCACCGACAAAAGCCCAGGTCGGCACCCCGCGTGAAGGCGTCTCGCTTGCGCGGATTTTTACAAAACCCGGCCTCCACGCCGCGCCCCCTGCCCGTAACAGTTGACAACACCCGCGTTCCCGTCGGTGCCGACCGGGTGTTTTGCGTACTCTTACTACCCGGCTTGCCCCAGCAGGCGCACCGTCGCCGGTCTATGGTTATTGTGTTCAACCCCAAAGACGCAAGGAGCTCCCATGTCCACGCCCTACAACCCGAACCACACTCCGGACCCGGACGACGACCAGACCGGCACCTCCAGCGACCTCACCGGCGATACCAGCGCCACCAGCGACAGCGAGACCAGCTCCACCGGCGATACCAGCTCCACCAGCTCCACCAACGAGACCGGCAGCTTCGGCGCCCACTCCGACCAAGCCGAGAGCCAGAGCAGCTACCCGAGCTATGGCCAGTACCCGTCGGTGCAGCCACAGCACGGCGAGAACCAGTACGGCGAGAACCAGTACGGGCAGCAGGGCCAGTACTCCCAGGCCCAGTACGGCCAGAGCCAGTACGGGCAGGGGTACTCTCAGCCGCAGTACGGCCAGACCCAGTACAGCCAGCAGAGCTACACCCAGCCGCAGTACGGGCAGGGCCAGTACGGGCAGGGCCAGTACGGGCAGGGCCAGTACGGGCAGGGGCAGTACGGCCAGCAGGCCCAGTACGGGCAGTTCCCCCAGGCCGGCACCCAGCAGTACGACCAGTCGCAGTACGGCTACGGCAAGCCCGCGAAGTCGGGCAAGGGCAACGGCTTCTTCAACGCGCTGTTCGACCTGTCCTTCAGCCGCTACATCACCGTCGACTTCATGCGCGTGATCTACGCGATCTCGCTCGGCCTCATCGCCCTCGCGTGGGTGTCTGGCCTGCTGTTCTCCTTCGCTGGCTTCGGCGACAGCTTCGGCGAGGGCATGCTGATGCTCGTGGGGTTCCTCATCTTCGGCACCCTCGCCGCATTCATCGCGGTGGTGGTTACGCGCATCACGCTGGAGTTCTACGTCTCGCTGGTGAAGACGGCGCAGAACACCTCGAAGCTGGTTGAGCTTGAGGAGAGCGCACAGCGCAGCACAACGCAGCGCTAAAAGCGCAGCGCAGAACTATCAGCGCAGCGCAGCGCTACTCGTCCGCTGCCGCCAGGAGCGTTTCCACCGACTGCGGGTCGGCGTCGGAAAGCATCTGGCGGCAGCGGTCGTATTCCGCCTGGTCGCCGATCGCCTTCGAGGCGAGCGCCAGCATCGCGATGGCCTTGAGCACGCCCTGGTTCGGCTCGTGCGAGGCCGGCACCGGGCCCCAGCCCTTCCAGCCGTTGGCGCGCAGCCGGTCGAGGGAGCGGTGGTAGCCCGTGCGGGCGTAGGCGTAGGCGACGAGCTGGTCGCCGTCCGACAGCTCGCGTTCGGCGCGGGCGGCCCACACGGCGGGGGAGTCGGGGTGGGCGAGCGCGGTGGCGTCGGCAAGGAGGTCCTCGCCGGCGGCCGGGTCGGCGGGCAGCTCGATGGGCTTGGGGGCGAGCATGTCGTTGATTTCCATGCGCGCCAGGCTACCCGCCGATTGCATCCGCCATGCGCAGTCCGCTATGCCCAGAAGTCCGAGGCGTCGAGCCCGAAGCGGTACAGGCAGCGCCGCAGCAGCGGCATGGACAGACCGATGACGCTGGTGGGGTCGCCGTCGATGGCGTCGATGAACCAGCTGCCGAGCGCCTCCAGCGTGAACGCGCCGGCGCACTCGAGCGGCTGGCCGGAGCGGGCGTAGGCCTCGATGTCGGCGTCCGAGACATCGCCGAAGCGGATGCTGGTGGCGACGGTGTCTACCACCCACTCGCCGCCGAACCACACCGCGTGCCCGGTGAGCAGCTGCGCGACCTTGCCGCGCTGCGCTTTCCACCGGCGCACGGTCTCGTCCACGGTGTGCGGCTTGCCCAGCAGTTCGCCGTCGAGGAGCAGCATGGAGTCGCAGCCTACGACCACGTCATCGGGAAATTCGGCGATGGCCGTCTCCGTTTTTGCGCGGGCGAGGGTGGCGACGATGGTGGCCGGAGGTGCGTCGTGAAGCGAGGCGATGAGCGCGTCCTCGTCGAGGTCCGCGGGGCGGAGCACGGGCGCCACCCCGCCTTGCTCGAGCAGCATGCGTCTCGACGGCGACTGCGACGCCAGGACCAGCCGCATCAGAAGTACGCCGCGGAATCGAACGCGTGCGGGTTGAACGCGGTGGCCGGGTGCGCCACGCCCCACAGGTTGGCGTCCGGCCGCACGCCGGCGAGCTTGCGCTCGCGCTGGATCTGCTCGAGCACCTGGGCCAGGGCGGCGAGCTCCGCCTCGGTCGGGTTGCCCTTGACTACCTGAATATCCACGTCGGCCTCCTTACAGCGGGATGTTGCCGTGTTTCTTCTGCGTCGGGTAGGCGACCTTGCGCTCGAGCAGGCGCAGGCCCTCGAGGACGCGGGTGCGGGTCGCGGACGGCTCGATGACCGCGTCAACGAGGCCGCGCTCGGTGGCCACGTACGGGTTGAGGTTCGCCTCGGCGTACTCCGCCTCGTCGGTGCCGATGGCCTCGGCGGCGGTGGCGGCGTCGGCGAGCGCGATCTGCGCCGTCGGCCACGCGAAGACGAGATCCGCGCCGAGGCCCTTCGACCCGAGCAGGGCGTAGGCCGGGCCGAGCGCCTTGCGGGTGACCACGGTGATCGTGCCCACCTGCGCCTCGGCGAACGCGAAGGCGAGGGCGGCGGCGCCGGCGGCAGAGCCGGAGCGTTCCTCCTCCGCGGAGGGGAGGAAGCCGGGGCAGTCGACGAGCTGCACGATGGGCAGGTTGAACGCGTCACACGTGCGGATGAAGCGGGCCGCCTTGCGCGCGGCGTCGCGCGTGAGGCAGCCGGCGAGGACGCTCGGTTGCGTCGCGACGACACCGACGGCGCGCCCGCCGACGTGCGCGAAGCCGGTGACCACGCTCGCCGCGAACTCGGGGGAGAGCTCGAGGAAGTCGCCGTCGGTGACCGCGGCGATGATGTCGGCGACGTCGTAGGGCTGGTTGTCGTCGTCCGGCATGAACGTATCGAGGTCGGCGCCCGCGTCCGCGTCGACGTCGGCGCCGAGCGGGGAGGCCGCCTTGTTGTTCAGCGGCAGGTAGCCCACGACGGCGCGGGCGAGGTCCACGGCGTCGGCGTCGCTGGCCGCGGTAAGCTGCGCCAGGCCGGTCTCGGCCGCGTGGATGGCGCTGCCGCCCAGCTCGGTGGTGGTGGTCTCCGTGGCGGCGACCTTGCTCACGATGTCCGCGCTGCTCACGTGCAGCGCGGCGTCCTCGGCCATGATGGTCACGTCCGCGAGCGGCACGGTCGCCGCCGCGAGCGCCGCCGCGTCGCCCGCCACGACCGCGATCTGCGGGACGAGCCCCGACGCGCGGGTGGCGGCGCGCAGGATCTGCGCCTGCATGTGCGCGGTGACAATGCCTTCCTTCCAGCGCGGGCCGGTGGAGTCGTAGATGCCGATCAGCGGCACGCCCGTCTTGGTGGCCAGCTCGTAGACCTTGAGCATCTTCTCGGCGTAGACCTCGCCGATCTGCCCGTCGAAGATCGTCGGATCCTGGGAAAACACGCAGACCCGCCGGCCGTCGATGAGCCCGTAGCCGGTGACCACGCCGTCCGTCGATGGCTTCGTCTTGTCCATCTTGTAGGCCTCGACGCGGTGCTTAGCTAGGGCGTCGGTCTCCACGAATGTGCCGTCGTCAAGCAGGCGCTCCACGCGCTCGCGGGCGGTCGCCGCCCCGGCGTCGTGGACCGCGTCGATCGCGTCCTGGCCGACCGGGACCTGCGCCTCGTCCAGGCGGTTGCGCAGGTCTTCGATGCGGCCGGCCGTGGTGGTCATGTCGGGTTTGGATGAACTCATAGCGCCCCAGTGTAGATTCCGTGCGTTGCCCCATGCTTATCGACGGCTCCGCCCCGAACGTTTCGCCCTTGCGCACGTACGCCTGCTTGCCCGTGGTGAGCACCATGAGGTTGGCCGCGCGGCCGCCGAGGCGCTCGCGCAGCCACAGCAGGTGCCTGACGTCGGAATCATACTGCACGAACGGCGCCTACTACCGCATTTTCAGAACGACGCCCCGCGCCGAACGAGCGGCGCGGGGCGAATGCGGGGGCCAGTGCGGAACTAACGCTCCCAGACGCGGTGGGACGCGAGCAGCTCCTTCACCGGGGCAGCGGCGGCGTCCGCGGTGTCGACGGCGACGATGCCCGGCTGGTCGGCCGGCACGCGCGCCGCGTCGAGCGCCTGCTTGCCGGCGCCGCCCACGGCGACGATGGCCTTCTTGTGGCGCTCGAACTCGCCAAGCATGGTGGCCACGTCCGGCTTCGCGGGCGGGTTGACCACGATGGCGGCGTCGAACTCGATCGAGCTGGCGGTGAGGTACGTGCGCGAGATGGACACGTCCTTGCCGCCGAGGTTGACAGTGCCGCCCTTCTCCGCCACGAGCAGCGGGGTGGTGCCGGCGGCGAAGAGGTCGTCCACCAGTGCGCCTACTGCCTTGGCGGAAGCGTCGTCCAGATCGGTGGAGATGAGGATGCCCACCTGGCGGCCGTCGATAGGCCAGGTGCCGCCCATCTGGGACAGCGCCTTGGACGGCTTAACGTCCGCCACATCCTGGGCTGCCGGGTGCGGCAGGCCGAGGTTGTCCGCGACCGTTTCCGCGAGCTGCTGGTCCACGTGCGCGAGCACATCGAGGTAGCGCACCTTCACGGCCTCCTCGTAGCACTTGCCCAACTCGAAGGAGAGGGCCTGGGTGAGGTGCTCCTGCTCCACGTCAGACAGGGAGATGTAGAACAGGCGGGCCTGGGAGAAGTGGTCGTCGAAGGAGGCGGCGTGCTCGCGGGTGATCTCGCCAGAGACGGCCACCGGGACGTCGATGAATGCGCCCTCTTCGACGGACGCCTCGGCCGGCGCGTTCTCGTCGAGCGAGTTCGGCTTGTACGGCGCGACGCCGGTGTGGGAGCCGACCTGGTGCATGGCGTCGCGCAGGTTGTCGTTCACCGGGGCCTGCGGGCGGTTGATCGGCAGCTGGGTGAAGTTCGGCCCGCCGAGGCGCGAGATCTGGGTGTCCAGGTAGGAGAACAGGCGGCCCTGGAGCAGCGGGTCGGCGGTGACGTCGATGCCCGGGGGCAGGTGGGACGGGCAGAACGCGACCTGCTCAACTTCCTCGAAGTAGTTGCGCGGGTTCTTGTTCAGCGTCATGGTGCCGATGATCTCCACCGGTGCGAGCTCCTCGGGCACGAGCTTGGTCGGGTCCAGCAGGTCGATGCCCTCGAACATCTGGTCCTCGGTGTCCGGGAAGACCTGCACGCCCAGATCCCACTGCGGGTAGGCGCCGGCCTCGATCGCGTCGTACAGGTCGCGGCGGTGGAAGTCCGGGTCCATGCCGCCGGTGATCTGCGCCTCCTCCCAGACCTGGGAGTGCACGCCGAACTTGGGCTTCCAGTGGAACTTCACCAGCGTGGTCTCGCCTGCGTCGTTGATGAAGCGGAAGGTGTGGATGCCGAAGCCCTCCATCGTGCGCAGCGAGCGCGGGATGCCGCGGTCCGACATGTTCCACAGCGTGTGGTGCGTGGCCTCGGTGTGCAGGCCGACGAAGTCCCAGAACGTGTCGTGCGCGGACTGGGCCTGCGGGATCTCGCGGTCTGGGTGCGGCTTGCCGGCGTGGACAACGTCCGGGAACTTGATCGCGTCCTGGATGAAGAAGACCGGGATGTTGTTGCCCACGAGGTCCCAGTTGCCCTCCTCGGTGTAGAACTTCGTCGCCCAGCCGCGGGTGTCGCGCACGGAATCGGCAGAGCCGCGGGAGCCCAGCACGGTGGAGAAGCGGACGAAGACCGGCGTCTCCTTGTCCTTCTTGAACACGGCGGCCTTCGAGATTTTCGACGCGTTGCCGTTGGCCACGAACACGCCGTGGGCGCCGACGCCGCGGGCGTGCACGGCGCGCTCCGGGATGCGCTCATGGTCGAAGTGGGTGATCTTCTCGCGGAAGTGGTGGTCCTGCATGAGCAGCGGGCCGCGCTCGCCGGCGCGCAGGGACTTCGACGTCTCGCCCAGGCGCGCACCCTGCGAGGTGGTGAGGTACTTGCCCTGCTGCGCGCGCGGATCGACCTCGGCAGCGCTACCCGCGCCGACGTGGAACGGGCAGCCGGTGGGGGAGACGGGCGCCGGGCCCTGCTGCGCGTCGGTGTCGCGCGGCGGGTTCGCGGGGGCCTGGGGCTCCTCAACGCTCGGCGTGGCGGCCCCCGGCTTGCCGGAGACGGTGTCGCCGGCCGGGGAGGCGGCGTTCGTGGCGGGAGTGTGGTCGTTGTTCGACATACCTGCAACCTTTCATCGGGGGTTGGGGAACACAGCCGAGGATAGGGCCGCGGGGCGGGTGAATGTCGGACGACTATTCAGGATTCGGCGGCGGGTGCCGTCGGGGCGTCGATACGCAATATGCTCGGGGGCATGACTGTGAGGGATATTCAGGCCATCCAGGACGCGGTGGCGGAGTACTGGCCGGACGTGCGGTGGGTGGAGACGACCGGTTCCACCAACGCCGACCTGCTCAAGGAGGGCGCGCCGGGCACCGTGCTCATCGCCGACGAGCAGACCGAGGGCAAGGGCCGACTCGGGCGCCACTGGGTCTCTCCGAAGGGGTCGCAGCTGGCGATGAGCATGGTCGTCGAGGCGGGCGAGACTCCGCCGCCGTTCGGGCTGCTCTCCATCGCGCCGGGCGTCGCCGTCACCGACGTCGTGCCGCAGGCGAAGCTGAAGTGGCCGAACGACGTGCAGATCGGCGGCAAGAAGATCGCCGGTATTCTCTCCGCGCTGGACATGCCACGCGTCATCGTCGGCATCGGCATCAACGTGGCCATGCGCCCCGAGGATCTGCCGGTAGAGACCGCCACGGCGCTCAACCTCGAGGGCATCGACGTCGACTTCGACGACTTCACCGTCGACATCCTCACCGCCATGGGGCAACGCCTGCGGCAGTGGCGCGACGGCGACCCGCAGCTGCTCGCCGACTACCGCGCGGTGTGCTCCACCATCGGCCAGCAGGTCCGCCTCGAGCTGCGTACGAGCGACGACGACGGCGAGGTCCGCGGCACCGTCACCGGCGTCAGCGACGAGGGCGAGGTACTTATCGACGGCGTCCCGTACTCCGTCGGCGACGTCCACCACCTGCGCCCGACGTCCTAGGCGTCCAGTACCCTGCCTGGTGATGGCTGGAAAGGCGCCGTTTCGGGTTGGCGAGGACGAGGTGGTCCTCGCCGACGTCTGCGCGCCGCTTTCCTCGCTGACCATCCCGCTGCTGGAGATCGTCTTGGCCACCGGCGTGGCGTGGATGGCCATCGGCTGGATGGACGTCACCCCGCACGTGAACCCGCAGACGCGCAACCTCGTCGTGCTCGCCTGGGCGGTGCTGGTGGCATGGCGGTTCCTCGTGCCGCTGGCGGCGTCGCGGCGTCACCGCTTCATCGTCACCGACAAGCGCATCCTCGCCCGCGGGAAGCGCGGCGCGGTGGATTCCATCCCGCTGCGCCAGATCCACTCCGTGCGCCGCGAGCGCGGCGGGCTGTGGGTGGCGCTCTACGGCTACGCGCAGCCCGTGCGCTTCGAGCGGGTGGCCAAGACGCGCGCCGTGGAGAAGGTGCTCCAGGCGCAGTTGCGGCGGTAGGCCCGCTACCCCTTCACCTCGGTAGTGTGCAGCTGTTCGTCGAGGTCCTCGGGCGAGAGGTGCCCGCCGAGGAACTCGGCCGTGACCGGCAGGTGCAGCTCCATGTCCGTGCCGGGGCACAGCTCGATGACCGCCTCGTCGACGGTGTAGTCGAGCACGTGGCCGCCACGCGTGTGCTCGTCGTTGATGAAGTGGACGTGGCAGCCCGGCACGCCGATGCCCTTCGCGTACGCCGGGGTGCGAAATCCCCCGATCACGCCGCTGACGTCGGTGAACGTGTGCTCGGCGTCTGCGGACACCGCCTCCGACATCGGCGGGTACGGCTTTTCCTGCTTGGTCACGGTGCGCACGCGCACCTCCTTGAACCGGCCGGTGATCTTCACCGCGGTGAAGAAGTTGTGGCTCGGCTCGGCGGCGTCGATGAAGCTGGAAAGTTCGGAGCGGACCATGGCCTTCGGTGCGTCGAGACGCAGGCGCGGCACGAAGTTGGTCACCACCGTGAACGGGGTGCGCTGGTCGAGGTCGGCCACGCGTGCCTTGCCGTCGGAGGTGAGCTGGTGGCACACGCCGTCGAGGATGAGCATCTCCCCGTCGAGCGCGTCGAACGTGCCGAGGCCGAAGTTGCCCTTGCCCAGGATGTCGCCGATGGTGAGCTCGCCGTCGTAGATGCCGTCGAGCAGCGCGGTCATCAGCGAGTTCTGGAAAATAGTGTGCCGGGCGATCGTGTCAGCCATGGCTGCGATGGTAGCCGGAGTGCGCGTCGGCGCGGCGACTACAGTGTTCGGCGTGAGTAACGCGTATGGGATGCCCGTCGTCGCCGTCATCGGCGACGGCCAGTTGGCACGAATGATGCAGACGGAAGCGATCGAGCTAGGGGTGGAGACCCGCGTGCTCGCCGCGTCGCGGGAGGATTCCGCCGCCCAGGTCTTCGGCGACGTGCGGCTCGGGGACTACACCGACCTCGCTGACCTGCGCGCGATCGCGGACGGCGCGGACGCCGTCACCTTCGACCACGAGCACGTGCCCAACGAGTACGCGCAGCTGCTTATCGACGCTGGCGTGTCCGTCGAACCCCGCCCCGACGCGCTCCTGTACGCCCAGGACAAGCTCGAGCAGCGCCGCCGCCTGTCCGAGGCGGGCCTGCCCGTGCCGGCGTTCGCCGCGATCGGGTCGGTGGCCGACGCCGAGGCGTTCTGGGACGAGACCGACGGCCAGGTGTGCTTGAAAGCCACCCGCGGCGGTTACGACGGCCACGGCGTGTGGTTCCCGGCGACGCGCGAGGAGTGCGCGCGCCTGGTCGAGGACCTGCTCGGCCGCGACCTGCCACTCATGGCGGAGAAGAAGGTCGCGTTCACCCGCGAGCTCTCCGCGATGGTGGCGCGCAACCGCTCCGGCGAGGTGCGGGCGTGGCCCGTCGTGGAGTCGCGCCAGGACGGGGGCATCTGCCGCGTGGCCATCGCGCCGGCGCCGGGGCTGTCTGCCGAACTCGCGCGGCGCTGCCAGGACCTCGCGGTGCGCGTCGCCGAGGGGCTCGGCGTGACCGGCGTGCTCGCGGTGGAGCTATTCGAGTTCGAGGGGGAGACCGGCCCCGACGTCGCCGTCAACGAGCTGGCGATGCGCCCGCACAACACCGGCCACTGGACCCAGGACGGCTGCGTGACCTCCCAGTTTGAGCAGCACCTGCGGGCGGTGCTGGATTGGCCGCTAGGCAGCGTCGATACGCAGGCGCCCGCGACGGTGATGGTGAACACGCTCGGCGGGGAGGACGACCCGGCGACCCCGATGGCCGAGCGCGTCGCCGCGGTGATGCGCAAGTACCCGCAGGCCAAGGTGCACCTCTACGGCAAGGACCACCGCCCCGGGCGCAAGATGGGGCACGTCAACGTGTGCGCGGGCAGCGTCGAGGAGGCGCTCGCCGTGGCGGAGGACGCCGCGCACTACATCATCCACGCAACCTGGAAGGACTAGGGAAATGGCGGAAATGTCACAGCCGGTTGTCGGCATCATCATGGGTTCGGACTCGGACTGGGACACCGTCGCGCCTGCGGCGGAGGTGCTCGCCGAGTTCGGCATCCCGTTCGAGGTGGGCGTGGTCTCCGCGCACCGCACCCCGGAGAAGATGCTCGCCTACGCGAAAGAGGCGCACACGCGTGACCTGCAGGTGATCATCGCCTGCGCGGGCGGCGCCGCCCACCTGCCGGGCATGGTCGCGGCCGCAACGCCGCTGCCCGTCATCGGGATCCCGCGGGCGCTGGACACGCTCGACGGGCTGGACTCGCTGCTGTCCATCGTGCAGATGCCGTCCGGCGTGCCGGTGGCCACCGTCTCCATCGGCGGGGCGAAGAACGCCGGGCTGCTGGCGGCGCGCATCCTCGGCGCGTCCGACCCCGGGCTGCGGCGCGCGATGGTGGATTACCAAGCGCGGCTGAGCGCCGAGGTGGAGCGCAAGGACGAGGCGCTGCGCCGGCGTCTCATGGGTGAATAGCCCGATCGTCGTGCTCGGCGCCCGCATTATCGACGGGCGCCCGTCCCGCATGCTCAAGTTCCGGCTGCGCACGGCGCTCGAGGTGTGGCGCCGTGAGCCAGCGCCCGTGGTGGTCAGCGGGTACGAGGAGGCCGGCGTCATGGCCGCGTGGCTGGCCGCGCACGGGGTGCCGGAGACCTCGATCGTACTCGAGCCGCTTGCAGAATCCACGAACGAGAACCTGGAGCGATCCCGGGCGCTGTTTCCGGACGTGCCGTACCTCACCGTCGTGACCAGCGGGTTTCACGTCCCGCGCACGAAAGTGTGGGCGTGGCACCTGGGCATCCCGGTGCGCATGGTGGCGGCACCGACGCCCAAGGCGTCGCGGAAGCGCAACTACGCCCGCGAACTCGTCGCGTTGCCGCACTCGGCGGCGCGCGTTGCGTGGCGACGCTTCGTGCGCCGCGCGCTCGGGCGGTAGGGGTGTGGGTTGCCGGGTGGCCCGCCATTTCCGCTCGATCCAGCTACTAAGACCCAGCTATTAGCGTTCTAAACGCTAATAGCTGGGTCTTAGTAGCTGGATTTGGCCGTGGTGGGGCGGATCGGCCGGGCCGCGGCGGGGTGGGCGCGGCGGCCAAGGCGCGCCCAGGACGGCCTCGCGCGCCTAGCGGGGGAGCCCTGGGAGCTGCGGCACCTTCAGCCCGAGGTGCGGGCCGGCGAAGTAGATGCCCGCCGCGCCGAGCGTGACCACCACGGCGCCGATGCCCACGAGCAGGCCGAGGAAGCGCGTCGCGTTGTCCACCTCGTCCTGGGTGAACTTGCTGCTGCCCGGGCCGGTGGCCATCTGGGGCGTCGCCGGGGTGGTCGTAGTGGTGGCTGCACCCGCGGCGGGGGTCGACGTCGCTGCTGCGGCGGACGATGCGGCCGGCGATGCGGCGGGCACGAGCGCTCCCGCGGCGACCGTCACGGCGAGAGCGGGTGCGAGCGCGAGGCGGAAGGGCGGGCGTGCGGGCATCGGTGGACCTCCTGAAGGGCGGGCAGTGTCGCGCTACAGGATAGCCGACGTGTCCTTACATCTCTTCGATGAACTGGGTGACCTTCTCCGCGGAGGCGATTTCCTGCAGCCGCTCCGCGGAAACGAGGCCCGCGACCACGACGACGGAGCCGCCGGCGGCGATGGGCGCAAGGACGGACTCCATGAAATCCCGCGCGTCTTGCCAGCGCTGCACGAGGGTGCGCTCGGCGGGCACGTCGTCGCGCGCGAAGTCGCCGAGCTGCGGGCTCTCGCCGAAGTAGGCGTCGCCGTAGAAGCGGACGGTCGGGCCGAAATCGACAGTGCCGACGGGCAGCTCGCCGCCGGACTCGACGACGCCGCGCCCGAACGGGTCCTCGGAGACGACAACGCAGTCCGGCACGTCGCTCCAGCGGTCGGCGCCTTCGAGGGTGGTGAAGACGAGATCCGGTGGTGGGGTTGGGGAGGGGGCTCCGGAGGCGTCGATACGCGGGGTGCGCGACGAGTTGAGCGCCCCGAGCGCGATGACGGCCGCCTGCCACGAGACGGGGAGATCGACGAGGATGTCGGCGTCGGGGGCGAGGTCGAATTCCTCGTCGAGCATGTTGGCGACCTTGCTGGCCCAGTTGTCGAGCGTTTGCGCGGAGAAGTCCATGCGCACCCCGCGCGCGTCGTCGTAGACGGTCAGGCGCGGGGATGCCGGATCGTTGTGCAGAAGCGGTGCGAGCATGCTCATGCCCGCCCAGTGTAGGCACTAGAGGAAGATCGACGAGCCCGGTCCGAGCGGCAGGTCGAACTGGTACCAGACGAACAGCAGCGCGAGCCAGAACAGCCAGAACGGCACGGTGAACACGATAAGTCGGGACATCAGCGTGCCGACGCCGGCCTTCGGCTCGTAACGCCGAAGCTGGGAGAGGACGACGATGATGTACGGGTTGAGCGGGGTGATGATCTGGGTGGCGGAGTCGCCTACGCGGTAGGCGGCCTGCACGAAGGCGGGGTCGAAGCCGAGCAGGGCGAACATCGGTACGAAGACGGAAGCCATGAGCGTCCACAGCGCCGACCCGGAGATGATGAGCAGGTTGAGGCAGCTCGCGAGGACGACGAAGGCGACGATCGCGCCGAACCCGGAGATGCCCGCGCTCTCGAGCGCCTGCGCGCCCTTCACCGCGGTGAAGGTGCCGATGCCGGACCAGTTGAACAGCGCGATGAACTGGCCAAGGATGAACGCCAGGATGAGAAAGCCGATCATGTCCTTCATCGCCTCGCCCATCATGTCGGTCATGTCGGTGACGCTCTTCACGGTGCCGGCGGCCGCGCCATACGCCAGGCCCATGACGACGAAATACATCACCACGAGGAAGACGGAGGACTCCATGAGCGGGGAGTCGGGCAGGAAGCCGCCGTCCTCGTTGCGCCACGGCGAGTTGGGGACGAGCACCGCCACGACCGTGATGATGGTGAGCACGAGCGTGGCCCACAGGGTGGCGCGCAGGCCACGCCGCTCGTTGGGGGCGAGTTCGGCGGAGATCTCGTTGCCGTCGCGGTCGCGGCTCATGCCGTCGTCGCCCTCGACCATCGCGTCGGGCACGCCGAGCTTGCGCAGGCGCGGCTCGAGGATCTTGTCGATGATGAAGCCGGCGAGGAAGCCGAGGATGCTCGCCGAGGCGAGGTTGAACCAGTAGTTGGACACCACCGTGACCTCGTTGGTCTCGATGCCCGGCAGCGACTCCATGACGGAATTGGTGATGCCGGCGAACAGGGCGTCGAGGGAGCCGGGCAGGAGAGAGGTGGCGTAGCCGGCGCCGACGGACGCGAAGCCGCCGAGCAGCCCGGCGACGGGGTGGCGCCCGGCGGCCTGGAATACCATCGCGGCGAGCGGCGGGATGACAATGAAGGCGGGGTCCGCGATGAGCGAGGCGGACACCCCGATGATGCCCACGGCGTAGGGCAGGACCACTGTGTTTGCGGAGCCGAACAGGCTGCGGATGAGCGCCGAGAGCATCCCCGAACGCTCCGCGATGCCGACGGCGAGGATGATGGGCAAAACGTACGCGAGCGGCGGGAAGCCGACGTAGTTCTCGCCGATGTTGACGGTGAACCAGGCGAGGCCCTCCTTGGTGAACAGGCCCTTGATCTGGCGGATGTCGTCGCTGCCCGGGACCTGCACCTCGGCGCCGGCCCAGGCCATGGCGGTGGAGATGATGCCGGTGATGAGGAACAGCAGGAGGAAGAGCGTGAACGGCTCGGGGAGCGCGTTGCCGACCTTCTCGATGCCGGCGAGAACCTTGTCGGTGGCGCTTGCCCGCCGTGGCGGGTCGGTGTCCGAGGGCTGGGTGGGCGTGGTGCTGGTGGGCGTGGTTGGTTCTGTCGCGTCAGTCATGCACTCAGGTTCTACCGCAAGAATGCATAACTTTGGTCTAATTGCGTAAAATAACCGAGTTTCCTGGAGTTTTATTCCAGGAATATGTGAATGTTAATTCACGCAGCGCGGGCTGTCGCTGTCCGCGGTGAGCTCCGGGGCGGGTTCCGCCGCGCCGAAGTCGTCGCCCGGCGTGCCCACCGGCGCGTCCTGCTCCGCCTCCTCCGCGGACATCGCCCCCGGCCCGGAGTACCCGTCCGCGATCACCGCGATGACGGCGCCCGGCTCGAGCGTCGCGTTCACGGTCACCGGCACGCCGCCGAGCACCCGCGCCAGCTCCAGCGCCGCCGGGTCGTTCGCGTCGGCGGCCACGACCTGGGTCTCGCTGTAGACCCCCTCCATCGCGTTGGACACGCTGGAGACGGTGATGCCCTGCTCCTTGAGGGCGTCGGCGACGCGCCCCGCCTGGCCGACCGTGGAGCCGGCGTTGAGCACGCTCACATCGGCGTGGGCAAAGGCGGCGGCGTTCGCGGCGGTCGTCGCGACCGTGCTGCTCTCCGTCTCCTTCTTCTCCGGCTCGACCGTCTTGGCCATGAAGTCCTGCACCTGGGAGACGTCGACGGTGACGATGGACTCGCCGTAGTCGCCGGTGCCGTTCACGGAGGTCACCGGGATGGTGGTGAAGGTGACGTTATCGCCGGCCAGGCCCGAGAGCTGCTGGGCGAAGCGGACCACGTCCCACCCCTTGTCCAGCGTCACGGAGCGCTCCGCCGCGTTGGACAGCTCCCGCAGCTTGGCGGGGTTGGTGAGCGTGCCGGTGGAGAGCACGCTGCTCACCAGCGACGCCATGTAGGCCTGCTGGCGGACGATGCGGTCGAGGTCGCCGCGGGGCAGGTCGTGGCGCTGGCGCACGAAGGAGAGGGCCTGCGCGCCGTCGAGCGTCTGCACGCCCGCGGGGAAGTGGGCGCCGGAGAGCGGCTCGTCCACGGGGTTGTTGAGGCAGACTCGGACGCCACCGACGGCGTCGGTAAGCAGCACGAAGCCCAAGAGGCCAACCTGCGCGTAGTGGTCCACCTCCACGCCGGTGAGGCTCGCGACCGCGTCGATGAGGCCCTCCTGACCCGCGCGGGCGACCTGCTGCTCGAGCTCTGGGCCCTCGCTCATCCCGTGCTTTTCCACGAGCTCCTCGCGCTTGTCAGCGGCGTACGCGCCGTAGACGCCGTTGATCTTGATGTTGCCGTACTTCGAGTTGTGGATGTACGTGTCGCGCGGGATGGACACCGCCGTTGCCTTCGACCCGTCCTCCGGGATGCGCACGACCATGATGGTGTCGGTGTTTACCTCGCCGTCCGCGACGCCGGCGTTGAGGCGGCGCAGCTCGTCTTCGGACAGCGGGTTACCCTGCGCGTCGGTACGCGAATCCGAGCCGACGAGGAGGATGTCCATCGCCCCGTCGAGGGAGGTGTCGCTCTTCTTGCCCTTCGACTTGCTCTGCGTGTTCACGTTGAGCTCCGAGGCGCTGAGCTGGCTGCCCAGGCGGCCGACCGTGAAGTAGCCCACGCCGGAGAGCGTGAGCGCGGCGGCGGACAACAGCGCGAGGACCCCTTTGACCACGGGGTGGCCGGCCTGGGACACGTCCCTCGCGCGCGAGGGGGCGGCCTGGATGTCGCGGGCGCGACGGTTGGGGTCAGTCACGCCGGGAAGTATACGACATGCCCCCGCCGGGAAAAGCGTCGTGCGCGGGAACGCGGGGGGTGGGTAGGTATGCTTTCTCCCATTGTGAAACGACAGGTACGAGACTCGGTTAATGATGCGCCGCTCGCGGTGATTACGGTGACGTATTCGCCCGGCGGGCATCTGCGCCACCTCATCGCCTCGCTCGCAGGGGCGACGCGCAACCCGTACACGCTGGTCTGCGCGGATAACGGCTCGACCGACGGGGCCCCGCAGCGCGCGGCCGCCGAGCACGACTTCGTCGAGGTGCTGCCCACCGGCGGCAACATCGGCTACGGCGCGGCCATCAATGCCGCGGTGGGGGCGCTTCGCGGGCGTCGAGACGCGGGGGCCATCAACCCCGACTACTTCCTCATCGTCAACCCCGACGTCGAGTTCGCGCCGGGCAGTATCGATGAGCTGGTGCGCTGCATCGAGGTGAGCCCGCACGTGGGCGCCGCCGGCCCGCGCATCGAGGAGGCCGACGGTTCGGCCTACCCGAGCGCGCGCGAGGTGCCGGGCCTGACCACCGGCATCGGCCACGCCCTGCTGTACGACCTCTGGCCGGGCAACCCGTTCTCGCGCGCCTACCAGGCGAACGCGAACATGCACGTCCAGCGCACGGCGGGGTGGCTCTCCGGGGCGTGCCTGCTCGTGCGGTGGGAGGCGTTCGACGCGATCGGCGGCTTCGACGAGCGCTACTTCATGTACCTCGAGGACATCGACTTCGGGGATCGGCTCACGCGCGCGGGGTGGGACAACCTGTACTGCCCGTCGTCGGTGATCCTGCACGACCAGGGTCACGTGGCGGATAAGCACCGGCGGGTGACCGTGCCGGCGCACCACGCCTCGGCGTACCGCTTCCAGCGCGACAGGCACCCGCACGCGTGGCAAGCTCCGCTCCGGCTCGCGCTGTGGCTCGGCCTGCGCGTGCGCGGGGCGCTCCAGCTCGGCTTCCGCCCGCGGCTGGTGAAGTCCAAGGCGCTGGCGGACCAAACGACAACGAAGGACGAATAGATGGCACACACGGACCCCATTGGCAACGGCGGTAACGCGCCGATCGCAGACATGGACGCGGTGATTCTCGTCGGCGGGCGCGGCACGCGCCTGCGGCCGCTCACGGTGTCGACGCCGAAGCCGATGCTGCCCACCGCGGGCTACCCCTTCCTGGCGCACCTGCTGGCGCGCATCCGCGAGGCGGGCATGCGCCACGTCGTGCTGGGCACCTCCTACAAGGCGGAGGTGTTCGAGGAGTACTTCGGCGACGGCGCGGAGTGGGGCCTGGAGATCGAGTACGTCGTGGAGGAGGAGGCCCTAGGCACCGGCGGCGGCATCCGCAACGTCTACGACAAGCTGCGCCACGACAATGTCATGGTGTTCAACGGCGACGTGCTCTCCGGTGCGGACCTTTCCGCGATCGCCGCGACACACGTGGGCAAGGACGCAGACGTGACGCTGCACCTCGTGCGCGTGCCGGACCCGCGCGCGTTCGGCTCGGTGCCCACGGACGAGGACGGCAACGTCTTGGCCTTCCTGGAGAAGACGGAGGATCCGCCGACCGACCAGATCAACGCGGGCTGCTACGTGTTCAAGCGCTCCGTGATCGAGCAGATCCCGGCAGGGCGCGTGGTGTCGGTGGAGCGCGAGACGTTCCCCGGCCTGCTCGCTTCCGGGGCGAAGGTCGTTGGCCACGTCGACTCGTCGTACTGGCGCGACATGGGTCGCCCGGCCGACTTCGTGCAGGGCTCCTCGGACGTCGTGCGCGGCATCGCGTACTCGCCGCTACTCGAGGGCCGCACGGGCGAGTCGCTTGTCGACGCCTCCGCCGGCGTCGCCCACGGCGTCATCCTCATGGGCGGCACGACGGTGGGCCGCGGGTGCGAGATCGGCGCAGGCTCGCGTGTCGACGACTCCGTGATCTTCGACGGGGCAACCATCGAGCCGGGCGCGATGGTGCGCAACTCGATCATCGCCGCCGGCGCGCGCATCGGCGCGAACGCGCGGATCACGGACTGCGTGATCGGCGAGGGCGCCACGGTCGGGGCCCGCTGCGAGCTGCTCGGGGGCATGCGCGTGTGGCCGGGCGTGGAGATCCCGGATTCGGGAGTGCGTTTCTCCTCCGACGCGTAACCGACACGCCGAACGCGGCGAAATAGTTCCTTTTTCGCCGCGGACCCCTATATGTAGTACCCCCACTGTTCACCCCCGAACCTGGCGGGCTGTGACTCGTGTGACTGGTGTGGCGAATGACGTGGCTCTTGTGCGCGCGAGCGCGGGAAGCCCCGGATTCTGGTTGCGACTATTTAGTGTCCCGGTGTCTAATCACAGCAGTGTCATGCGCGGCATCTGAGGCCGCCTGAGGGACGACATGGAAGAGCAACGAAGGAAGGTACGGGCGTGGAAAACCAGGCTGACGCCATCCTCCGCGGCGCCGCCGCGGGGGGCATGACCCTCGACGAGTTGTTTGGTGCCGTCGAGCAGGAGTGGCAGGACCAGGCGCTGTGCGCCCAGACCGACCCCGAGGCGTTCTTCCCCGAAAAGGGCGGCTCCACCCGAGAGGCGAAGCGCATCTGCAAGGCGTGCGCCGTGCGCGACGAGTGCCTCGAGTACGCGCTCGAGCACGACGAGCGCTTCGGCATCTGGGGCGGGCTGTCCGACCGCGAACGCCGCCGCCTGAAAAAGCAGATCGGCTAGCGGGTCTAACCGGGGGTCTAACGGGGGACTACCAGGGGAAATCGGGGTCGATCGTCCGCGCGTCCAAGTTGAGGTAATTCGCCACTAGGGCGGTGAGGACCCAGGTCACGAGCTCGGAGCGCTCCTCCGTCGTCGCGGCGCGCTGCTCGATGGGCATGCGGAAGACGACGAAGCGCGCGCGGGTGGGGTTGCCCCGCCGATCCACGCCGGCCTGCAGCACGCGGCCCAGCGGCACGGGCCCGTCGGCGATGATCTCGTCCGGAAAGACGGTCATGTCTGGGCTGAGCCGCATCCGGGGGATGGTGTCCACAGCGAGGTCCACGCCGGCGAGTTCGCGAAAGTAGGCGTTGTGCAATGGCGCGTACGCGTCGATGACGAGCTGGTCGAAGTGCGCGGAACGCGTCGTATAGCGCGGCACGCCGACCGGCAGGAGCGGGCCCCGCGCGCCGCGCCCGTGGCGGTTGCGCGCGGGGTGGGTGTGCAGCGGGCTGGAGGGGTCGCCGTGCGGCACTCGCGTGGAACTCATGGAGCACAATGCTAGGGGTCCGCGGCGCGCGCGGCGGCGGGGCGCGCCGCGTTGCGGCGCGGAATTCTCAATGTCGGGTTTAGACTTGGCGCCGTGAATGTCTACCGTCGCTGCTGCCGTCCCGGGTGTGGCAGGCCTGCCGTCGCCACGCTGATCTACGCGTACGCCGACTCCACGGCCGTCATCGGCCCGCTCGCGCCGACGCCCGACCCCCACGCCTGGGACCTCTGCGAGCGCCACTCCGCCCACATCACCGCGCCGGTGGGCTGGGAGATGGTGCGCGTCGAGCACGTGGAGCTCGACCCGGACGACGACGCCGAGGACGAGACCAACGACATCACCGCGCTCGCTGCCGCGGTGCGCGAGGCCGGGCGCGTGACCACCGGCCTCGTCGAGGGCGGGCAGGACCCCATCGAGTACAGCGCCGCGCGCGACTTCAACGACCCGGAGACCTCGAACCACCCGGTCCACCGGACCAAGCGCGTGGAGGAGCAGATTGCGGCGCACAAGGCCGCGCGGCGCTCCCACCTGCGGGTCGTGCCGGATCCGAACAACACCCACGCCGGCGGCGAGAGCGGGGCGAACCCCGGGGACGACTAGCGCGCCCCGGCGCAGGCCCGCGATAAGATGTCGCGCATGGCTATCGAGCACACGAGTGAAACGCTGAAGAACGTCATCAAGGCGTACGACGTCCGCGGCGTCGTCGGCGAGACCATCGACGAGGACTTCGTCCGTACCGCGGGCGCCGCGTTTGCGAACATCCTGCGCGGCGAGGGCGAGATCCGCATCGCGGTGGGCCACGACATGCGCCCCTCCTCGCCGTCGCTGGCCGCGGCGTTCGCGCAGGGCGCGGCCTCGCAGGGCATCGACGTCACCGAGCTCGGGCTGACCTCCACCGACGAGCTGTACTTCGTCGCCGGCACGAAGCGCTGCGCGGGCGCGATGTTCACCGCCTCCCACAACCCGGCGAAGTACAACGGCATCAAGCTGTGCCGCGCGGGCGCGAAGCCGGTGTCCACCGACACCGGGCTCGCCGAGGTCGGCCGGATGATTCTCGAGGGCGTGCCGGAATATGACGGCGAGCCTGGGGCCGTCGAGAAGCACGATGCCCTCGGCGAGTACGCCCACTACTTGCGCGAACTCGTGCCGGTGCCCACGCGCCGCCCGCTCGTCATCGCGGTGGATGCCGCGAACGGCATGGCCGGGATGACGGTGCCGGCGGTGCTCGGCGACATGGATATCCGCCCGCTGTACTTCGAGCTCGACGGCACCTTCCCGAACCACGAGGCGAACCCGCTTGACCCGAAGAACCTCGTCGACCTGCAGCGCTTCACCGTGGAACAGGGCGCCGACATCGGGCTCGCGTTCGACGGGGACGCGGACCGCTGCTTCGTCGTCGACGAGCAGGGTAACGCCGTCTCGCCGTCCGCGATCACCGCGCTCATCGCCACCCGCACGCTCGCGGAGCACCCGGGGGCGACGATCATCCACAACCTCATCACCTCGCGTGCCGTGCCCGAGGTCATCGAGGAGTGCGGCGGCACCCCGGTGCGCACGCGCGTGGGCCACTCCTACATCAAGGCGCAGATGGCGGAGCACGACGCACTCTTCGGCGGGGAGCACTCCGCGCACTACTATTTCGCCGACTTCTTCAACGCGGACTCCGGCCTGGTGGCGGCCCTGCACGTGCTGGCCGCCCTCGCCGAGCAGGACGCGCCACTGTCCGAGCTCATGGCGCAGTTCGACCGCTACGCCGCCTCCGGCGAGATCAACAGCGAGGTCGCCGACCAGGCGGCCGCCACCCAGCGCGTGGTGGACGCGTTCGCGGACCGCGCCGCGTCCGTCGACGAGCTCGACGGCGTGACGGTGCAGCTCAAGGACTCGAAGGCGTGGTTCAACGTCCGCGCCTCCAACACCGAGCCGCTGCTGCGCCTCAACGCGGAGGCGCCCACGCGCGAAGAGGTCGACGCGCTCACGGACGAGGTGCTCGGCATCATCCGCGCGTAGGCTCGCGCGGTATGGACGGGTTGCACCGGGACGAGGCCGCATTCTTCGACGTCGCGCACGAAGGCGCCCAGGTCCGCGCCGTCGCGCAGGCGCTGCGGGGCGGCGCGCTCGCCGAGGTGGCGGGTCTCGCGCCGCGCAGCGTCGTCGTGCTCGCGGCCGACCAGGTCGCCGAAGCGGCCGCCCGCGCCGCCGTGGCGTGGCTCGCGCCGCTCGCGGCCCCGGTCGTCGTCGCGCGCACGCTGCCGGCCTACGTCGGCCCGCTCGACGTCGTCGTGGTCGTCAGCGGCGGGGCGGAGCTCGGCGGGGAGAGCGGTGGTGAGGACGCGTTGCGCGGGCTTTCCGACGCCGCCGGCCGCGGCGCGGAGACGGTGCTCGCGGGGCCGCGGCAGGGGATGCTCATCGACGAGGCTCCGCACTCCACCGCGCGCATCCCCGCGCTGCCGGGTGCCGGCGGGTCCTCGCCCGCACGCGCGGCCACCGCGGTCGCCGCGGTGGTGCAGTGCCTGCACCTCGAGCCGGACCTCGTCGCCGAGCGCCTCGAGCTCCTCGCCGACGAGGTGGACGCGGAACTCGAGGCCTGCGCGCCGGCGCGCGGCGCGGCCGTCAACCCCGCTCGCCAGCTCAGCGCCGCCGTCGAGGGCGCGCGCGTGGCGCACACCGGTGTCGGCCCGCGTGGAGCGGCGCTCGCCGAGCTCGTCGCGGCGGTATGGACCGTGGGTGGCGCCGCGTCGAGCTACATCGGCTCGGACGAGCTGCCCGCCGCCCTCGAGCGCGACCGCGAGCGCAACCAGGCCGGGCCGGGGCCGGCCGCGGACGACATCTTCTACGACCCGTACGTGGACGGGCCGCCCGGGCTGGTAGGTTTGACAACCGTTGCGTGGTCGGTGGACCCGCTCCCGCCGGCCGTGTCCGCCGGCGTGCGGGTGGAAACCGCTGCCCCGGAAACCGGGGACGAGACAGCCCGAGGCCTGCGCCTACTCGCGCGGGCGTACGCCGCGACCGCGTTGAGCCCGCACAGCGAGGGCACCGAGGAGTAAAGGAGAACCCCATGCAGCACCTCGAGGGTGTCCTGCGCCCGTACCCCTGGGGCTCGCGCACGTTGCTCGCGCAGCTGCGCGGCGAGCCGACGCCGAGCGCTCAACCGGAGGCCGAGCTGTGGTTCGGCGCCCACCCCGCGGCGCCGGCCCTTGTCGACGGGCAGCCGCTTAACGACGTGATCGCCTCCGACCCAGCGGCGGCGCTGGGGGAGCGCGTGCGCGCCGAGCACGGCGACGAGCTGCCGTTTCTGGTCAAGCTGCTCGCGGCGGCGGCGCCGCTGAGCATCCAGGCGCACCCGTCGCGCGAGCAGGCGGAGGGGGGCTTCGCCCGCGAAAACGCCGCGGGCATCGCGCTCACCGACCCGCGGCGCAACTACAAGGACCCCAACCCGAAGCCGGAGCTCATCGTCGCCCTCACCGAGTTCAAGGCGCTCGCCGGGTTCCGCCCGCCCGCGGCCACCGCGGTGCTGTTCAAGGCGATCGCGAGCCCCGAGCTTTCCCGCTACGCGACCATGCTGCCCACGGACGGTGAGGGGGATCTGCGCGCGCTGTTTACCACCCTCATCTCGCTGCCCAATCAGGCGCGCGCCGAGCTCGTGGAGTCCGTCGCGGCGGGCGCCGAGCGTATCGCCGCCGGCAGCGGCCACCCAGACTGGATGGTCGAGGCGGCCCGCGTGTTCCTCCAGCTCAACGAGACCTACCCGGGGGACGTCGGCGTCGTTGCGGCGCTGTTGCTCAACGTGGTCACGCTCCAGCCGGGCGAGGCGGCCTTTCTGCGCGCCGGTCAGCTGCACGCGTACCTCTCGGGCCTCGGCGTCGAGGTCATGGCCAACTCGGACAACGTGCTACGCGGGGGCCTGACCACCAAGCACGTCGACGTGCCGGAGCTCGTCCGGGTGCTCGATTTCTCCGCGCTGGACAACCCCCGGACCCAGACGGCGCCGCTCGCCGAGGGTGGGGTGGAGTTCCAGCTCCCGGTGGATGACTTCGCCGTGCGCACGCGCACCCTCGCCGCCGGCGAGCACCTCACCGTCGACCTTGACGGCCCGGCCGTCGTGCTCTGCGCCGCGGGCCGCGCGGACAGCGGCGAGCTCGAACTCGTGCAGGGCAACGCCGCCTGGGTCCCCGCGAGCGACGGGCCCGCGACGTTGACCGCGGGCCCGGAGGGCGCCCAGCTCTTCGTGGCGACGGCCTAACGGACTATCCCGGCTGCGCCCGCCTAGCGCCTGGAGATGCGGTCGATGATCTCGCGCGGGTCGAAGCGCGTGGACTGCGGCGACGGGTAGCCGGCCACGTCCTCCTTGCCCGGCACCGAGGCCGGGCGCTCGGCGGGGGACTCGGCCGGTTCGGGTTGTGGCGCGCCCGGCTGCGGGGTGTCCTCCTCCGTCTCCGCATTCTCCGACGGTACGCCGGCGCCGGCCTGGGATCCGGGCTCGTTCGGCCGTGCTGGCGGCGCGGCGGGGGTCATCGGCTCGACGGAGGTCGAAGCCGGGTTGCGGTCCGGGCCCTGCGGCGTGGGTGCCGCGCTGCCGCCAGGCGTGGGCTGCGGCTCGGACGCGCCACTCGTCGGCGCCTCGCTCTGCTGCGCTGCCGAGGTGGGCACGATGTTGGTCGGCTTGTACACACGATCCGGCTGGTCCGACGCGGGCACCTGGGCGACGATCGCGTGCGGGGGCAGGTAGGGGTCGCGCTCCGCCTGGTAGCCGGACGGGAACCTCCCGCTGCCGGGCGCCGCCGCCCCGTCCGCGGATGCGGCGGACTCGGAGCCGCCCGGTTCCGCGCCCGCGGACTGCCGCGACGCCCCGGTCGACCCCGTCGACGAAGCCTGCGACCGGCCGCTGTCGGCGGAGGGGCGGGCGCTTGCCGACGTCGTGGATGCCGCGCCGGAGACGGATTCAGATGCCGCACCGGGCGACGACGGCGACACGCCGGCGGCGTCTGCGGTGAACCCGGCGTTGGACTGCCCGTGGGTGGACGTCGCCCAGACGCTCCAGCCGACGATGGCGGCGAGGAGGGCACCGGCGCCCAAGAACGCGGCCATCCGGCGTGTCGAGCGTTCCACGGTGCACTCCTTCCGCGCCTGTCCAGCCCGCGGCGCAAGTTCATCACAAGTTGGTAACAGTTATTCTACGGCAAAGTTATAGCACGTCCGGGCCGGAAGCGGAACCCCGCCGAAGGTGCGTCGCAACGCAAAACCATGCGCGCGGGCGCGGTGACGTATATAGATGTGGTAGGAAAGTCTTCCACTCAACGCCATGAAAGGAGCGTCGCCGTGAATACCTGGGACAAGGAAATCTTCACCGTCGACACCAACGCGGATTTCCTCGACGAGCTTGCGGAACTCGACTTCGACGAGGTCTTTGACACTGTGCGCGACGCCGTGCTCCTCGCGGCGCGCCAGGAGTCCCCCACGGAGGACGAGCTGCTCAATGGCCAGGCGGGGGCGACGATCACCGCGATCTGGGCCGGCGCGCCGTTTTCCGCGGGCGACATCGCCGAGACGTACCCGTTCATTCGCCGCCACCCGGAGGAGATCGACGAGCAACTCATGGACGCCGCCGCGGCGGTCCTCGAGGAGGCCGACACCGAGGCCGACCTCGAGCAGTTCCTTGAGGCGCTGTCCTAGCGGGCGGCGGGGAGCGCCATGATCGTCGCAGTTGAAGGCATCGACGGGGCGGGCAAGCACACACTGGTCACCGCGGTGGAGGAGCGGTTCGGGGCGGACACGCTCGCGTTCCCGCGTTACGACGACTCCGTGCACGCCCAGCTCGCCCAAGAGGCCCTGCACGGGCGGATGGGTGACCTGACCGACTCCGCGTTTGGCATGGCCACACTGTTCGCGCTGGACAGGCGCGGCGCGAAGCCGCTGCTCGACGGCTACGCGGGCGACCCGGACCGGGTCCTCATCCTCGACCGCTACGTGGCCTCGAACGCCGCGTACACGAGCGCGCGCACGGGCGACCCGGCCGCGGTCGCGTGGGTGCACGACCTCGAGTTCGGCCGGCTCGGGCTGCCGAAGCCCGACCTCCAGGTGCTCGTGGACACGCAGCCGGACGTCGCGCGCGAGCGCGCGGCGAAGCGTGAGGAGCAGGACGAGGCGCGCACCCGGGACCGCTACGAGCGCGATGCGGCGCTGCAAGCCGCGACCTCCGCGGCCTACCGCGAGCTCGCCGATTCCGGCTGGGCGGGCCGGTGGGTCCGCACGGACGATCCCGCGGTTATTATGCAGGCAGTGAGCGACGTCGCGCGCGAGCTCGCGGGAGCGGCAGGCGCAGCAGGAACGGAATAGGGAGGCCCCATGGCAGCGAAGATCCTCGTCGTCGACGACGACCCGGCGATCAACGAGATGCTCACCATCGTGCTGGAAGCCGAGGGGTTCCACACCAGCTCCGTCACGGACGGCGCGGAGGCGGTGGGCGCGTTCCACTCATTCGACCCGGACCTCATCCTGCTCGACCTCATGCTGCCGGGGATGAACGGCATCGACATCTGCCGCGAGATCCGCAAGGAATCCGGGGTGCCGATCGTCATGCTCACAGCGAAGACGGACACCGTCGACGTCGTACTCGGCCTCGAATCGGGCGCGGACGACTACATCACGAAGCCGTTTAAGCCGAAAGAGCTCGTGGCCCGCATCAGGGCACGGCTGCGCCGGACTGACGACGAGCCTTCGGACGTCTTCGAGGTGGGCGACCTCACCATCGACGTGCCGCAGCACACCGTCACCCGCGGGGGCGAGGAAATCCAGCTCACCCCGCTCGAGTTCGACCTGCTGCTGGAGATGGCGCGCAAGCCGAACCAGGTGCACAGCCGCGAGGAGCTGCTCGAGTCCGTGTGGGGCTACCGCAACGCCTCGGACACGCGCCTCGTGAACGTCCACGTCCAGCGCCTGCGCTCCAAGATCGAGCATGACCCGGAGAACCCGGAGATCATCCTCACCGTGCGCGGCGTCGGCTACAAGACCGGCAAGCCGGAGGTGTAGCAGCTGGACGCCTTCAGACGCGCGCGCGACCGCGTCCGGCACGCGTGGTCTACGAAGCTGCAGGTGCGCTTCGTGGGCACGGTGATGCTCGTGTCGATGGTCGTGATGTCCGTGCTCGGATTCGCACTCGCCTCCGTGGTCACGGACCGCATCACCGCGGCGAAAATTGAGACGGCGAGTGTGGAGATCGAGCGCGCCCGCTCCACCGTCGAGTACCAGCTGGCGAACTCGGGGACGTCCTCCTCGCTGCAGGCGCGGCTCAACTCGGCGCGCGCCGGCCTCGCGCAGCGGGCCCAGGAAAGCGGCGACTCCTCGAGCTTCTACGAGCCCGTGCTCGTGGTGCAGAGCCCGGACGGCTCGGTGACGTCCTCGCCGGAGTCGTACCAGATCCCGGCCCGGCTCGCCGAGTTCGTCTCCGGCGGCAACGTGGCCTACCAGTTCGCGTCCGTGGAGCGCTCGGACCGCTCGTCCTACGACGCGCTCATCGTGGGCACGCCGACGAACACGGACATCCCGAACCTGCAGCTCTACCTCGTGATGAACATGGAGAACGAGGCCTCCACGGTCGCGCTCATGCGCGGCATCCTCGCCTCCGCCGCCGTCATCGTCGCGGTGCTGCTCATGGGCATTTCCTGGCTCGCCTCGCAGCAGATTGTCGGACCGGTGCGCTCGGCGTCGCGCACCGCGCAGCGCTTCGCGTCGGGCCACCTGCGCGAGCGCATGCCCGTCGACGGGGAGGACGAGATGGCGGTGCTCGCGATGTCCTTCAACGACATGGCGGACGCGCTGTCGCGCCAGATCAACAACCTCGAGGAATACAGCAAC
Source organism: Corynebacterium jeddahense (assembly GCF_028609865.1). NCBI lineage: Bacteria > Bacillati > Actinomycetota > Actinomycetes > Mycobacteriales > Corynebacteriaceae > Corynebacterium > Corynebacterium jeddahense. The sequence continues at coordinate 587,648 of NZ_CP063194.1, forward strand.
CTGCAGCGGCAGTTCACCTCGGACGTCTCGCACGAGCTGCGCACGCCGCTGACCACGGTGCGCATGGCGGCGGACCTCATCGCCGCGGACGAGGACTCGCTCGAGCCGGCGACGCGGCGCGCCTCGCAGCTCATGATCAGCGAGCTCGACCGGTTCGAGGCGCTGCTCAACGACCTGCTCGAGATCTCGCGCCACGACGCGGGCGTGGCCGAGCTCTCCGCCGCGAACGTCGACGCGCGCCAGCCGGTGGAATCCGCGTGGCAGCAGACCCGGCACCTCGCCGAGGAGCTCGACGTCGAGGTCGTCTTCGACGTCCCGGAGGAGCCGCAGATGCTCGAGGGCGACGCCCGGCGCATCGAGCGCATCGCGCGCAACCTCATGGCGAATGCCATCGACCACTCGGAGGGCAACCCCGTCACCGTCACAATGCGGTCAAACGAGGAGGCCGTCGCGCTCACCGTCACCGACCGCGGCGTGGGCCTCAAGCCGGGCGAGGACGAGCTCGTGTTCAACCGGTTCTGGCGCGCCGACAAGTCGCGCAAGCGCCACTCCGGCGGCACCGGGCTGGGCCTGGCCATCGCCCGGGAGGACGCGCAGCTGCACGGCGGCACGCTCGACGCCGTGGGGGAGTTCGGGGTGGGCTCGCAGTTCCGCCTCGTGCTGCCCCGCCACCCGGAGACCGGGTTCACGCAGGCGCCGCTCGAGCTCGAGGCCCCCAGCCCGGCCCCGGGCGCGGTGGACCCAGATGCCACGTCCGGTGGGGCCGAGGCCGCGGCGGGGCCGGAGGACGTCGATACGCAACCGCTCGAGGAGGGCCGCGATGAACGTGCGTAAGAAAGTGCTCGCCGTGGTGCTCGCGGTGACGGCCGGCCCGGCGGCGGGGTGCGCATCCTTGCCGACGAACTCCGCGCCCCACGTGCTGCGCTCGTTCACCCCGGAGGAGTCCGAGGCCTCCGCGCCGCGGCCCGTCGACGGGCAGGAGCCGGACCTGCTGCTGCGCGGCTTCTACGCCGCGTCCGCGCGGCCGGACGGGAACTACGAGGCGGCCCGGTCCTACCTCACCGACGCCGCAGCGTCCGCGTGGAACCCGGAGGAGGAAAAGCTCGTCGTCGACAGCATCGGCATGACCACGCTGCCCGGCTCGACCGTGGGCAAGCGCAGCTTCGCGGTGCACGGCAAGGTGGTGGGCACGCTGCGCCAGGGCGGCGCCTACACCCCGGAACGCGGCACGTACGAGGCGACGATCGAGCTGGACATGGTGGACGGGCAGTGGCGCATCTCCTCGCTGCCGGCCGGGGTGGTCATGGAGCGCACGGAGCTGCGCAACCAGTACCAGCCCTATAACCTCTACTTCTTCGACGACGAGGACCGCGAGCTGGTCACTGACCGGCGCTGGGTGCACTCCGCGCGCGAAACGCTCGCGAGCGACCTCATCGCGCTGGTCATGGAGGGCCCGTCCGAGCGGCTACGCTCGGCGCTGACCGGGGTGCTGCCATCGAGCGCGGCGTTTACGGGCGTGCGCGACGGCGCGTACACGTTCACCGGGTTCGGCGGCGTGCCGCAGGACGAGCGCACCCGCTTCGCGGCCCAGGTGGTGTGGACGCTCGCCACCGCGGGCGTGACCGGGCCCTACCGGCTTACCGCGGACGGGGAGCCGCTGATCGACGGCACCGACACGCTCGACACCGACGACTTCGTTGACGTGAGCCCGCTGGTGGAGAGCGTCGGCGAGACCATGCTCTACGCGCTCTCCGACGGCAAGGTCGTGCGCGTCGGCGACCGCTCGGCCCAGCCCGTCGAGGGGGAGCTGGGCAAGTCCACCGACGCCGCCTCGGCCGACATCACGAACACCGGAGAGTGGGCCGCGGTCTTCGGCCGCCCAGACGACGGCGTCGACGACGTGTTCCGCGTCGGCCGGTTCGGCGGGCGCGAGGCGGAGGTGATGCGCGCCGGGACGTTCACCCGCCCGTCGTTCGAGTCCGACGCCGGCGCGGTGTGGACCGTCGCCGACGGCAAGCGGATCCTGCGCACCGTGCAGTCCGCGGCCACTGGCGACCTGACCACGAGCGAGGTGAAGGCGGAGCTGCCGGACGGCGTGGACGGTAAGATTTCGGTGCTGCGGCTCTCGCGCACCGGCACCCGCGTTGTCATGGTCATCGACGGGTGCCTCTACACTGGCATCGTGCGGCGGGCGACCTCGGGCGAGCGCTCCATCGTCAACGTCTACGAGTACGCCCAGGAGCTTGGCGGCAGCGTCGTCGCGGCCGACTGGCGCCCGGACGGCTCGTTTATCGTGGGCACGTCCTCGAGCACCCCGGTAATGCGCGTGGAACAGGATGGCTCGTCCATGACCGCGCAGTCCTCGGGCAACATCTCGGCGCCGGTGGTGGCGGTCGCGGCGTCGCCGAACACGCTCTACGTCACGGACGCCAACGCCCTGTTGCAGGTGCCCACCTCCGGGGCGGATAATCCGATCTGGCGCGAGGTGCCGGGGCTCGAGGGCGTGCGCGCGCTGCCGATCGCGGCGCGCTGACGGGCGCCGCGGGGGCGAAGACGATACAGGGGGACGCGATGGCGGGGATGTTCGGCCAGATCGGGGAGCTGGTGCTGCCGCGCCGGTGCGCGGGGTGCGGCCACCCCGGGGAGCTGCTGTGCACCCGCTGCCGCACCGCGCTCGCCGCCCCGCCGCGGCGGGTGTTTCCGAAGTCCACCCCGCACACGCCCGTGTTCGCGCTCGCGCCGTACGCGGATCCGCACCGCGCGGTGGTGCTGGCGATGAAGGAGCGCAACCACCTCGCCGTGCGCTCCCACATGGGGGCGGTGCTCGCCGCTGCGCTCGACTACCTCGAGGCGCGCGGCGAGATCCCCGCGGGGGCCGTGCTCGTGCCCGCCCCGACGCGCCCCCGCTCCGCGCGCGCCCGCGGCGGGGACCCGGTGGAGCAGGTGTGCCGCGCGAGCGGGCGCCGCGTGGCTCCGGTGCTCGCCCTCGACCCGGCGGCGGCGGACCAGGCGGGCCTCGACGAGGCGGCGCGCCGGGCGAACCTCGCCGGGAGGGTCCGCATCGCCGGCGTGCCCCGGGGCGAGGTGGTAGTGGTCGACGACGTGGTCACCACCGGCGCGACGCTGCAGGCGAGCGTGTCCGCCCTCCTCGCGCACGGGGCGAACCCGGTCGCCTGCCTGGCGTTATGCGTGGCGTAGGGGAGCCCACAGCAACCTCCCACGATTTTCGCCCGAATTGGTCATAACCAGTTGTATAGTGGTGGTGGACACAGTTCCTACTACTGCAAGGGAGGACGCAGATGACTGCCGCAGACCGCAAAGTAGAACAGGCCGGCGCGCCGATCCAAGGCGAGGTCCAAGTCCAAGGCGAGGCGCTGAGCCCCGATGCCCTGGTGACCATCACCGGCCGCAACGTCGAGGTGCCCGAGCACTTCCAGGAACGGGTGAACACCAAGCTGGCGAAGATCGAGAAGCTTGACCCCACGCTCACGTCATTCAACGTCGAGCTCAAGCACGAGCCGAACCCGCGGCGCGAGGCGCAAGCCGAGCGCATCCAGATCACCGCCACCGGGTCGGGCCACCTCGCCCGCGCGGAGGCCCGCGAGGAGACGTTCTACGCCGCGCTTGATTCCGCGGTGGACAAGCTCGAGCGTTCCCTGCGCAAGGTGAAAGCCCGCCGCAACATCGCGATGTCCGGCCACCGCGCGCCGAAGGGCACCGGCGAGCTCGCCGCCCAGATCGAGGCGGACGCGAAGGCCGAACAGGAGCGCGCCGCGGCGCAGGCGGGCAAGTACGACGTGGACCCGTACGAGGGGCTCGTCGACGACCTCACGCCGGGCCAGATCGTGCGCACCAAGGTGCACCCGAACACCCCGCGCAGCGTCGACGACGCGCTCAGCGAGATGGAGCTCGTCGGCCACGATTTCTACCTCTTCGTGGACGAGGAGACGAACCGCCCGGCGGTGGTGTACCGCCGCCACGCGTTCGATTACGGCCTGATCGAGCTGGCCCCCGAGGGCGAGATCGACTAGCCGAAAGCGTCAACGCCGCGCGGCCCCGCAGTCGGGGCCGCGCGGTTTTCGTCGAGAAGCAATTGCGTCTCGACGTGCCCAGAGGGGGTTGTCTCTCCCGGGGTAGTCGTGCGTAGAATGGCAGGTCGTATCATCCTGGCCCTGTCAAACCAGAAGTAAAGGACGTTGCACACGTGTTTGGACTGTCGAAGCTGCTCCGTGCCGGTGAGGGGCGCACCGTCAAGCGCCTCGCCAAGATCGCCGATGAGGTCATGGCGCTCGACGACGAGTACTCCGCACTGACCGACGAGGAACTCAAGGCCAAGACCGAGGAGTTCAAGCAGCAGTTGGCGGACGGCGCCACCCTCGACGACATCCTGCTCGACGCGTTCGCCACCGCCCGCGAGGCGTCGTGGCGCGTGCTGGGCCAGAAGCACTTCAAGGTGCAGATCATGGGCGGCGCGGCCCTGCACTTCGGCAACGTCGCCGAGATGAAGACCGGCGAGGGCAAGACGCTGACGTCGGTGCTGCCCGCCTACCTCAACGGCCTGTCCGGCAAGGGTGTGCACGTGGTGACGGTGAACGACTACCTGGCCAAGCGCGACGCCGAGATGATGGGCCGCGTCCACCACTTCCTCGGCCTCGAGGTCGGCGTGATCCTCTCCGACATGCGCCCGGCGGAGCGCAAGAAGGCCTACGACGCCGACATCACGTACGGCACGAACAACGAGCTCGGCTTCGACTACCTGCGCGACAACATGACGCGCTCGCCGGATGACATCGTGCAGCGCGGCCACAACTACGCCATCGTGGACGAGGTTGACTCGATCCTCATCGATGAGGCCCGTACGCCGCTTATCATCTCCGGCCCGGTGGACGGATCGAGCCAGTTCTACACCGTGTTCGCCCAGCTCGCGCCGCGCATGCGCGAGGGCATCCACTACGAGGTGGATCACCGCAAGCGCACCGTCGGCATCACCGAGGAGGGAGTGGAGTTCGTCGAGGACCAGCTGGGCATTGACAACCTGTACGCCCCGGAGCACTCGCAGCTCGTGAGCTACCTCAACAACGCCATCAAGGCGAAGGAGCTCTTCGAGCGCGACAAGGACTACATCATCCGCCAGGGCGAGGTGCTCATCGTCGACAGCTTCACGGGCCGCGTGCTCCCGGGCCGCCGCTACAACGAGGGCATGCACCAGGCCATCGAGGCCAAGGAAAACGTCGAGATCAAGAACGAGAACCAGACGCTGGCGACCGTCACGCTGCAGAACTACTTCCGCCTCTACGACAAGCTGTCCGGCATGACCGGTACCGCCGAGACCGAGGCCGCGGAGCTGCACCAGATCTACAAGATGGACGTCGTGCAGATCCCGCCGAACAAGCCGAACCAGCGCACCGACCGCGACGACCTCATCTACAAGACGCAGGAGGCCAAGTTCGCGGCGGTGGCCGAGGACATCGCGGAGCACGTGGAGAAGGGCCAGCCGGTTCTCGTGGGCACGACCTCGGTCGAGCGCTCCGAGTACCTCTCGCAGCTGCTCACCCGCAAGGGCGTCGCGCACAACGTGCTCAACGCGAAGCACCACGAGGAGGAGGGCCGCATCATCGCCGAGGCGGGCCTGCCCGGCAAGGTGACGGTGTCCACGAACATGGCGGGTCGCGGCACCGACATCGTGCTCGGCGGCAACCCCGAGATCCTCCTCGACGCGAAGCTGCAAACCCAGGGCCTCGACCCGTTCGAGGACGAGGAGCGCTACCAGGAGGCGTGGGACGAGCAGCTGCCGCTGGCCAAGGAGCGTTCGCAGCAGCTTGGCGACGAGGTACGCGAAGCGGGCGGCCTCTACGTCATCGGCACCGAGCGTCACGAGTCGCGCCGCATCGACAACCAGCTGCGCGGCCGCTCCGGACGCCAGGGCGACCCGGGCGAGTCCCGCTTCTACCTCTCCATGCGCGATGAGCTCATGGTGCGCTTCGTCGGCCAGTCGATGGAGAACATGATGAACCGCCTCAACGTGCCGGACGACGTGCCGATCGAGGCGAAAATGGTCTCCAACGCCATCAAGGGCGCGCAGTCCCAGGTGGAGAACCAGAACTTCGAGATGCGCAAGAACGTGCTCAAGTACGACGAGGTGCTCAACGAGCAGCGCAAGGTCGTCTACGGCGAGCGCCAGGAGATTCTCGCCTCGAAGGACATCGCGGGCCAGGTGCGCCGCATGATCGCGGACACGATCAGCGCGTACGTCGACGGGGCGACCGCTGAGGGCTACGTCGAGGACTGGGACCTCGACGAGCTGTGGAACGCCCTCGACTCCCTCTACGGCCCCTCCGTGAGCGCGCAGGAGCTTATCGACGGCGACGCCTACGGCCGCCCCGGTGAGCTCACCGCAGCGCAGCTGCGCCAGGCGCTTGTCGACGACGCGAACGCGCAATACGACCAGCTCGAGGAGGGCGTCGTTTCCATCGGCGGCGAGGCCCAGATGCGCAACCTCGAGCGCATGGTGATCCTGCCGATCATCGACACGAAGTGGCGCGAGCACCTCTACGAGATGGACTACCTCAAGGAGGGCATCGGCCTGCGCGCCATGGCGCAGCGCGACCCGCTGGTGGAGTACCAGAAGGAGGGCGGCGAGATGTTCAACGCGATGAACGAGGCCGTCCAGGAGGAGACCGTGCGCCAGCTCTTCGCCATGCGCAAGCAGTTTGTGCAGCAGACCGAGGACGCCGCCGCAGGCTCCGCGCCCGCCGAGGGCGGCTCCACGGTGATCTAGCCGCGCCCCGGCGCCTCGGTCAGAGCACCTTGAACGAGACGAGCTTGGCGCCGTCGACCTTCGCCGCGTAGGCGAGCCGGCGGCCCGCGCCGGTGTCGACGGTGCCGAAGTATTCGCCGCCCTCGCGGGCGTGGCAGGTGACAACGCGCACCGGCTGCGGCGCGGGGGCGGCGGCGCGTTTGCGCGCCCTGATGTGGGCGCGCACGGCCGGCGCGAACCGGGCGAGCATCGGGGACGCGACGCCGTGTGCGCCGAAGGCGGCGTCGAGGGCCTCGCGCACGACGGGGTTCACCGGCGGCGGCTCGGGCGCGGAGCGCGTCGCCGGCGGGGGCTTCTGTGGCTGTGCCTGTGCCTGTGGCTGTGGTGGCGGCGCAGGCAGCGCGCGAGTGGGGGCCTGGGCGGGCACGAGGACCTGGACGTGCCGTTGGCCGGGAGCGGTGTAGTACATGGTGTCTCCTCCGTTGGCTGGTGGCCGCGCGCGGAAAGTCGCGTGCGGCCGGTTCGGGGAGGGGGCGGGCGCTGTGCTGGGTGGGTATCATTGTCCCCGTTCACTGCCGCCCGAGTAAAGGGTGTGCACACTAAAGTACGCAACCAACGAAAGCGGGGACCCGTGCAGGGCTTGATCATCGACTACGCAGGTGTGCTGGACATGAGCGACGAGGACGAGCGCCGCTGGCGGGCCCTGATCGAGGCAGTCAAGGCGAAGGACGTCCCGGTGGCCATCCTCTCGAACGAGGACGGCGACGGCGCGGCCGCGGAGAAGATCCGTGAGTGGGAGTTTAACGGCACCGTCGACGCGGTCGTGCTCTCCGGCGAGATCGGGGCGGAAAAGCCCGAGCGCGCGGCGTTCCAGGCCGCGGCGGACGCGCTCGACGAGGAGCTGAATAACTGCGTCATGGTGGACGACGACATCATGAACATCCGCGCCGCCGTCGAGTATGGGATGATCGGCATCCTCCACACCGCCGTCGACCGCACGGCGGTGGAGATCCAGTCCATCTTCGGCATCGAGGGCGAGTTCTAGTGCGCGTCTACATCCCCGCGACGTTTTCCATGCTCGCTTCGTTGCAGGACAACGGGCTCATCCACGCCCGCAACGGCTGGGCGTTCGCCGCGACCAGTGCGCTGCACGACTTCTTCACCTCGGGCGACGAGGAGGAGATTGAGGCGGTGGCGTTCGACGACGCCGCGCTCGCGTCGATACGCCTGCTCGCGATCGGGGACGAGGAGCGCTTCCCGCACCGCCGCGTGGTCATTTCCGCGGACGTGGAGGCCACGGAGGACCCCGAGATGGGCGAGTCCGTGGTGAAGCTCGCGGGCCCGGTGGAGCTCGAGCAGGTCGCGGCGATCCACGTGGACATCGAGGAGGCCGAGGAGGCGACCGCGAAGGCTATCGTGGTGGTGGACGCGGCGGACCTCGGCGACGAGGACGCGGAGCTGGCCGTGGGCGACGCCCAGGACAACTACATGGCGTTCTACGACCCGAGCGAGCTAGCGTTCCTCGTCGAGCTGCTTTAGCTCCCACTCGTTGTTCGAGTGCAGCGCCTCGAGCAACCCGCGCACCGCGCGCGAGCGGCGGCCGACCGGGGAGTCCGGGTCGAGGTCGTCCCACGCGCACTCCGGGTCGGCGGGCGGGCCGAGGTGCGTGCAGCCGCGCGGGCAGCGCTCGGCCGCCTCGGCGAGGTCCGGGAACACGCCGACGATCTCGTCGGGGGAGACGTGCGCGAGGCCGAACGAGCGGATGCCGGGCGTGTCGATGATCCAGCCGCCGCCCGGCACCTCGAACGCCACCGACTGCGTCGAGGTGTGGCGGCCCTTGCCCACGCCGGACACGGCGCCGGTCTCGCGCTGTGCGTCCGGGACGATGCGGTTGACCAGGGTGGACTTGCCCACCCCGGAGTGGCCGATGAGCGCGGAGACGCGCCCCGCGATGAGCGCGCGCAGCGCCTCGACGCCGTCCTCGACGCCGGTGCGCAAGACCTCCACGCCCATGTCCGCGAGCTCGCGCTCGAAGTCGGACGGGTCGGCGAGGTCCGACTTGGTCACGCACACCACGGGTGTGACGCCGCCGACGAACGCGGCGATGAGCGCGCGTTCGACGAACCCGGTGCGCGGCGGCGGGTCGGCGGCCGCGACGACGATGAGCAGCAGCTGCGCGTTGGCCACGATGATGCGCTCGAACGGGTCCGTGTCGTCCGCCGTGCGCCGCAGGACCGATGTCCGCTCCTCGCGTTTGACGATGCGGGCGAGCGTGTCCTTGCCGCCGGAGGTGTCGCCGACGACGCCGACGCGGTCGCCGACCTCGATTGACGTGCGTTTGAGCTCCCGCGCCCGGGTGCACTGCACCCGCGGGCCCGAGTCCAAGACGACGCCCCAGCGGCCTCGGTCCTTGGCCACGACGAGGCCGAACTCGGCGTCGTCGTGCGAGGGGCGGTTCTTCGACCGGGGGCGCGACCCCTTGCCGGGGCGGATGCGGACGTCCGACTCGTCGTAGTCGGCAAAGCTGCGCCCCGCCATTACTGCGACACCGTGGACACCATGGCCGTCCACATCCGGTCGAACCCGGGGAGTGTCTTCGCCGTGGTGGCGATGTTTTCCACCTCGACGCCCTCGGTGACCAGGCCGACGATGGCGCCGGCGGTGGCCATGCGGTGGTCGTCGTGGCTGTGCCACACCCCGCCGCGCAGCGCCGCGGGGCGGATGCGCAGGCCGTCGGGCAGCTCCTCGCAGTCGCCGCCGAGCGCGTTGATTTCGCGGGTCAGCGCGGCGAGGCGGTCCGTCTCGTGGCCGCGCAGGTGGGCGATGCCGACGAGCTCGCTCGGCGTGGAGGCGCAGGCGGCGAGCGCCGCGATGGTGGGGGCGAGCTCGCCGATGTCGCTCATGTCCACCCGGATGCCGGTGAGGCGGCCCGGCTGCGGCCCGCGCACGCACATGGTGTTGGAGGCGCCCTCGGCCTCGAGCTCCACGTCGCAGCCCATCCGGTCGAGGATCGATTGCATCGTCGCGCCCGGCTGCACGCTGAGCACCGGCCAGTGCGGGATGCGCACGCACCCGCCCGTGACCGCCGCGGCCGCGAGGAACGGCGCGGCGTTCGACAGGTCCGGCTCGATCTCCCAGTGCGTGCCGCGGATCTCCTGGGGGGCGACCGACCACGAGTTGATCGTGGCGTCGACCTCGACCCCGGCGTCGCGCAGCATCTCCACCGTCATCTCAATGTGGGGCATGGACGGCAGCGTCGCCCCTGTGTGGCGCACCTGCACGCCGCGCTCGAAGCGCGCCGCGGCGAGCAGCAGGCCGGAGACGAACTGGGAGGACGCGGAGGCGTCGATCTCCACCGGCCCGCCGTCGGCGCGCCCGGTGCCGTGGACGGTAAACGGCAGCGTCTCGCCCGCCACGGACACCCCGAGGGTGCGCAGGGCGTCCAGGATCGTGGACATGGGGCGGTTGCGCGCGTGCGGGTCGCCGTCGAAAAGCACGGCCCCCTCGGCGAAGGCCGCGACCGGCGGCACGAAGCGCATGACGGTGCCGGCGAGGCCGCAGTCGACGGTCGCGCCGTGGAGCGCGCCCGGGGTGACGCGGATCGTCTCCCCGTCGCGCTCGATGCCGGCACCCATGGAGGCGAGCGCCGCCTCCATGAGGTCGGTGTCGCGCGAGCGCAGCGCGCCCGTGATCGTCGACGGGCCGGAGGCCAGCGCGGAGAGGACGTACGCGCGGTTCGTCATGGATTTGGACCCCGGCACCGCCTGGGTGTGGGTGATCGGGGCCGGATGGTACGGCGCGGGCCACAGTTCGCTCATGGAGGCAATAATAATGGAGCCATGTGTGGACGATTCGTGCTTTTCACTTCCGGTGACGACCTGCTCGCCGAGGTCGGCTCCTTGCCCGGCGTCGCCGCGGTCGAGGCGCCGGACGGCACCCCGCCGCCGCGCTACAACATCGCGCCGACGCAGCAGGTGCCGCTCATCAGGATCGAGGGGGAGCAGGCGCGTATCGACGCCGCCCGGTGGGGCCTCCTGCCCTCCTGGAAGAAGGACGACTCGGGCCCGCCGCTGTTCAACGCGCGCGGCGAGACCGTGGCGGAGAAGCCCTCGTTCCGCAGCGCGTTCAAGGCGCGGCGTGGGCTCATGGTGCTCGACGGCTACTACGAGTGGCAGCAGCGCGAGTCCGGCAAGCAGCCGTACTTCGTGCGCGCGGACGAGGGGATGCTCTACGCCGCCGCGCTGTGGGAGACGGGGTGCGACCGCGTCTCCGCGACCATGGTGACCACCGAGGCCGCCGAGAACATGGCGTGGCTACACCACCGCCTCCCGCTCTTCCTCCTGCCCGACGAGGTGCGGCAGTGGGTCGACGGCTCCCCGGAGGAGGCGCTCGAGCTCGTGCACCCGTCGCGGGTGGCGCAGCGGCTCGTGTGGAACGAGGCGGCGCAGGAAGTTGGCGGCGTGCGCAACGACTACGCCGAGCTCATGGGAGACGCTGTGGGAATGGGACGCTAGGGCGCGCTGATCTCGGCGAACTGCGCTCCCGCCAGGCTGGCGAGGTCGCCGGGCGCGAGCCGGAGCGAGAGCCCCCGCTGGCCGGCCGAGACGGTGACGGCGGGCAGGTCGGCCACGGAGGCGTCGATAAGCGTGGGCAGCTGCTGAAGGGTGCCGAGCGGCGAGATGCCGCCGACGACGTAGCCGGTGGCGCGCTGGGCCTTGGCGGGGTCCGCCATCTCGGCGCGCTTCCAGCCGAGCGCCTTCGCCGCCGCCTTGAGGGAGAGGTGGCCCGCGACGGGCACGCAGCACACGGCGAGGTCGCGCTCGTGCGCGATGACCAGCGTCTTGAGCACCGCGGCTGGGTCGAGTCCGAGCTCCGTGGCGGAATGCTCGCCAAAGTGGTCCTGGCTGGGGGCGTAGGTGAGTACCTCGTGGGGCACGCCCTGGGCGGCGGTGAGTGCGCGGGTTTTGTCGGCCATGGGGACAGGGTAGCGGGGTGGTGGTGTGGCCCTACAATGGCTGCCATGCCCGAAACCGAGCTCGACCCCGCCGACGCAGGCGCCGACCTGAAGTCGCGCTTCACCGAGGAAGCGATGCCACTGCTGGACCAGCTGTACGGCGGAGCGCTGCGCATGACCCGCAACCCGCAGGACGCCGAGGACCTCGTGCAGGAGACCTATTTAAAGGCGTACAAGGCGTTCGACAGCTTCAAGCCGGGGACCAACCTCAAGGCGTGGCTGTACCGGATTATGACGAACACGTACATCAACAACTACCGCAAGAAGCAGCGCCGCCCGCTGGTGACCTCCGCGGACGAGGTGACGGACAGCCAGCTGTACACGTCGAGCTCGCACGATTCCACCGGCCTCGAATCCGCCGAGGTGGAGGCGCTGAAGTCCATGCCGAACTCGCAGATCTCGGACGCGCTCAACGCGCTCAACGAGGACTACCGCATGGTGGTGTACTACGCCGACGTGGAGGGCCTGTCGTACAAGGAAATCGCCGACGTCATGGACATTCCCATGGGCACGGTGATGAGCCGGCTGCACCGGGGAAGAAAGCAACTGCGGGAGATGTTGAAGGACGTGGCACACGAACGGGGCATCGGCCTCGACCACGCCGACGGGGCAGCCGCTGCGGCGGCGAAACCGGAGGCTACAACGCAGGACGCGAAGGAGAAGTAATGTCCGCTGGACACGACCACCCGGGCGGCCACGGTTGCGCCGATACGCACCGCCTGTTGTGCGAGCTTTTCAACCCGGAGACCCCGGCGCAGCGCCGCGCGGAGATTAAGGAGGACATCGCCTCCTGCCCCGAATGCTTAGCGGTCGCGCAGTCGGAGAGCGACGTGCGCGCGATCGTGCGCGACTGCTGCGCATCGACCCGGGCGCCGGAGCCGCTGCGCCAGCGCATCATCACCTCGATCAGCTCCACCACCGTCTCCTACGCGGATGCGTCCGCGCAGACGACCTATACGGAGACGGTGACGCGGGTGCGTTACCAGTAGCGTTCGCCACCGCCCGCCCCGCCCGCACCACGCCCGGTGCGGGCTTTTTGCTGCCCGAAACGGGCCTGCAGCGCCGCGTTTGTCGACGCGTTCCGCGACGGGCGGCGAGCGGGGGTAATTTGCGGGGGTAGAGGGGGTTGACGTTCCGTTGAACAATCCGCAATCCGTTGAACATTCCGCGTGAGGGGCGAGGGTCAAGCGCGAGGCTGTTCGTTTCTGAGCCATTATAAGTGTGTATAACCAACGGTTAGTGCAGGTCGCGGCGGGGGTTGGGTCGACGTGTAAGAAATTACCTGAGAATGCATAAAATACATGAATAGTTTATTGTTCAACAAACCATCTCGCGCCGATGATGGATCGTTCAACAAAGTGGAGAGGCGTCTATTTTCTGTCGCTCGATTGGTGAACAATCGGCAGTCCAGAACGGGTGAAAACGTTGAACAATCCGGAAACTTTGTTCAACGATCCGCCCCGAAAATGCTGGCGTCTCAGTTCGGTTTACCTGCGTATACACGGTGCATAAACTCAGGGGTGTCAACAGAACAAAGCCCCGCGGGGCACAACACGAGGAGTATCGAGATGCGCGCCAACCTCCGCAACGGCATCGCAGTAGCACTCGCCGCCAGCCTTTCCCTCGCCGGTATGCACACGCCGGCTGCCGCCGATTCCGGCGCCGCCTTCGCGGAACTCGCCCCGATTCGCACGAACACGGCCGTGCTTGAGGACTCCGACCACGACGGCATCCCGGACATCTGGGAGGAGCAGGGCGTTGTCCTCTCCGACGGCACGGAGATCCCCCTGCCGGACTGGGGCGCCGACCCGCACCGCCCGGATCTGTACCTCCAGCTGAACTGGATGAAGTCCGAGTACGACACCCTCGGCTGCAACGCCCGCGCCGCCGCCGCGTGCGCCGACGCCAACAGGAAGTCCTACGCTCCGAGCGTCGAGACGCTTGAGCAGCTCGTAAAGCTCTTCGACGACCACGGCATCAACCTCCACATCGACGCGGGCGACGTGTACACGAACATCCCGAACTACGGCAAGCGCTTCGGCGGCGAGACGGTCGATTACGCGCCGGTCTACTTCGGGCCCGGCGAGCCGGAGGCGCGCAAGCTCCTCCGCAACATCGACGCCATCGGTGAGCGCCAGAACATCTTCCGCGTGGGCATCATCGGCGACCAGATGCGCCAGGACTCCATGGCCTCGGGCATCGCGCTCGTCGGCGACAACTCCTTCTACGTGTCCAACAACGCGCGGATGACGACGCAGGAGCAGCTGCGCAACACGATCCTCCACGAGTTCGGCCACACGCTCGGCCTGCGCCACTACGGCGCCGCTGACTACACGACGGACATCAAGAACACGGCGCCGATGCAGGCCGGCTACAAGTCGGCGATGAACTACAAGTACCAGTTCAGCCACTTCGACTACTCCGACCAGCCGTACTTCGCCGACACGCCGGAGGGCAAGCGCTTCGTCCCGGCCGACTGGGACGTGCTGCGCCTGGACAACAGCCGGATCGGCGCCTACGCCGAGTCCATCGGCGCCCGCGCCCACATCGAGGTCGCCGAGGTGAAGGCCGACGACATCGCGCCGGTCAAGGAGATCCCCGCTGAGGAGATCGCGGTGGCCGACGTCCCGGCCGCGGAGAAGGTCGCGGTCGAGGCTCCGGTCGAGGAGATCAAGGCTGCCAAGGCCGACAAGGCGGAGAAGGCCCCGGAGTCCTTCGGCGGCGAGCACATCGACAAGGACAAGAAGGTTGAGCAGCAGCCGGCGAAGGCTGAGGCAAAGGCCGAGAAGGCCGAGCAGGCCCAGCACAAGGTGGAGCAGGTGCAGGAGAAGGTGGCCAAGGACGCGCCCGCGGCCAAGGTGAACGTCGCGGCAATCGTCGGCTCGATCGTCGCCCTCCTCGCCATCCTCGGCGCCGGGTTCGCCTTCATGTCCATGCAGTAGGCGCACAACACAAAAGGAAGCGGGCACCTTCCCTCTGCGGAGAGGGGGAGGTGCCCGCTTCCTTTTCGCTACCGTCGCGCTTACGCGTTGGGGCGCTTGCCGCGGTTCGCGCTCTTCTTGCGACGGTCCTTGCGCTTACGACCACGCTTGCTCATGGGGGCCTCCTTGGGGTGTTGTACCGGATACAGGTGTTCTACTGTATCGCCAGTGTCAACGGAGCTGAAAATTAGGCCGACAGGCGGGCGCGGTTACGGGCGCGTGCCTTGTTGCGGCGCTTGAGGGCGCGGCGCTCCTCCTCGGACATGCCGCCCCACACGCCCGCGTCCTGGCCGGTCTCCAGCGCCCACTTCAGGCACTGGGATGTCACGGGGCAGCGGTTGCAGACGAGCTTCGCCTGTGCGATCTGGGTAAGTGCCGGGCCGGAGTTACCGACCGGGAAGAACAGTTCCGGGTCCTCGTCGCGGCAGATTGCTTCATGGCGCCAATCCATTGTGGTGACTCTCCTTTGTCAGTGTCAGTTCATCGGTGTCGGACGTGCAGCCAGACACGCGTGGTCAGAAATGCGCACCACTTGAACACCCACAGTGTGCAGGTGCGTTGCAAACGAAGTTTGATTCCTGGTTCCGGGCGGTAGTTCCCGATGGATGCGGGACCCGTCTTCCGGTTTACCGGGCGTTAACCCTGTGGTGACTTAGGGTTAAGGGCTGTGTAACCAGCCCGTTGTTTTTGCTACCGGGAAATAATGGCACGTTCACCCCGACCTCGCTAGGGTCTGCGAGCAAATTGTGACCCATTTCATAGAAATAAATGGTTGTTTGCTGGTTGCCGCGGGTGGGATTTCACCCAATGCTCCGGGCGAACATGCGCGTTGACGTGGTAAAACACGAGAATCGTGGGGGATATCCAGGGTCAAATCGGACGATTGCTCAGATCCGCGGCGTGGGGCGTGTCGGGCGAGGAGGATAGACTGCTTCGACGTGAACGACGCGAACAGGAACGAGTTGAAGAACGACGCTGCCCGGGCACGCGGGCGCGAAACCGCCAGGCCCGCCGGGGAACCGGCGCAGCCACCGGCTGTGCTGCGCTACGGCGCCGCCGTGGTCCTGCTGCAGTGCGCGGCGCTGTTCGCCTACGCCATCTTCCTCGTCGTGTCCCAGTTCACCAGCCACGACTCCACGCTCGAATCCGCATCGCCGGCGGCGCACTACGTCAACTTGGGCACTGCGGCGTTCCTCTTCATCGTGTTCGGCTTCGTGGGGCACGCCGCCTGGACCATCCTGCGCGGCGAGCCGCGCGCGACGGGCGCGATCGTGCTCGCCGAGGCGATCCTTATCGGGGTGTCGTTCTACATGTTCCGGGGCGGCGTGCCGCTGCTCGGGGCGGCGACGCTGCTATCCGCGGTGCTCGCGCTCGTCGGCATCTTCCACCCGCAGTCCACCGCGTACAACGAGGCGCGCTACGCGGAGCGCAAGGCGCGTCGTTAAGCGCAGGCCCGTCTTCTAGACGTTGGCCTTGAGGACGACGACCTCGTCCCCGCGCTTTTCCACGATGTTCGCCCCCGCGGAGGCGATGTGGACGGGCCCGGAGTAACTGCCCCGATCCACCGGAATGATCCGGTCCACCGCGTTCTTGTCCCAGTCGACGACCGCGATGCCGCCGTCGGACGCGTACATCAGCTTGTCGCCCGCCGAAAAGCCGGTGCCCAGGGCGCCCTGAAACACCCCGGTCACCCCGAGGGCGGCCGGCTCCATGAGCAGCAGCGAACCGTTCTGCCAGTACGTCATGTGGTGGGGCAGGTCCGCGACCGGGAGGTTGTGGATGATCCCGTCCGCGCCGAGCTCCGGGTTCTCCATGGCGGGCACGGAGGAGGAGCTGATGCTGTTGCCGTCCTGGTTGTAGCCGCGCACCTCCGAGGTCTCCGGGTCGTAGATGGCCGCGGCGTCCTGAGAAATGGCCACGAGGTACGCGTCCGGGCTGATGGAGATGTTCGCCAAGATCTCCGGCTTGCGCGAGTCCTCCGGCGTCGCCTTCTGCAGGCGCAGGTACGAGCCGTCGTTGCACGTCTCGGTCACCGCGACGAGCTCGGTGCGGGTCAGCGCGGAGGTGATGGTGCACTCGTTCGGTTGCATGTCCGGCTCCTGCTTCGCCTCGACGCGGCCGTACTCGACCGTGCGCACGAGGTCGGAGCGCCACACCTCGAGCCGGTCCGACGCGGCGTAGCCGACGCGGTCATTGGAGGCGAGGCGCACCACGTCATCCGGCGCGATCGCGGAACGGGTGCCCGCGTACTGGCCCGTCTTCGCGTCGATGGCGACGACGTCGCCGCAGCCGGCGTGGTTGCGGTAGACCGCCACCACCTTGTCCCAGGCCTGCTCCACCAGGCAGAGGTCGTTCGGGCGCTTATACGTCCACGCCGTCTCGCCGTCGGGCGTCGTCGCGGTGATGGTGTGGTCGTTGTACGTGATGATGAGGCCGTTGGCCACGAGCGGCTGGTCGCGCCCGGAGGTGTCCGGCAGCGTGAAGCCCTCGCTCACGGAGGACGGCACGACCGCGAGCTGGCCGTAGTCCTCGTGTGCTTCGGCGGACGGCGAGAGGTGGGCGCTACGCACCGGTGCGGTGACAAACGCCGTGCCAAGCAGCAGGGTGGAAACGCCTGCGATCACTGCGGTGGCGATGAGGTCGCCGCGGGTGCGGCGCAGTGGCTTATTCAACGCCGTTTCCTTCCTTTCAGCTGTAGAGAGCGTGCTCCGAGCACTTTACGCGGGCTGCCCACGCGGCCCGACGCCGAGTCCGGGATGGCGAGCGCCGCGAACATGTCCGGGGAGGTGGAGAACCACTCGGGCAGCGCCCCGGTGCCGAGGGCGAGCTCGTCGTCGATGGCCTCCCACTTGCGTGTTTCGTCGTACCCGACGAGCGTGATCGCCGTGCCGGTGCGGCCGGCGCGCCCCGTCCTGCCGATGCGGTGGACGTAGGTCATCGGGTCGTCCGGCGTCTGGAAGTTGATCACGTGGGTGACGTCGTCGACGTCGATGCCGCGCGCCGCGACGTCGGTGGCCACGAGGATCTCGGCGGTATCGCCGCGGAACGCGTCGAGCGCCGACTCGCGGGAGCTCTGGCCGAGGTCGCCGTGCACGGCCGCGACGGAGAACCCGCGCGCCGCGAGATCGTCCGCCAGCTCGGCCGCAGAGCGTTTCGTGCGCGCGAAGATGATCGTCTTCTCGCGGCCTTCCGCCTGGAGGATCCGCGCCACGACCTCGGGCTTATCCATCTTGTGCGACTTGAACGCCACCTGCCGCGTCGTCGCGTGGGTCTGCGCCGCGTCGTCCGCCTCGGCGCGGATGTGCACGGGCTTGAGCATCTTCTCCCGGGCGAGGGCGAGGATGGGCCCGGGCATCGTCGCGGAGAACAGCATCGTTTGCGCCCGCGTATCGACGTGGGACCAGAGGGCCTCAATGTCCGGGAGGAAGCCCATGTCGAGCATCTCGTCCGCCTCGTCGAGCACGAGGATGGCCACGTTGTCGAGGCGGAGCTCGCCCCGCTGCTCAAGGTCGAGCAGGCGCCCCGGTGTGCCCACGACGACGTCGGCGCCGCGGTGGAGCACCTCGATCTGCTCCTCGTACGGGCGGCCGCCGTAGATGGTGGCCACGCGGACCGGGGTGAGCTCGGCCGCGCGCTCGAGGTCCTCGCCGACCTGCACCGCGAGCTCGCGTGTCGGTACGACGACGAGGGCGCGGGGCGTGCCGTCGAGCTCGGCGATGTCCGCGTCGTCGAAGACGCGGTCGAGCAGCGGGACGCCGAAGCCGTAGGTCTTGCCCATCCCGGTGCGGGCCTGGCCGATAAGATCGCGCCCGCTCAGTGCGATCGGCAGCGCGAGCTCCTGGATGGCGAACGGGCGGGTGATGCCCTGGCGGGCGAGCGCGTCGGTGATCTCGACGGCGACGCCGAGGGAGGCAAACGTCGGCGCGGCGGCCTCGGAGGACGTCGCGCTGTCGTGTTCGCTCTCGGCAGGATAAGGCACGCGACCATCTTAACCGCCGGCCGTTACAATGGGCCCACTGCGAGCGGGTGAGCGCACCCGCCCCGTCGCAACAAGTAAGGACAGTGAGAATGGACATCAAGATTGGGCTCGCCGACAGCCCCCGTGAACTCGTGATCAAGCTCCCCGAGGGGCAAGACGATGTGCTCTCCACCGTGGAACAGGCGATCTCGGGTGGTCAGCCGACGCTGAAGCTCGAGGACGCCAAGGGCCAGCGCTACCTGATCCGCACCGAGCGCATCGTCTACGTGGAGCAGGGCACCGCCGCGGCCCGAACTGTCGGCTTCATGCGCTAAATTACCCATTCATGGCACAACGGCACGGCGCACACGAGCAGGGCGGCAGCCGGCGCGCCCGCCACGACGAGGGCGCGGCCCGGCGAGGCGAGGACCCCGCCGACGATTTCGGGGACTGGTTCGACAGCTGGGAGCTCGACAGGCCGGACGGGCCCGACGCCGCCACGGGGGAGAAGGGTGGCACGGATCGCGCCGGTCGTACGCCGCGCCGGCGCAGGGAGGAGCGCCCCGAGGAAGGGCGCCTCGTCGCGTTCGCTCGCGAGTACGGGTGGCGTGCCTACGCGGTGCCGGTGCTCGCCGTGATCACGGTCTTCGTGCTCATCAACATGTTCCAGAACCCCGATGACGAGGCGATCGCCCGCGTCGGGGAAACCGGCATGCAGGCAGCGCCGCCCTCTGCCGGGCAGGTGGGCCGGACGGATCCGACGCTCGAGCCGGCGAAGATCGCCGAGGGCGAGTTCGACCCGCACGACCTCCCGCCGGGCGGGCCGTACACGACAGCCGGCCAGGGCACCTTCTACGAGGTCGGCGTCCCCGGGGCGAGCGCCGGGCAGGGCACCGAAACGGTGGTGCGCTACAGCGTCGAGGTCGAGCACGGCATCGACGCCTCCGGCTACGGCGGGGACCAGTCCTTTGCCAAGATGGTCGACGCGACGCTGGCAGATCCGCGCGGGTGGATCAATGACCCGCGCTTCCGCTTCGAGCACGTCACCGACGCCGATTCCCCGACGGTGAAGATCCGCCTCACCTCGCTGGACACCACCGCCGAGCTGTGCGGCGCGGCGCTGGGCACCGAGACAAGCTGTCGGACCACGATCACGGGCGATGACACCGTGATCATCAACGAGTCGCGCTGGGTGCGCGGCGCGGTCCCGTTCCAGGGCGACATCGGCAGCTACCGCCAGTACGTGATCAACCACGAAGTCGGCCACGCCCTCGGGTTCGCCGACCATGTGCCGTGCCCCGAGCCGAACGCGCTCGCCCCGATCATGATGCAGCAGACCCTGAGCCTGAATAACGCCCAGCTCCGCGAGATGAGCCCCGAGGGGCCGTACCCGGACAACCAGGACACCTGCCGCGCCAACCCGTGGCCGTACCCGCGCCCGGCGGTGCTGTAGGCGGGTGAAAGCGATGCGTAACGCGGCGCCCGAACTGCCCGCCCACGTGCTCTCGGCCTTCCAGCTGGACGGCACCGAGGGGGAGCCGCTCGGATGGGCGTGGGGCGGCGGCACGAGGTTCGGCCGCGCGGTGGTCTCGCCCGCCAGCGCGGCGTCCGCGTGGTCCGGCAAGGTGCGCGAGAAGATCGACTCCGGCGCCGCGCTGCGCGTGGCCAGGCCGGTGCGCGCGACCGACGGCCGCCTCATCGTGGGCGGCTACACCGCCACCGAGTTCGCGGAGGGTGAGCCGAGGCAGCGTATCGACGAAGCCGTGGCCGCCGCCCTGTACTTCGACGAGGCCATGTCCCCGTTCGACCCGCCCGCGGACTACCGCGGCGAGCCCCGGGCCGAGGCCGACCGCGCGGTGTGGCGCGACGCGCCCAGCGCGCCGGGCGGAGTCGTTGCCCACCTCGATTTTCTCTCGTGCCTGCTCTTCGCGGGCGACGGGCCGGCGACGCTGACGGACATCGTCCCGTCGGCGGGTCTGCGCCCGCGCGGCTACACGGCGGCGATCGTGCTCGTCGACGGCCTGTTGGCCGGGGCGGTCGACGCGGCGGTCATCGACCGCTGGGCGCACGTCCCGTCCTTGCGCGACCTCGCGCAGCGCGCGTTGGACTACCGCGTGAACTGCGTGGATCCGGCGTATACAAACATGCGTTCGAAAATCGAGTGGGTCGGCTCGCTGCTTGTGTCGGACTGACCTGACACAATCTTGTCCATGCTCAATTCGCACCCGTCGCCGGTCCCCCCGGCGGCCCTTGAACCGAAGGCGTACCTCGTTCCCCGCCAGCGGCCGTCGGTCGCGCGGGCGTGGGACGTGGAGCTGCCCACCGCCGGCACGTGGAAGGTCACCGGCGCCCCAGGCTCTGGCGTGTCCAGCTTCCTGGTGGATACGGCGGCGGCGGTGACGCGTCGTCACGCGGAGGCGGGAGCGGGAGACCCCGGCGGAGTCCTCGTGCTCACCGATAACAAGGCGTCGGCGGCCCGGCTGCGCGCCGAGCTGTCCGAGACGCTTGCCGACACCGGCTACGTCGCAGACGAGCCGATGGTGCGCTCCGTGCACTCGCTCGCGTTCGCCATCGTGCGTAGCAGCGTGGACGAGGAGGTGCGGCTCATCTCCGGCGCGGAGCAGGACGCTGTGATCCGCCAGCTGCTGCAAGGCCACGCCGAGGACGGCACGGGCGAGTGGCCTGCGGAGCTGCGTCCCGCGCTGCCGATGGTGGGGTTCGCCCGCCAGCTGCGCGACTTCCTCCTGCGCGCGGTGGAGCGCGGCCTCGGCCCGGAGGACCTCGAGCGGCTCGGCGCCGCCCACGGCATCCCGATCTGGTCGGCCGCGGGGAGCTTCCTGCGCGAGTACCAGCAGGTGATGGCGCTGTCCGGGGCGCGGAGGCTCTCGGCCTCGGAGCTGGTGGACGCGGCGCTTCGGCTGCCGCTGCCGCGGGCGTGGCACACCGTCATCGTGGACGACGCGCAGCACCTCGCGCCCGCCTCGGCCGAGCTCGTCTCGCGCCTCATCGGTCAGGCGGACCTCGCCGTCGTGGGCGGCAGCCTCGAGCAGTCCGTCTACCACTTCCGCGGCGCGTCGCCCGCCTTCTTCCGGGGTCTCAACGGGATGGGCCACGAGGTCATCGACCTCGGGGCGACCCGGCGCACGCCGGAGCCGTCCGTGGCCATCGCACCGGACGCGGGGACGGAACTCGGGCTCGTCGCCGACACCCTGCGACGCGCCCACCTCGAGGACGGCGTCGCGTACCGGGACATGGCGGTCGTGGTCCGCTCGGCGCCGCTGCTCGAGCCCGCGCGCCGCGCGCTTTTGCGCTCCGGGGTGCCGGTGGCGATCGACCAGACGGATCTCGTGCTCAGCGAGCAGCGCATCGTCGCCTCGCTCCTGCTCGCCGTGCGGGCCCTCTACAGCGACCTCACGGCAGCCGAGTGGCGCGAGCTACTCCTCAGCCCCGTCGGCGGCACGGACCCGGTGACCCTGCGCAGGCTTATGCGAGGGCTGCGGCGGTGGAAGCCGGAGCAGCGGGCAGAGGAGACCTTGCGCGAGCTGCTCCGGGCGCCCGGCGGGCTGCCGGACTTCGGCACCGTGCTCACGGACCGGGAGCTGGGCATCCTCGCCCGCATCCGCGGCACGGTGGACGCGGGTGCGGCGGCGCTCGCGGACGGCGGCAGCGTCGAGGAGGTGCTCTGGGCGCTGTGGGAGGCAACCGGGTTGTCGAACCACCTGCTCGCCACGGCGCTGCGCGGCGGCGCCGCGGGGTCGCAGGCAGACCGCGACCTGGACTCTGTGATGGCGCTGTTCGACGCGGCCGGCGATTACACGGAGCGCCGCCCGTCGGCGGGCATCGAGTCGTTCGTGGACTCCATTACCGAGCAGGAGCTACCGAGTGGTGTGCGCGACCGGCGCAGCGCCACCCCGGACGCGGTGCGCCTGCTCACGGCGCACGGCGCGGTGGGGCGCGAGTACCGCCGGGTCATCGTCTGCGGGGTGCAGGAGATGACCTGGCCGAGCATGGGGGAGACCGGCTCGCTCTTCCGCCAGGAAGACCTCGTGGACTTCGTGGACGAGGGCGTCGACCCGGCGGTGCCGGTGTACCACGCCGGGGAGCGGCTCGCGGAGGAGCGGCGCTTGTTCACCGTCGCCACCAGCCGCGCGACGGAAAAGCTGCTCGTGACGGCGGTGGAAAACCCGGATAGCGAGGAGGCGGAGCAGCGCTCCCGCTTCGTCGAGGAGTTCTGCGCCGAACGCGACGTTGAACCCGCGCACGTGGAGCTCGCCAGCAGCCCGCAGGGCGCGGCGGGGGAGAGCGCAACCGTAACGGTGCGCGTGCTCGCGCACGACGACCTCGTCGCCGAGTTCCGCCGCGTGCTCACGGACCCCGCGAGCAGCGAGCGCGACAAGACCCAAGCCGCCCGCCAGCTGGCCAGGCTCGCCGAGGCGGGGGTGCTGGGCGCGGACCCGGAGCAGTGGTGGTCGACCACGGAGGCGTCGACACGCGAACGCGTCAAGGGCGGCCGGGCGCTCTCGCCGTCGCGGATTGAGAGCCTCCTCGAGTGCCCGATGCGGGCGGTGCTGGTGCGTATGTCCGGGCTCGACGAGACCCTGCAGATGGTGTACGGCTCGATGGCGCACGCGTACTTCGAGGCGCTCGGGCGCGGTGTCGACCCGGGCACCGCGCGGCGCGACGCGGTCGCCGCGCGCCGCGCCGCCGACGCCGCCCCGGCGTGGAAGGCGGAGCGCGACATCGCGGATTTCGAGGCGATGCTCGAGCGCACCGAGGGATGGCTCACGGCGAGCCGCTCTGCGTTTGAGCAGGTGGCGGTAGAGGCCGAGGTGGACGTCGAGGTGAGCGAGCACGCGAGCATCCGCGGGCGACTCGACCGCCTGGAGCGCGAGGAGAGTGGCGCGCTGCACATCGTGGACCTGAAAACCGGCGCGACCCCGCCGACGGCGGCGAAGACCGCCGACAACGCGCAGCTCGCGGCGTACCAGCTGGCGCTGTCGAAGGGCGTGATCGCGGGGGACAAGGTGACCACGGCGTCGGCGTCGGACACGCCCCTCGAGGTTGGCGGCGCGGTACTGGTCTACCCGGCCCCGAAGCGGGCCAAAGCGGCCACGCGGGAGCAGGCGCCGAAGACCGAGGACGAGCTCGCGGCCTTCGCGGCGGCGATCGACGGCCTGCCGGAGGAGATGCGGGGGCCGACGCTCCTCGCCACGACGGGCGACCACTGCGAGCGGTGCGAAGTGCGGGCCCTGTGCCCGGTGCAGCCGGAAGGAGCAACGATCAGTCATGGCTAACCCCAACGAACCGATGTCGCCGGTGTTACTGTCGCGCTACCTCGGCCAGCCGTACCCGCCGACGCCGCAGCAGGCGGACGTAATCGGGGCGGAGACGGGCCCGCTGCTCGTGGTGGCGGGCGCCGGAGCCGGCAAGACCGAGACCATGGCCGCGCGCGTGGTGTGGCTCGTCGCCAACGGCTACGTCCGG
This sequence comes from Corynebacterium jeddahense, assembly GCF_028609865.1. NCBI lineage: Bacteria > Bacillati > Actinomycetota > Actinomycetes > Mycobacteriales > Corynebacteriaceae > Corynebacterium > Corynebacterium jeddahense. The sequence continues at coordinate 611,842 of NZ_CP063194.1, forward strand.
CCGGACGAGGTGCTCGGCCTCACCTTCACCCGGAAAGCTGCGCACGAGATGGGCAAGCGCATCCGCGACCGGCTGGGCGCGCTCGCGAGCAACACGGAGCTCATCCGCCGCCTCGACCCGTCGGGGGAGCTCGCCGAGACGCTGCAGATCATCGCGCCGACCGTGGCCACCTACGACTCCTACGCGGGCACGCTCATCCGCGAGTACGGGCTGCTCGTCCCGGTGGAGCCGGACGCCCGGCTGATCACCGACGCGGAGCTGCACGCGATTGCGACGGATGTCGTGACCAACTACGCCGGCGGGGTGATCTCCGAGTTCGGCACGAACGTCACGCTGAACACCGTGGTCGACAACGTGCTCGAGCTGTCCACGGCGATGGGCAACGAGCTCGCCGAGCCGGACTGGGTGCGCGAGCACGCCAGGGACTTCCTCGCCGAGACGGAGGCGTACCCCAAGGGGCCGCGGGCCAGGGTGGAGTTCAACCAGACGCTCACCGGGTGGCGCGCGCGCCAGGAGGAACGCATCTTGTACCTACCCCTGGTCGACGCGCTCAACGCGGAACTGCGCCGCCGCGGGGTGGTCACATTCAACGAGCAGATGTCGGTGGCGGCGAAGCTCGCGCGCGACCACGCGAGCGTGGGCGAGTCGCAGCGCGCCCGCTTCCGCGTGGTCATGCTCGACGAGTACCAGGACACCTCACACGCGCAGCGCGTGCTGCTGCGCAGCCTGTTCGGCGACGGCGCCGACCCCGGCCTAACGGTCACCGCGGTGGGCGACCCGATGCAGGCGATCTACGGGTGGCGCGGCGCGACGGCGGCGAACCTGCAGGCGTTCCCCGAGGATTTCCCGTCCTCCACCGGCCCGGCGCCGGTGAAGCAGCTCACCACCTCCTGGCGCAACCCGCCCGAGGTGCTCGCGCTCGCGAACGGGGTCTCCGACGCCATCCTCGGCACCGGCGCCGCCCGCGCCGTCGCCCCGCTCGAGGCACGCCCGGGCGCGGGCGCGGGCGACGTCACGCTTGGGTTTTTCACCGACCAGGGCGCCGAGATCGAGTTCGTCGCCGACGCGCTCGCGGAGGAATACCGCGCCGCGGAGGCGGCCGGCAGGCCGTTTTCCGCCGCCGCGCTCGTGCGCAAGAACCGCCACTCGCACCTCATTGCCGAGGCGCTGGAGGAGCGCGGCGTGCCGTACGAGATCGTGGGGCTGGCGGGACTGCTCGACGTCCCGGAGGTGGCCGACACCGTCGCGGTAGCGACGATGCTCGTGCGCCCGGATGACACCGCGGCCGCGCTGCGCATCCTCGGCGGGCCGGCGGTGGGTCTCGGCCTCGCCGACATCGACGCGCTCGCCAGCCGCGCGCGCAACCTCGCCGGCGCGCACCAGCCGCGCGAGACCGCGCCGGGCGACGCGGAGGAACGCTACGCCACGCAGCTCGCCGAACTCGTGGCGCGCGCCGCCGAGATCAGCGCGAGCACCGACCGCGCCGAAGGGCTCGCCGACGCGCTGGCGGACCTCGGCGAGCCGGAGCGCTACAGCGAAGAGGGGCTGCGGCGGATGCGCGACACCGCGGCGAAGCTGCGCTGGCTGCGCACCCACAGCCTGGGCAAGCGGCTCAGCGACCTGTTCGCGGACATCATCGACGTCTTCGGCATCCGCACCGAGGTCCTCGCGCGCGGCGGGACGGCGGGCGCCGTCCACCTCGACCGCCTGCTCGAGGAGGTCGCGGCCTATCCGGGCGCGAGCGTGGAAGGGCTGCTCAACTACTTCGACCTGGCGCGCGAGCACGAGGACGGCCTTGCCCCGGGAAACGTCACGGTGCGCGAGGATCGCGTGCAGATTCTCACCGCCCACAAGGCGAAGGGGCTCGAGTGGGACACCGTCGCGGTGCTGCACGCCGACGCGGAGACGTACAAGGCGAAGACGGAGACGTTCCTCACCCTGGTGCCCCGCCTGCCGACCGAGACGTTCGGCGACCCGGAGGTCTACGAGGTGTTCGCCGAGGTGGAGAACCGGACCGACTTTGAAAAGGCGGCCAATGCCTGGAAGCAGACGGTGGGCGACGAGCTCGCGGAGGAGACGGCGCGGCTGTTCTACGTCGCGGTCACCCGCTCGGCGCACCGCCTCATCGTCACCGGCTCGCGCTGGCGCGACGGCGCAACCAAGTCGGCGGCGCCGTACGAGCACTTCGAGAAGATGCGCACGCGTATCAGCGACGCGTGCGTTGCCACGTGGGACGACGGAGCCGACGCGGCGGAGTCCGCGGACGACGGCGACACCACCGGTCAACGCGCCGATGCGGGTGACGACCGCGGCGCCGAGGAGCAGCGCGCGGGCAGGTGGCCTAACTACGGGCCGTCCGCCGCCGATGCCGCGGCGGCCGACGCGGTACGCGAGGCGCAGCGGCAGCTGCCCGACTACGCCGCCGGCGAGCTCTACGAGCTGTGGGAGCGCGACGTCACCGCGCTCATCGAGGAGTACGAGGCGGCGCAGGCCGGCGACGTCGCCGTGGAGATGCCGGGCGAGCTGACGGCGTCGGACGTCGTCGCGCTCAAGGCGGACCCGGCACAATTCGCCCGCCGTGCGCGCCGTCCGGTGCCGTTCAAGCCCAACACCTACGCCAAGCGCGGCACCGCCTTCCACGAGTGGCTCGAGGAGTTCTACGGCGCGCGCCCACTACTCACCGAGGACGAGCTACCCGGCGGGGACGAGGCGGACGTGGACCGCGCGACGCTCGAGCGGCTGAAGCGCAACTTCGAGGCCAGCGAGTGGGCCGGGCGCACCCCCGCTTTCGTGGAGCACCCGTTCGAGCTCGCGCTCGGCAACGCCGTGGTGCGCGGGCGCATGGATGCGGTATTCGAGGACGCCGACGGCTGGGTCGTGGTGGACTGGAAGACGGGGGAGAAACCCCGGCGTGACAGGATGGAATCCGCGAAACTGCAACTGGCGGTCTACCGTGAGGCGTGGAAGCGCATCGCGGGCGACGGTAAACCGGTGCGGGCGGTGTTTTTCTACGTCCGCACGGGCGAGACTTTCGCGCCGCGGGACTTGCCGGACGCAGACCAGCTCGAGGCCCTGCTCGGGTCGACGGCGGCCGGCGAGCCGAGCGGCGAGTAAAGCAGCGAAGTGGACAGGAGCAGGCGCGGACACCGCGAGGAGGACAGCAAATGAAAATGCGGCGCATCATTTCGTGGCGCTCGGACGAATCCGACCTCGAGATCCCCGTCCACCGCCTCCTCGACGTCGTCAGCATCCCCACCGCGGTGCGTGCCACCCCGTGGTCGCTCATGGCCCGCCGCTTCGCGTACGCGCTGGCGCTCATCATCGCCATCGCGTTCGTCTCCTACCTGGACAAAGGCGGCTACTCCGAAGACCTCACCTTCATCGACGCGCTGTACTACTCGGCGGTGACGCTGTCCACCACCGGCTACGGCGACATCACGCCGGTGACGCAGTCCGCCCGCCTCGTCAACATCTTCATCATCACCCCGGCCCGCGTGGCCTTCCTCATGCTCCTCGTCGGCACGACCCTGTCCGTGCTCACCGAGGACTCCCGCAAGACGCTCCAGATCCAACAGTGGAGGAATTCCGTGCGCAACCACACTATCGTCATCGGGTACGGCACGAAAGGCCGCTCCGCGATCGACGCACTCCTCGCCGGCGGCGCGTCCCCGTCGTCCATCGTCGTCATCGACCCGGACCCGAACGCCCTCGCCGTCGCCGAGAAGCGTGGCCTGGTCACCGTCCACGGCAACGGCACGAAGTCTGACGTGCTGCGCGTCGCGGCGGTGAGCCGCGCCCGGTCCGTCATCGTCGCGCCGTCCTCGGACGACACGGCGGTGCTGATCACGCTGTCGGTCCGCGAGCTCGCCCCGAGCGCGATGATCGTGGTCAGCGTGCGCGAAAGCGAGAACCAGCACCTGCTCATGCAGTCGGGCGCGGACTCGGTGATCGTCTCCTCCGAAACCGCGGGCCGCCTGCTCGGCATCGCCACGGTCACCCCGCCGGTGGTGGAGATGATGGAAGACTTGCTCAGCCCCGACGAGGGCTTCGCCGTCTCCGAGCGCCAGATCGCGGACGACGAGGTCGGCGCGAACCCCCGCCACCTCGCCGACATCGTGCTCGGCGTCGTGCGCTCCGGCGAGCTCTACCGCATCGATTCCCCGGAGGCGGAAACCGTCGAGCCGGGCGACCGCCTGCTTTACGTGCGCATGAACGGCAGCGACGCCGCGCGCCAGGAGTAGCGCCGTGCACCTGCCCATCGACACCGCGGGCCGCTTCCCGGTCGACACCGCCGGCGAGCCGTTGCTTTACGACGTCGTCCCGCCCGCCGCCGCCCCCACCCACACCGTGCGCATCGCGCCCGGCGTGGACGCGGTTCGCATCACCGGCTGGAACGCCGAGGACCTCGCGCCGCGCACCGGCGACGCGCGCACCCACGCCGACCACCCGCTGGCGGCGCGCGCCGTCGGCCTGCTCGACGCGCGGGAGCGTACCCGCTTCGACCCGGCCGACGGGTCTGCGGTGACCTGGGGCGAGGCCGGGATCGTCGCGCGCGGGGCGTCCGGCACGCCGATCTTCCCGCGGCTCGACCCGTGCGTCATCGGCGTCGTGGAAAGCGAGGACGGCGAGCGCATCCTGCTCGCCGAGCATCGCCGCCGCCCCGGCTTTTTCACGCTCGTGGCCGGCTACGTCGACGTCGGGGAGTCCATCGAGGCCGCGTTCGCCCGCGAGGTGCTCGAGGAGACCGGGCGCCGCGTCGGGGACGTCGCCTACGTCGAGTCCCAGCCGTGGCCCGCCTCGGGCGCGCTCATGCTCGGCATGACGTCGCGCACCGCGGACGTCGACGCGCAGGCGCCGACCGGCGGGGAGCTCGCGCGCACCCGGTGGGCGAGCCGGGAGGAGCTGCCGGGGCTCGACCTCGCGGCGCACGGCACGATCGCGCGCCGGCTCATCGACCGGTGGGCAGGACACGACACACGAAAGGCGGGGACATGGCGATAGACCTCAGCGTGCTGGATGCGGACCAGCGCGTGGCCGCGGAGGCGCCGCGCGGCCCGGTATGCATCCTGGCGGGCGCCGGCACGGGCAAGACGAGGACGATCACGTACCGCATCGCGAACATGATCGACAGGGGGCAGGTCGCGCCGAACCGCGTGCTCGCCGTGACGTTCACCAAACGCGCGGCGGGGGAGATGGCGGACCGCCTGCGCTCCATGGGCATCGGCGGGGTGCAGGCGCGCACGTTCCACTCCGCCGCGATGCGCCAGCTGCAGTACTTCTGGCCCCAGATCGCCGGGGACCTGCCGTGGAAGGTCCTGGACAACAAGTTCCCGTACGTCGCCCGGGCGGCCCGCGCCGCGGGGCTGGACACGGGCAAGGACATGGTGCGCGACCTGCTTTCGGAGATCGAGTGGGCGAAGGCGAGCGTCATCGGCCCGGACGATTACGTCCAGCGGATCGGCGAGTCGCCGCGCACCCCGCCCGCCGACGTGGCGAAGGTCGCACAGGTCTACCGCCTCTACGAGGAGGCGAAGACGAACCCGGACGGGATGCTGCTCGACTTCGACGATCTGCTGCTCCACGTCGCGGGCGCGCTCGAGAACGCGCCGGCGGTGGCGGAGGAGTTCCGCGCCCAGTACCAGTCGTTCGTGGTGGACGAGTACCAGGACGTCACCCCGCTGCAGCAGCGCGTGCTCGAGGGGTGGCTGGGCACCCGCGACGACCTCACCGTCGTCGGCGACGCGAACCAGACCATCTACTCGTTCACGGGCGCGACCCCGGATTACCTGCTGAATTTCTCGCGGACGTACGGGCACGCGACCGTCGTCAAGCTGCAGCGCGACTACCGCTCGACGGTGGAGATCACGGAGCTCGCCAACACCGTCATCGGCAAGGCGAGCGGGCGCGTGGCCGGCACGCGGCTCGAGCTGCAGGGGATGCGCGGCCACGGCCCGGAGCCGCAGTTCCGCGGGTTTGACGACGAACCTTCGGAGGCCCGCGCGGTCGCGGCGGAGGTGCGCAAGCTGCTCGACAGCGGCGTGCCCGCCCGCGAGATCGCCATCCTCTACCGCATCAACGCGCAGTCCGCCGCGTTCGAAGCGGCGCTCGCGGACGAGGGGATCGTCTACCAGGTGCGCGGCGGCGAGGGGTTCTTCCAGCGCGCGGAGATCCGCGATGCCCTCGCCCAGCTCGTGCGCTCCGCGAAGCGCACGGACCTGCCGAGCGATCCCGTCGTCGTCGCGCGCGCAGCCCTCGCCCCGCTCGGTCTGACTCCCACCGAGCCGGAGGGTGCGCAGGCCCGCGAGCGCTGGCAGGCGCTCAGCGCGCTCGTGGACCTCATCGAGGAGATCGTGCGCTCCCAGGAGGCCTCGACGCTGCCGGAGGTGCTCGTCTCGCTGCGCCGGCGCGCGGACGCGAAGCAGCCGCCCGCCGTCGACGGGGTGACCCTGGCCAGCCTCCACGCCGCGAAGGGGCTCGAGTGGGACGCGGTCTTCCTCGTCGGCTTGGTGGAGAAGACGCTGCCGATCTCGCACGCGATCAAGGCGGGCGACGACCAAGTGGAGGAGGAGCGGCGACTGTTCTACGTCGGCGTCACCCGCGCCCGCGAGCACCTGCACCTGTCGTGGTCGCTCGCGCGCCAGGAGGGCGGGCACAAGAACCGGTCGCGCTCGCGCTTCCTCGACGGGCTCGTCCCGCAGCTCGACGTCGAGCAGTCGCCGCAGCGGCTCAAGCGCAACAAGCGTTGCCGCGTGTGCGGCAACCCGCTGGCCACGCCCGCGGACAAGGCGCTGGGCAGGCACGAGTCGTGCGAGCCGGGGTACGACGAGCGCGTGCTTGCGACGCTCAAGCGGTGGCGCCTCGAGGTCTCGCGCGCCGCGAACAAGCCTGCCTACGTGGTGTTCTCGGACGCCACGCTCATGTCGATCGCGGAGGCGATGCCGGCGAGCGAGGCGGAGATGCTCGACATCTCCGGCGTCGGGCCGGTGAAGGTGGAGCAGTTCGGCGCCGGGGTACTCGGCGTGCTGGCGCAGTTCCGCTAGTAGCAGCTCGGGCAGTCGGGGTGGGGCGGCAGCGTCTCCGCCCGCACCGGCACCTGGCCGTACGGGTCGACGGTGACGAGGTGCCCGGGCCCGACCGGGCCGGTGCCGACGCCGGGCGGGTCCGGCACCCCCGCGAGCTTGCGCGCCACGAGCACCGCGGCCGCGGCCCCGGCGGCGAGCGAGACCGCCTCGGTGTCGGCAGCGAGCGGGGCCCGCTCCACCACGATGTTCCAGTTCGGGTCCCGGTCGAGGTGGTAGTGGCGGGCGCAGACGGGGCACGGCCCGCCCGGCGCCGCCACGGGGCCGACGAACACGCGGGCGTCGACCTGCGTGACGGGCACGATCGCCCCGCTGCGGTTGCTGGCCAGGGCGTTCACATCGTCGAGAAGCGCGGCGCAATTCACGGCGATGAGGGGCAGGGTCGGCTCTTGGCGCAGGACGAAGCGGGCGAGCGCCTCGCCCCGCAGCGGGGCGCGCACCTCGAGGCCGGCGAGCTCGAGGCCGGTGCGCACCTGCGCGGCCAGCTCGCCGTGCCCGACGGTGAGCACGGCGGGGGAGCGCACCGGGACGAGGATGCGGTAGGAAACGAGGTCGTCGATGAGGCTGTGCGCCGCGTCGGGGCCAACCACCGAGGCGGCCGCCTCGACGGCGCGTCGCAGCGTCTTCGGCCGCGCGAGGCCCTGCAGCACGGGCACGAGCTCGCGCGCGGCGGGCGTGGTGATCATGCCGGTGCGCGTGGCGTCCGCGCCGAATTGGACGATGGTCGGCGCGCGCAGAAACGGGCGCACCCCGGGCGCGAGCCTGATCCGGTCGTGGTCGTTGAGTATCACAGTCATCTCCCCCCCCGACCGCGCATCCTACAATCGGTCGCCATGGCAGGCAGCGTGAACGAGACACCGGGCGGGATGGTGTACCGCGTGATCCGCTCCGCGCGCAGGTCGCGGACGGTGCAGGCCCGCGTCGTGGGCGGCGTCGCGGAGATCCGTATCCCGGACCGGTTCACCCCGGCGCAGGAGCGCGCGGCCGTCGAGGAGATGCTGGCGAAGCTCTCCCGGAAATCGACGTCGAGCCTGCGTAGCGACGCCGACCTCCGGTCCCGCGCCGAGACCCTCAACCGCACGGTGCTGGACGGCCGGGCCACCGTGGGGTCGATCCGCTGGGTGTCCAACCAGTCGGCCCGCTGGGGGTCGTGCACCGTGTCCACGGGGGAGATCCGCATCAGCGACCGGCTCAAGCAGGTGCCGGATTACGTGCTCGACGCGGTGGTCGTGCACGAGCTCACGCACACGTTCATCCCCGGCCACAGCGCGGAGTTCTACGCGTGGGCGGACCGGGTGCCGCACGCGGAGCGGGCGAAAGGCTACCTTGAGGCGTACCAGCGCTTCGGGTGAGCGCGCCGCTACAGCCCCGCTACAGCCCCGCTACAGCCCCGCTACAGCTCGGTGCCGTCCTGGCTGCCGTCGTCCTTGCCGTCGCCCTCTTCGCGCTTGAGCTCCGGGTTGTCACGCAGCTCCTGCTCGAGCTTGGCAAACTCGTCGTCGAGGTCGGTGTCCGGCGCGTCGTCGAGCAGCGTGTCGATGAAGGCGGCGGGGTTGTCCAGGTGCTCCGCGGTGGGCAGGAAGTCCGGGTGGTCCCACACCGCGTCGCGGCGCTGCGTACCGACGGCGTTGCCGATGCGCCGCCACAGCTCCGCCGCGTCGCGGGTGCGCGGGGCGCCGAGCTCAATGCCGACGATCGTGGAGAACGCCTGCTCCGCCGACCCGCCGGTCGCGCGGCGGCGCGCCCACGCCTCCGCGAGCTGCGGCGTCGACGGGATGCGCTCGCCGAGCGCCTCGGCGACAACGACGTCGACCCAGCCCTCCACGAGCGCGATGAGCGTCTCCAGCCGCGAGGTCGCCCCGGCGTTGCGGGAGCCGACGCGCGGCGAGAGATCCTCGCCCTGCAGGTTCTGCAGCGCGTCCTGGATCTGCTGCGGGTCCCCGCTTTCCAGGTTGAGCCCGCGCACGACCTCCTCGATGTGGGACGTGTCGATCTCCAGGCCCGCCGCGTACTCCTCCACGGAGGAGACGAGGCGCTCCACCAGCCACGGCACGTGGCGGAAGAGGCGCTGCCGGGCGGCCTCGCGCGCGGCGATGTAGACCATCACTTCCTGCCCGGGCAGGGACAGGCCCTTCGAGATCTCAGCGACGTTGCGCGGCAGCACCGCCGCGACGCCGGCGGGGGCGACGGGGAGACCGAAGTCGGAGCCGGTGAGCGCCTGCTGGGCGAGGTCGCCGAGCGCGTGGCCAAGCTTCATGCCGAACTGCATGGCGTTCATCTGGTTCACCACGCCCGCCATCGAGCCCATCATCTCGCGGGCCTCCTCCGGCATCGTCTCCAGCTGCGCGCGGTTCATGTGGTCCGCAACCGGGTTGACCAGTCGCTTCCACATCGGCATCGTCTTGGCCAGCCACTGCTCGGCGTTCCACGCCTCCGGCTTCGCCTGGCTCGCGGGCAGCGTGGTGGCGTCGTCGAGCCACAGCTCCGCGAGCCGCAGGGACTCTTCGGCCGCGCGCGTGTCAGCCTCGGACACCGCCGGGGTGCTGCCGATGCGCTGGCGCGCCATGCGCGCGGCGAGGTCGAAGTTCACCGCATCGCCTTTGTCCTGCGCGTTCATCGACGAGCCCATGCCGGAGAGCATCTGCCCGAACTGGTTGAGCATGTCGCCCAGACCGCCTTGGCCCTGGGCGCCGGACTGGCCCCCGATGTTCCCGCCGAAGCCGAATGCGGCGAACGGATTCGACGGCTCGCCGCGGCGCTCGTTGTTCTCGCGGTCGTCGCCGTCATCGTTCGAGTCGTTGGGAAAGGAAAATCCGAATCCGTGAGTCATACGCGCAAGGATACCTTCGGCCGTCGAGAGTGTGCCGGGGCGCTGCGCTAAGATCTGCCCCCATGTCAGACGCGCTCGAGGTACGCAACCGGCGGTGGTCCACGCTCGTGTGGGGCGCGATCCCGGTCGCCCTGCTGGCCGGGGCGCTGGTCATCGACCACATCCCGGGCACCAGCATCCGCCTCACCGTGCCGTACGCGGCGGAGGGGCCGGGGCCCGTCTTCGACACACTTGGCGACGCCGGCGGCGAGCCGGTGGTGGACATCGAAGGCACGCCGACGCTCGAGACCGGCGGGCAGCTCAACATGACCACGGTGTCGGTGCGCACGAACATGACGCTCGGGCAAGCGATCGGGCGGTGGGTGGCCACCGACGACACCATCGTGCCCATCGAGCAGATCATGCCGCCGGACTCGAACGAGGAACAGACGCGCGAGATGAACCAGCAGGCGTTCGTCGCCTCGGAGGCGTCGGCGACCGTCGCCGCGATGCACTACCTCAACCGGCCGACCACCGTCGCGGTGCACGACGTGGTCGACGGCAGCGCGTCGGACGGGGTGCTGCGCGCGGGCGACCGGATTGTGAAGGTGGGCGAAGCTGACGTCGATACGCCGAGCGACGTGCAGCAGGCGGTGCGCGCGAAGCAGCCCGGCGACACGGTCGAGCTCGGCATCGAGCGCGACGGGCAGGACAGCACGGTGAGCGTGACGCTGGGGGAGAACCCGCACGAGAAGGGCCAGGCGATGCTCGGGATTCTCATGAACTCCGAGCCCGCCGGCGGCGTGAGCGTGCACTACAACCTCAACGACGTTGGCGGCCCGAGCGCGGGCATGATGTTCTCGCTCGCGGTGATTGACAAGCTCACGCCCGGCGAGCTCAACGGCGGCAAGAAAGTCGCCGGGACGGGCACGATCGACGAGGACGGCACGGTCGGCCCGATCGGCGGCATCGAGCACAAGATCCGGGCCGCGAGCGACGCGGGCGCCGAGCTCTTCCTCGCGCCGCGGGACAACTGCCCCGCCGTCAAGGGTGCGCACGCGGGCGCGATGACGGTGGCGGCGGTGGCGAACCTCACCGAGGCCGTCAACGCGATGGACGCGTACGCGGCCGGGCGCGACGTGCCGACGTGCGACTGACGCCGAACCTGAAGCTAGCGGGTGGCCAGGCCGAGGTCGTAGATGCGCTGGCGCGGATCCTCCTGGTCTGAGGAGACGAGCTGCTGCAGCACCTGGCCCGCGCGGTTGTCCACCACGGTGATGATCGCGGAGGTGCCCAGCGTGGACCAGCCGACGATGCGGTCGCCGTCGTCCTCCACCACGCGCGAGGAGCGCAGCTCGGTGAGCAGCTGCGTGGTCGATGCCGCCTTCGACTCCGAGTCGAAGAACTGGAACTGCCCGATCTCGTCGCCGGAGCAGTCGAACGAGCCGCTGATCCCGGACGGCGAGCACTCGTCGAGCTTGTCGAAGAATTCGCCCGGCGCGAGGGTGGAGAAGCGCTCGCGCACCTCCTTTAGCGTCTCGGAGCCGCGAGAGGAGCTTTTGCTTTTCGACGTCTGCGTCGCCGCCGTCGTGCGCCCCGTCGCCGCTGCCGCGCCGGTGCCCGAGTGCGTCGTGGTCGCGCCGGTGCTGGGGGTCGCCGAGCTCGTGGCGGTCGCCGTGCTTGTCGCCGTCGTGGTTGAGGGCTCGGTGGAGGATTCGGTGGTCTCCGTTGCTTCGGAGACCGCGGAAGCGTCGTCGGTGGGGTCGTTGGCCGGCTCGTCGTTCTGGCCGCCGCAGGCGGTGAGCGTCAGCGCGGCAGCCGCTGCCACCGTAACGGCGGCGACGGGGGCGGGGCGGGAGAACTTACGGGAAGCGAACACGCCTGACATCCTAAACCAGCCTAAACCAGCTCGTCGGGGTCCTGCTCCAGCCCGTAGCGCAGGGCGGCGATCACGCCCGGCGCCACCCCGGGCCCGCCGCGCAGCTCGATGTCGTCCTGGGCGAAGGCGCCGCGCTCCTCGAGCTCCTCGTCGCTCAGGCGCATCTGCAGCAGGGTCTGCTCCACGTCGTCCGAGCGTAGGACGCCGGAGAACAACCGCGCCGGGCGAGGCTCGGCCGCCTCGCCCTCGGAAGCGTCCTTGAACACGATTTCCTGGGCGAGGATGACGCCGGCGACCTCGTTCGGCCACGCGGTGCGGGCGACGTACTCGCCGAGCTCTTCGGAACCGGGCAGGATGGTCGCGGGGAGGTCCTGGACGACGAGGGTTAATGGGGAGGAATCGTCGAGGTCTATCAGCTCGTCGACAAGCAACTGCGTCGGCACCAGCCCGAACAACGTCGGGGGCGCGTCCCACCCCTCGGCGTGGACGAACTCGACGGCCTCGAGCATGGCCTTGTTCAATGCTTGCTGTTCGCGCACGGGAACCCTTTCGGCAGGTTGGACGTTGGACTCTTTAAGCTTGGAGCTTAATGGCGTTGTTCGACTATTCCTAAGGAGCAGGCTTGGCTACCCGCCTCAACCGGCCGCAACCGCGCGCAAAGAAATCGAACACGGGGCTGTGGGTCACCGTGGGCGTGCTCGGACTCATCCTCTTCCTCGTGCCGGTGCTGGTCGGCCTGTACACGGACTTCCTCTGGTTCGGCGAGGTGCACTTCCGCGGCGTGTTCAACCGCGTGATCGTCGCCCGGATCATCCTGTTCCTCGTCTTCGCGCTGCTCGGCGGGGGCATTTCGTGGCTCGCCGCGTGGTTCGCGTGGCGCGGGCGCCCGGTGGAGGATCCGAGCCCGTTCGCGCAGAACGCGCAGTACCGCGCCCAGCTCCAGCAGGGCGTGCGTGGGCTGCTGCTGTGGGTGCCCGTTATCGTCGCCATCCTCAGCGGCCTGGCGGGCCAGCGCATGTGGCGCGTCTTCATGCTGTGGATCAACGGCGGCACCTTCGGTACCTCCGATCCGCAGTTCGGGCACGACCTCGGCTTCTACGCGTTCACGCTGCCCGGCATCTCCGCGGTGGTGGACACGCTGTCGATGCTCCTCATCGTCGCGTTCATCATCGGCGCCGTGGGGCACTACCTGCTCGGCGGCATCCGCATCGGCAACAACGTCTCCGGCGCGCGGGGGCGGGTGACCAAGCAGGCGCGCGTGCAGCTCGCGGTCACCGCCGGCCTGTGGATGCTGGTGAAGGCCGTGAGCTACTGGCTGGACCGTTACTACCTGCTCTACAGCCGCAACGACATCTTCACCGGCGCCTCCTACACCACGGTGAACGCGATGCTGCCGGCGAAGATCATCCTCACCGTCATCGCGGTCGTGGTGGCCGCGGCGTTCTTCGCCTCCATCGTGTACAAGGACTTCCGCATTCCGGTGCTGGCCACCGTGCTCATGCTCCTGTCGTCGCTCGTGGTGGGCAGCATCTGGCCGGCGCTCTTGGAGCAGTTCTCGGTGAAGCCGAACCGCCAAGCCAAGGAGTACGAGTACATCGGCCGCAACATCGAGGCCACGCGCGAGGCGTACGGGCTGACGGACGACAAGGTCACGTACAAGAACGACTGGGGCGCGGGCAACACGTCGAACACGCAGGTCGCGTCCGACGAGGCGACCATCGCCAACCTGCGACTGCTGGACCCGGACATCATCTCCCCGACGTTCACCCAGAACCAGCAGCTGCGTAACTTCTACGGCTTCCCGGACCAGCTGGCGATGGACCGCTACGAGGTGGACGGGCAGATGCGCGACTTCGTCGTCGCGGCGCGCGAAATGAACCCGAACGCGCTAAGCGAAAACCAGCGCGACTGGATCAACCGCCACACCGTATACACGCACGGCAACGGCTTCATCGCGGCTCAGGCCAACACGGTCGACGAGGCGGCGCAGGACGCGGGCTCCACCCGCGGCGGCCTGCCCATCTTCACGGTCTCCGACCTGCAGTCCAATGCGGCGGCGAAGCAGAACGACGACGCCGCACAGCTGGGCATCAAGGTCGAGGAGCCGCGCATCTACTACGGCCCGGTTATCGCCGGGGCGAACGACGGGCTGGACTACGCCATCGTCGGCGACAACGGGGAGGGCCCGGTCGAGTACGACACCGACACCTCGACCTACACCTACACCGGCCAGGGCGGCGTGCCCATCGGCAACGTGCTCAACCGGCTCGCGTACACCGTGAAGTACCAGGAGCTCAGCTTCCTGCTGTCCGACCGCGTCGGCGGCAACTCGAAGGTGCTCTACGACCGCGACCCGCGCGAGCGCGTCGAGCGCGTCGCGCCGTGGCTGACCACGGACTCGAAGACGTACCCCGCCGTGGTGGACGGCCGCGTGAAGTGGATCGTGGACGGCTACACCACACTGAGCCAGCTGCCGTACTCGACGCGCACCTCGCTGCAGTCCACGACGCAGGACGCGCTCAACCCCGACGGCACGACCCAGCGGCTGATCACGGACAAGGTCGGCTACATCCGCAACTCCGTGAAGGCGACGGTGGACGCCTACGACGGCACGGTGGACCTCTACGCCTTCGACGAGTCCGACCCGGTGCTGCGCGCCTGGGAGGGCGCGTTCCCGGGCACGGTGCGCCCGGCGTCTGAAATCTCGGACTCCCTGCGCGAGCACCTGCGCTACCCGGAGGACCTGTTCAAGGTGCAGCGCGACCTGCTCGCGCGCTACCACGTGGACGACCCGGGCGTGTTCTTCAACAACGACGCGTTTTGGTCCGTGCCCAACGACCCGACGGCGCCGGAGGACCGCGAGACGCTGAACCAGCCGCCGTACTACGTGGTGGCCGCCGACCCGGAGACGGAGAAGGCCTCCTTCCAGCTGATCACCCCGTACCGCGGCCTCAACCGCGAGTTCCTCTCCGCGCACATGGCGGTCTCCTCCGACCCGGACAACTACGGCCACATCACCGTGCGCGTGCTGCCCACGAACACGCAGACCCAGGGCCCGAAGCAGGCGCAGGACGCGCTCATGTCCTCGGACCAGGTGGCCCGCGACCGCACGCTGTGGCAGGGCTCGAACGACCTGAAGAACGGCAACCTGCTCACGCTGCCCGTCGGCGGCGGCGAGATCCTCTACGTCGAGCCGATCTACTCGCAGCGCAAGGATCAGGCGTCCGCCTTCCCGAAGCTGCTGCGCGTGCTCGTGTTCTACCGCGGCCAGGTGGGCTACGCGCCGACGATCGCGCAGGCGCTGGACCAGGTGGGCATTCACTCCTCCGCGGCCCAGGACATCGAGCTTGTCGACGACGCACCGAAGGCTCCCAACGCCTCCGAAGCCGCCAAGCCGGACGGCGAGGCGGCCAAGCCGGCCGAGGACGCGAAGGACACCCCGCAGATAAGCAAGGACGAGGCCATGAACCGCGTCAACGACGCGCTGCGCAACCTCGAGAGCGCGCGCAACGGCTCCTTCGAGGAGTACGGTCGGGCCCTCGACCAGCTCGACCGTGCCGTGGCCGATTATCAGAACGCGAAATAGCGCCCCACCAGGGTGTTTGGTGTGAATCGTTGGTGTAGGTATAGTAATTCCACGTCGCCGGGAACGGCGGCAGGCGATAATCACATAAACGCCCGTCGCGGGGTGGAGCAGCTCGGTAGCTCGCTGGGCTCATAACCCAGAGGTCGTTGGTTCGAATCCAGCCCCCGCTACTAAGATAAGGCCCCTACCAGTGCAAATGCTGGTAGGGGCCTTCTTCATTTTGTGAGCGGATCACCATTTGGTGCACTAGCTGGTGCACTAGGGTCAAAATCCTGCACCAAACGGAACTGCGACGCTCCAACGAAGCGGCGCAGGTTTTCGGGGCATTGCTTAGTGATTGCGAGGTCGGCGGCAACGAAGGAACGCCACGGGAGCCGGCAGTTCGGGGGGTCTGCCTATCTCGGGGGGTGAGACTGCTCAACCGTGGCGTTCGGGAGAAAGCCTATTGAGGGCGGCAAGTCCGTCAGCGCAGTAGCCAGGACACTCAACGTCTCGCGGCCGACGATCTATCGCGCTCTCAAGCGCATCGAAGCCGACGCTTAGGCACAGGCTGCGTCGCTAGCGCTCGCACCCGGCGAGAAGGCATCAGGCTGCGCTAGCGACGCTCGGCACACATGAGTGCTGCACTGCTGGGATACGCCTGCGACCGGCAGAGCCGGGCCGAATACGGGATTGACCACATACACCCCGTATTCGTGCAAAGGAGCACTGCCATGTCCACCCATTCTCACACGCTTGCATCCCACGGCGAGATTCTCGCGAACCTCCCCGGCATCCTCGGGTTTTACCCGAACAACTCGCTGATCCGCTTTGTGTCAAGTGGTTGTGAACGGGTTTGGGTGTTAGATCGTGATGGGTTGTGGGGTTGGGGCGGTTTGGGTGGTGGTGCGGATGATGCTGACTTCTGCCGGGAGGCCTGTGCCAGCTTTGGTGTCCGGTAGTTGTGTGATGGTGCCTTTGCTTAGCGCGTTTCGCATCCCTTCTTCTCGTTTGCGTTGCAGTTCGCTCCAGGTGCCGTCGAGGACTGCTTGTGGTGGGTAGTAGTTGATCCCGCTGTGTGGGGTGGCGTTGTAGACCGGCACCCAAGCGCTGACCCAGGTGTTTGCTTCGCCCAGCGTGGTGAAGGTTTTCGGGTAGTAGGTCCTAGTCTTTAGGGTGTGGAACACCGACTCGGTGTGCGGGTTGTCGTTGCTGGTGTGCGGCCGGTTCAATGAGCGGGCCACACCATGTTCGGCAAACAGTTTGCCGAGTCGTTTGCTGGTCATGGCAGCGCCGTTGTCGGAGTGGACAGTGTGCACATTTGGAAAACGGGTGAAGATGTCGGCGAACATCGCTGCTGCAAGCTGGCTGTTTTCTCGTTCTGCGACGACGAACCCGACGATGGCGCGCGAGTACAGATCGATCACCATGTGCAACGCGAAGGTCTGTCCGTAGTATTGGCCAGGCAAAAACGTGATATCCCAGCACAGTACCTGCCCGGGGGCGGTGGCGTGCACATGCGGCGGTGTGGCGTCGCGGCGGCGTTTGGCTTGTCTGGCTTTGGTGTTGTGGCGTTGGTGCAGCAGTTTGCCGTGGGCTTTAGCCACCCGGTAGAAGCTGCGCAGGCTCGCCAGGTAGGTCCCGTTGTTCAACGCGGCGTAAAACACCTGGTCCACCCCGCAATGCGGATTGTCGTCCAGCAGCTCCACTATGTCTGTGACTGTGGCATCAGACAGCCGGTTGATCCGGCGTTGGTGATGCGGGATCGGGTTGTCGGTGCGTGGGCGCGGATTGGTTTCGTAGAAGACCCGGCTGCGCGAGGCACCGATGATGCCCATCGCCTTCGTTTTGGAGTAGCCGACGGAAACGAGCTGGTTGATCAGCGTTTCTTCTGCTTGCCGGCCTTGCTCGTAGAGGCGTTGTTGGGCGTCGGTGAGGACTTTTCCTCCGCGTTTGAGTCCACGCCAGGTGCTCCTGGCATGGTCGCTAAAGCTTTTCCCAACACATCAGTGGCCAGCTCAGCCCGCTCTGCCCTTTCCGTCGCCTTATCTAAGGCACGCTGCATTGCTTCTTCACGGCGTTTGGCATCGAGTTCGATCTTGCGTTTGTCCTGCGTCAGCGCGGAAATTTCCTTGCGCAGCTGCTGAATTTCGGCGCATTCATCCATCGTCAACGTTCCAATCCTCCTTGGTCTTGTGCGTGTTGGCAGGTCACCGTCAGCCACCATTGCTGTCCAGCGTCGCACGGTGTGACCAGCAAGTCCATGCGCCACCAACCAGGCTTCTTTCTGGCCATGCGGCACTAACCCGTACTCGACGACCACCTCACGGATGTACTCCGCACTCGGTCTGCCCAGGTAGGCAGCATCAACCATGTGTTTGGCGCGCTCGACGCCGTCAACGCCGTCGTCAATAGTTTTCGACTTCTGCAATGCGCGGGCCCACCGCCCGATATGGGGATACTCGATTCCCTGCCGGGCGCACCACGGGCCTTTCGTGCCATGCGGCAACAGGTTGTAAATCGTGATCATCTGCCGCTGCTGCGCTGGATGAAACCACTTTCCAAGGCCAGTCACGCGGTACGGGGAGAACACGAACGCCACAGCCTCAAGCGACGCCAACGTCTCCTCATCGAGTACTTCCCCCGCCGCCAGCACACGCGGCGGCTGCGACAAGATCTCCTCGACCTCCTCGCGCGACGTCTTAGGCTTGACCTTTCGGGCAACCACCGGGGCTTCAGCAACCGGTGGCGACGTCAACGTCGACGGCACCAACTGAGGCAACTGCGAATCGGTCATGAACAAAACCTCCTACGGTTCGTCGTTCACAACCACCCTGACACTAAGGGATCCTCGCGTTCTTCGTCGACGACGAGGGCGTCGACACCGTCCGCCTCGGCCCGGTCGCACGGTTCGACCTGGACGAGGCCGTGGAGAAGCTCACCGAGAGCCGCGAGCGGTTCGCAGCGTGGGTCAACCACCTGGAACTCGACGCTGTTATCGCGTACATGATCAGCGATGACATTGCACAGCCGGTCTTCGACGAGACGGCCACGTACCTCACCAGCGGGGCAGTGCACCTACCGCCGCTGCTCGGGGTGGTGCAGGTGCCCGAGATCGTCACCGGGGCTGCCTGGTGGTCGGTGTACCAGCATCCGTTCATCGACGAGCCACGCCACGGCGTTGTCGGCGAGGTCGCCGCATCGGCGGCGCTTAAGCAGATGCTAGAGCACACCGGCGAGCTGCCGGAGCCGAGCAAAGACGACATCGAAGCACGGTTGAACAGCACCGATCACGGCATCGACGCTGCCGAGCACGCCGACATCATCGAAGACGCGCTGGCGTATGTCCCGCCCATGTTCTCCGACATGCTGCAGCGTGAATACGAACAGGCGGCGGCGGGGATGACCCAGCCGAGCATTCGTGCTGTTCGGTCTGCGTTGAAATGCTTCACCACGCCGCGCTTGCGAGACACGCTGCTTGCGGCACTGCTCGATGACCCGCAGGCTGGCCTTGCGTTCATAGAGCAGGTTATGCGCGCTGTCCCGACCAGCTGGCCGGGGATGCGTGCGCAGCTCACCGCCACTGTTGCCGTGCTCGCCCACGCCACCGGCCAACCGGGGCTAGCTGGCGTGGCTGCGCAGCGAGCCACCGAGATCGGGCCGAAGGAGAACTTCGCCTCGCTGGTGGCCAAGCTGACCGACATCGGCCAAGGCGAGCGGATGGTTGAACTCGTCCGCGAGGGCGCCGAGAAGACCCGCACGATCTTGTTCACCGAGTAGCACCACACACCCCGTTGCAGCGATGCAACGGGGTTTCTTTTTCTCGCGGGGCCGTGGCTTGCGAAGACAGACACCTCAACGAGGCAGGGGAGTGGCCTTTAGACAGCAGAGCTGTCTCCAACAGACGGATTGACCATCAATCCGAACAAGGAGGTACTTGATGCGCGACATCACACACACTGACCTGGAACTGCTCTACCAGCTCGCTGACGGCATCGACGGCGAGGACGCCGATCCGGGCGCCACGCAAGCACTGCGCGACCTAGAAGCAGCAGGGGAGCCACTGCCCTGGGCGGTGCTCTAACCCCGGCAGCAGCAAAGCCGCTGCTCACACACTGCATTGCAAGCGAATCCACCCGTACCCATTAGGAGAGTCAATATGTCTAACCCCTTCAACAACGGCTCCATCGTCGGCAACGCAGCTCGTGCACCGAGGTTGTTCGAGCACGCAAACGGCGGTGCGACGGTGAAGCTGACCCTCTATGCGCGCAACACCTTCAAGAACAAGGCCACCGGCAAGGTCGAGTCGGAGATCGTGGAGCTGACCGGCTACGTCCAGGATGCCGCGAACCCCGGCGTGTTCGGCTGCATAGGCTCCGGCGATCGCGTCGCGGTGAGCTACTCGCTGAAAACCGACGTTTACACCGACAAGGACGGCCAAAAGCACTATCCGCTGGTCGCGCGCATCGACACCGTGCAGCTCATCGACTCGAAGAAAGAATCCGCGGCCCGCGCAGCCCGCCGAGGCAACGACGCTGCAACCACTGCACTCGCCGGTGCTGGCACTGACGAGGCGCCGTTCTAACACCGAAACCCCGCAGGGAAACCTGCGGGGTTATTTTTTTCTTCAAACTATTAGAGCGGCCGAGGTCGTGGTCAATCCTTACATCGATTCGTACAGTTCCGGTGTCGCTGAGATGGGATTCATCCAACCTTGCCCCGGATGAGCCCAGCGCAGGTAGCCGACTACCTGCGCTGGGCTCCTGGGCCTACAAGGCTAGGTACCCGTTATGACTCCCAGAAGTACAGGATCTCACCCCTGTGAATGTTCCCTCGCACCTTGAGACCGTCGGTTCCCTTTTCCTTACTGCGCAGGATGTCGCGCAGGATGGACATCACGGTGTCGTAGCTGACATCTGTAGGCTCCGCGAAGGTATCAGGAAGCTGGCGCAACACGTCCTCAGGAAGAAGATCAAGGAAAAGTTTCGAGGTTGATGCGACAGCAGTTTTGCCCCGATATTTTAGGACCACACTGAAGACGGTGTCCTTGAATTTTTCCTCCTGCTCACAGATCTCGAAGAGATCCAAGAATTCCTTCTCTGTATCCCGATCACCAAATGCGGTCGGAACCGCAAAAATGTCGAACTCATTCTCAAACATTGAAAAAACCTCCTATTGAAAGTGACGATCACGATTATAACATAAACCTATAACCTGTGGGTGCACCGATTAGTTTCAAAGCTTCGGCCCCACTGCAGTGGGGCCGACCCCCCCCTTATCGCGGACGCGCTGAAACAATCATCTCGCTGGGGAAGTGGGGCGCCTTTCCTACATGCCGCGTAAGACCTACACCGTGCAGTTCGTCGTCACCCAGTCGATGGGAGCGAACGTTGCTGAGCGCGGGTAGTTGGTACCGCGGTTACGGATCCGTGGTACTGCCTGTTTCCGGTTAGTTGGTACCACAGCCGGGGATGACCGGCGAGAGTCCAGAAGCGAAGTCGGGTTTCGCCGGTCGTTGAAGGTTAGCTGTCTACGGTTGTCTGAGCGTGCGCGAGGTGTTGGCGCATGTCGTAGTCGCCGAGTTCGATGCGCTGTCCGGCGTTGAGTCTGCTGACCAGTGAGTCTGCTCCGACGGGGTCGGGTAGTTTCTTCACCCAGTAGGCCGCAGTCGTTTGGGAGACGATGATGGTCGGCAGTCTGCCGTCGCGGTCGAATACGATCTTGGTGAGGTCTTCTTGTCCGCGCTGGTCGATTCCTATGGTCAGGAAATCATCGAGGATGAGAACATCAATGTTTTGTAGCTTGCGCATCTTAGCTACATAGCGTTCATCCGCTGGCGAGAAAGCCGCTAATTCATCGACGAGCTGAGAGGGTGTCGGAAGCTTTGTGTATGAGGTTTAATCTTCAATCACGAAGGAGAGTGTGCAACAATGACTGTTGTGCCCCGAAGAAACATGGTGACGCTGAGCGCGTCGCCGATATCAGCCGCCGGCTGATGGAGAACCCGGAAACCGCCAAGCTGATCCAGGAGCTGGGTGAATCAACCGCCGACGCCAACGAGCTGGTGCGTGGCTTGCTGCAGGCCACGATTAACAGTGGGCTCAGCGCGGAAATGGATGCACACCTGGGCTACGTCAATGGCGACCGGGCTGCTAAGGAAGCTGCCGGCCAAGCCAACAGCCGTAACGGCTCCTATCCCAAAACCGTGGACTCGGCATACGGACCAGTTGATATCAGTGTCCCTGTATTGAGTTCGAGATTTGCTTCAGAAAGGTATCATCATGGATGAGGTGTTGAACCCCCAGAAGGACACAGCGATCCTTTCTGTTCGTTCTGCATCGAAGAGCTTCGGAGAAGTCCAGGCTCTCAACGGGGTCAGCTTCGATGTCTTCCCCGGAGAACTAGTCGGTGTACTGGGTGAAAACGGAGCAGGGAAATCGACTCTCTTTTCACTTATCAGCGGGCTCAACACTCCAACATCTGGCTCCGTGAGCCTCATGGGCAATAACCCTCGACACCAAAAAGCTCGTCGCAACATCGGTGTCACCCCTCAGGGGACTGGTGTAGACCCCCGCATGCGCGTTAGTGATTTCCTCAACTTCGTAGGATTCCACTTCGGCACGCGCTCTCTTGTCGAAGAAATTCTCGAAAAATTTCGTTTGACGTACCTATCCGACAAGGTGATCGGGGGTCTATCAGGAGGGCAACAACGTCTGGTCTCGGTTGCAGCAGCATTTCTTGCTGACGCTCCGCTAACCATTCTGGACGAACCCACCACGGGCTTGGACACCGTTACTCGGTCGGCGATCTGGGAATCGATTCGTTCGATTACAGGAAAAGACCGAGCATTGTTGGTATCAAGCCACTACCTCGAGGAAATCGAGAACCTGTGTGATCGAGTAATCGTCATGCAGAAGGGAAAACTCATCGCCGACTCGGAAACGCAATCTCTGCTCGGTGCGTCTACCGGATCTGTCATCACTCTCGGTGGGGTAGGGGACAGAGCGTTTTCCGGAGAGGGGCAAGCGTTTGAAGTCATCAGAAATGAAGGAGACGAAGTAGATCTTCGAGCATCTGATGTCAAGCAGGCGCTTACTTCACTTGCCGCGGATGGGTGGCCATTTGACCGCATCGAGATTTCTCACCCGTCGCTAGAGCAAGCGTTCATCACGATGACAGAAAAGGAGAAATAGTCGTGTCATCAGCCATTGAGCAGACCCCTGTGTCGCCAAAGGACAGGCGTCAGTTTCCCTCAGATGCTGCCATCGCTTTTCTATGGCTTAAGAACGAGATTGTGGCTTGGATCAAGGAGCCTGCCGCGGTTCTACTTAACATGGCGTATCCCCTGCTTATGCTTGTTTTCCTCTTCGTCATCGGAGGGGACGCTGTCCGGCAGAATGCAGATATTGCCACTCCAGCAGTCGCACTTCTGGCTCTCACCGGTGTGCTGATGGTAGGAATCAACCTTCCTGCGAACGGCATCAACGGAGTACGACAGGGGGACTATTACTACTACCTGAGGACTCTCCCCACAGGAGTAGGAACCAGGCTAATCGCATGGAGCGGAGCACCATTTTTGCTGGCGGTAACCAGCGCCTTGGTTGGTCTCGGTGTCGGCGTGATGTTCAGCTCGGCACGTTACACTCTGACGCAGCTAGTTTTGCTTTTCCTAGTGTTCTGCGCGTTCGCGCTATGTACTACAGCTATCGGTGTGGCTTTCGGTTTCCTGCTCTCCAGCCGTACGTCTTTGGCAGTCTCACTAGGCGTTTCCTTCATCCTTTTGCTGCTTAGCGGAGCCCGGGAGATGGCCAGCGTCCCCACCTTCCTGGATATGACTGCCAAGCTGTTGCCGTCTACAGCGGCTACAGAGTTATGCCAGTCAATACTGACAGATGTAGATACCAACGGATGGTGGGTAGCTTCTCTAGCCATCTGGGTAGCCTTAGCATTGTTGCTAGCGGTGGTGTCCATTCGTCGTGACGAAAACAGCAAATTCTCCTAGTGACTGCTCATACTGCAGATTTATAACACTCGGCTTAGAGAGGCAAGAAATGAAAATGAACAAGAAGATAATTCCCTACGTCTGCGTGGCGGGATCACTGCTGATCTTCTTCATCATCTATCTGGTGACCAGCTAACAGACCTGCCCTGCCCGGATAAGCAGCGAGGCGACTGGGAGAAAATCTTGCTGTGACAGACGGTGTCATACAGCGCTAACATGCAATCATGGTCGCCTGTTACGACAGGATTGGATGAAGACCCTGGGA
Organism: Corynebacterium jeddahense; assembly: GCF_028609865.1. Lineage (NCBI taxonomy): Bacteria > Bacillati > Actinomycetota > Actinomycetes > Mycobacteriales > Corynebacteriaceae > Corynebacterium > Corynebacterium jeddahense. Next base: position 635,441 of record NZ_CP063194.1, read on the forward strand.
CCCCAGCCGGACGGCTGGAACCAGGGTCTTCGTTTACTCTTTAAGAGACTCCGGAGTAGAGCGTTTTTAGGACCCCCTTGTCCTGAAGCCGACTCCAGTACTCCTTCTCCCCTTGGTAAGCGGAGTTAATAGAGTCAAGGATGAGGGTGTCAGGAAGTTTGTGTGTGAGGCTCTGATCTAGAAGGAGTTTCACCGATAATGACTACGGTGTCACCGAAAAAAGGCCATGACCCGGCGAGGGTCAACGAGATCAGCGAGAAGCTGATGGAAAATCCTGAGCTGGCCAGCTTGATCAGCGAGCTGTCGACTTCCGCTGATGATGCAAGCGAGCTGGTCAAAGGCCTGCTACAGGCATCGATCAACGCTGGTCTGCAGGCGGAGATGGATGCGCACTTAGGCTATAGCCACTCTGACCGCAAGACCAAAGCCCAAGTCGAAACCGCACAGGAGAGCAATCACCGCAACGGGTCGTACACCAAGACCGTTAATTCTGGGTACGGCGCGTTGGAAGTGACCATGCCGAGGGATCGTGCCGACACGTTTGCTCCAAAGATGGTGCCCAAAGGCTCCCGTCGGCTCACCGAGCTCGACGACATGATTATCTCGCTGTACGCCGGTGGGATGGCCGTTCGCGATATTCAGCACCATCTCGCCACCACCCTCGGGGTGGACATGAGTCCGGATACGATCAGCACGATTACTGACGCGGTGTTGGATGAGGTGATGCTGTGGCAGAACCGCCAGTTGGACGAGTTCTACCCAGTGATCTTCCTCGACGCGCTTCGGGTGAAGATCCGCGACGGCCACCGCGTGGTCAATAAATCCTGCTACATGGCGGTTGGTGTCGACATGGACGGTATCAAGCACATCCCGGGATTGTGGATCGCTGACAATGACGGTGCGGCATTTTGGGCGTCAGTGTGCGCAGATCTAGCCAACCGTGGTCTCCAGGACGTGTTCATCCTCTGCTGCGACGGGTGCAAAGGCCTGCCGGAAGCCGTGGAGGCAACCTGGCCGAATTCCATGGTGCAGACCTGTATCGTGCATCTGATCCGGGCGGCGAACAGGTGGGTGTCCTACCAGGACCGCAAACCCGTATCCAGCGCGTTGCGGGAGGTCTACACCGCGCCGAACGAGGACACCGCGCGTGCCGCCCTGGACACGTTCGAGGCGTCCGAGCTGGGACGGAAGTATCCGCAATCGGTCAAGGTGTGGCGTGATGCGTGGGATCGGTTCGTGCCGTTTCTGCAGTTCCCGCCGGCGGCCCGCAGGGTGCTCTACACCACGAACTCCATCGAATCGCTCAATGCTGAACTGCGGAAAGCCACCCGCAACCGCGGCCAGTTCCCGAACGATACTGCGGCGTTGAAAACGCTGTGGCTGATGATTTGCAACATCGAGGACAAGCGCGCTGCCCAGCGGGCGAAGAAAGCAAAGCGCGCCATCGAATGCAACGGCTATATTGAAGGAGCGAAAGCCACCGGGTGGAAACAAGCCATCAACCAACTAGCCGTGGCATACCCCGACCGATTCGCGGACTACTTGTAAACCAAGCCCCCCGCACACAAACAATCGGACACCCTCGGTGGAACGAATCACGGCTCCACCAGAGCCTGGGCTACCGCACCCCGGCTGAAGTCGAAGCCGAATTTTGGGAACACCACCCCAGTCGAGAAATAATGGAAACCAAGGCAAATGCCTAGGAACAAAACCCGGCGCACTTCATACCGCAGCCGGGGGTTGACCGGCGAGAGTCCAGAAGCGGAGTCGGGTTGCGCCAACGCCACCTATACGATGACCGAAAATGAATGACGGTACCACCTACCTGGAAACCCGGTACCAACTACGCGGATTACCGGTACCAACTACGTCGAAACGGCAAACGTGAGGAGCGCGGACAATTCGTTAGCGGAGTCGTTCAACGTGTCACTGAAGCGGGCAGGCCTTCGGGATGAGTCTGCCCCCAGTCAGTTGGTGTGCCGCCGGATCAGCTACACAGGCCATCGTGAAAATCCCTGTGTCCACTTTCGGGGGCTATTTCACCGTCCTACGGGGCCTATTCTTCTCCAGCTAGTCGCGGCCCCCGATCCATTTCGCGGCAAGGTAGACCATCGGGCTGACGATAAGTCCCATGACCGCCAATGTGACGATCAACCAGCCTACGGTCCCGTACCACGTCTCAGCGCCAGCGACGTAGCTCCAGAGTGTCCCTAGACCGTCAGGGATGCCGAGGAACGTCATGACACCTACGCCGAGACCACCAATGGCTACAAAGCCCACGCTTGCCAGAAGGGCCGCCAGGACGGACCACAAGGCGAACCTCTTGGTGTTGTCGATCCTCGCGGTGTCCTTTTCGATGGCCTCAGCCAGCTCCAGCCTCTCGGTGCTTACCTTCTCCAGCGCTTTCGAGAGCCGGGCGCGCTCCTTCTCCAACCGTGAAACGGCTGCGTTGACCGTGTTGTCGATGTCGGCCTGGACACGCCTGAACGATTCGTTAACTACAGGCCGAATGTCAGAACTCAGGCTCGTCGTTAACTGCCTGGTTAAGCCTCGCGATACGCTCGTCGCGCTTTCGTCGCTGAGCCTCACCGGATGTTTCGAGACTTCCAGAGTTGCTCGGTACATCACCGCCAGATCGCCCAGTGTCTTCTGAATGTTCCTCATCGCAGGGCCTATATCCGCCAGCATGCTGACCAGGCTGCTTATTGTCTGCGCCACTGCTTTCTGAGCTTGGTCGTACTCCTTCGTCCCGACCGTCGTCTGGGCGAGTTTTTTCAGCTGCTTGTCGAGCTTCTGCTGCTGCTCGGACAACGTGTTCAGTTCCGTCTCCGAGGCCGCGATGCTCGAAATCCTGTTCTCTAGTTCGTCCATCGCTTCGAGCGCGGCGGCCATCCTCGCTGAGTCTTTCAAGCGCTGATCCTCCATAGTCTCCAGAACCTCCAGGACGGGGTCGAGACTCTCGTCGAGGTACGTCTCCAGAGCCTGCTGCTGCAGTCCGGTGAATACTTGATCGGTCACTGTTGTTCTCACTTTCTTTGATCTTCTTAAGTCGTTCAATTCGCGTTTGGCGTGCCAGCGTTGCCGCCTGTTGTGCCTGGGCCTCGGCGATACGGTCGCGCAGACCGTTGGCGGTGTAGCCGGGGCCAGATTTCGAGCCTGCGTCCGCTGCTTTTCGCTTGCGGCTGCGACCCTTCGGTGTGCGTGTCGTGTAGACGGCCTCCTCGCCGTCGTCATCGACCAAGCCGATGCTCAGATCACCGTCCGTTGACCTCAGAGAGAGGTCGTACTCGGCGGCGATCTCGTGGGCCTTCTGCAGTCCATCCGGGGCAGTGAGCACTCGCTCGTCACCCACGAGCGCATCGACGCGCTTGCGCAGGAAGTCTGCCCAGGTTTCACCGGTGAGTTCGCTGATTTCCAGACCGGTGGAGTCGATGCTCTTACCGTCTCGGAGCGCCATTCGTTCAGCACGTCGGAGCTTGACGAACCCCTCCGGCTGCAGCGTCCGCATACCCCAGCTGTTCATTACGTTGTCGTTAATGGTTTTGACAGCGTGCCAGTTGCTTGCACGCCTGGGCGCTGCCTTTCCAGTATTCACGTCGTGGTTCAACAGGATGATGTGGTTGTGGACGCACCCCGACTTGCTGTCGGTGTGGGTTGCCACCACATACGGAGAGCCAGGTGCCAGGCGCTGCGCAAGTTTCACGCCCATGGCGTTGGCTTTCTGTACGTCTGCGGGATTGTCTTTATCGAGTTCATCGCGCGACCACGACTGCACTATGGTGATGGCCCGATTGCTGCGATTGCTGTAGCGATCCATGATCTCATTGCCGGAGTCGATGAACTCAACCCCAGCCCAGCGACCGTCACTGTCGTTTACCATTTCGCCACCGCAGGAGACGGCCAGGGCTGCTGCGCGGACCCGGCCAGCTTTCGCGTTCGGTCGAGAACCGTAAACGGCGTAAACGACAGGTGATGAGACGCTCTTTGACCTATCCACCGTTGTGACTGACATACTTACTCACCACCCTTTTGAGCCGACGCAACTCTTCCTGAGCGTGGAGCATGATGCCGACCAACTCAGCGTCGCCGGACATGTGCGCTAGACGCACGAGTTGGTTGATGTTCACGCCGATGCTGTTTATCTCTTTCCAGAGCCGTCTCACGCCGTTCTGGAAATCCTCGGGAGGATCGCTCTTTCGATCAGTAAATCCTCTTGGCAGGCGGTGCTTGAGTATGTAGATTGACAAACGCATGACCTCCGCAGGGGTCAGGTTTGCCTGTTTAGAAATCTCGCTGACGATGTCCCACTGCTCGGCATCGAGCCGCAGTGTCAATCGCTTCTTAACCGGTCCGTCTAACTCCATCAAAAAGTCCTTCTGTCCTAATGCGTCTTCGTGCTGTAGATCTCCCAGCTCGCTTACGCGAGCCGGGAGGTGGAACGTGCTTAGCGCACGCTCCGAGCGATGACCGTCAGTCCGACCGCTCCGCGCTCGTCCTGCACTGGTAATCGTCGGAGACGGCTTTTAAGCACGTTCGGCCAGCATCGCCCTGAGCACCTCCGGCGCTCACCCGGCTGGCGCCGGGCCTTCGGGGGGCGGCTGGCAAGGGGAGGCCCCCTTGACCCCCTAATCTGACCCGCCTGTCGGCTGGTCAGCATCTCCCGTTGGTCGCTCCGCTCCCACCGGCTCTGCTTCACCGCGTGGGTCGTCGGATGCGATCGTTCCGACCACCTCAAGCCCCAGCGCGGCGAGCAACTCCGCGACATTCCGGTCGCGGTATGCCGCCCACTCGGAAGCAGGTTTCTCGGCGGCGTCGGCCAGCACTCGGCCAAGCTCCATCAGGAGCTTGTCCTGCTGTTCCTTCTCACGCCGCTTGGCTTCCTCGCGAGCGCGCTTCTCAGCCTCGATTCGCTCCAGAGCGATCTCGATTTTCGTTTTCTTCGTCACCATGTTTAGAACTCCATTTCAATGTCGTTATGGCTCTTTGATGACGACCTCCGCGAAGTCATCGACTGGGACACCACCGCCTGCTTGCGGCGGCGGTTATTGGTCTTCTGGCGCGAATCCTGAGAGGCTTTGATGACGTCCTTGGCGACACCTTGGACATCGCGTTCGGCTGAAGCAACGGGCGCTCCTTCAGACACCTCGCGCATGTCATTCTCGGCTTGCGCAGCCTTCGCGGCCAGCTGCTGCCAGTCGGCACCGAGCACACCAGCTGTCTCGGGGGTTAGAGGTTGCTTTGATCGCTTACCGGTCACGCTTTCTGTCACTGTTGAAGTCAGGTTGCCCATGACTGATTTCTCCTTAATTCAGAGTTGTTTTGGAATGTTGCGCAGGACTCCCGAGGCGGTCCACGGGTGCGCTGAGCGATAGACACATCGATCACCCCAATCCCTCAGATTCGATGTGCTCCAGAAAAGCCCACAACTCATCTAGATCTAGGTCCTTGAGGACATACTCACGACGAGATTTCTTGTACAAGTGGTCCCATTGATTACGGGTAAAGTCCCCGAGTCCCAACGAGGAAAGCCACGCGATCTTGTCGGATACTTTCAAACGGGAACTAGCAAGTACGGGGACATGGAGTAGTCCCTCGTGGTGGGCGACGACAAGCTCAGCGAGCAAGGCAGATTCATGTGTACGCACGCGTCTACCAGTGGCAGACTCCACACGCTTCTTAAACGTCAGCCAATCACTTTCAGTGCGCAGACAGCCAGTGGGCCGGTCATCGCCGTATGTGCCGGGCCGCATGTTTTGAATGCGCACCGCAACCCCACGAGCATGCAAACACTCATCCATATCGGCCCAAGGGGCAGTGTCGAAACCACAAATCTCATGCCCAAGGACGACATCGACTCGACGGTCATCAAGCAGCGGGCGACGCTTTAAGTCAAAGTCGTTCGACGAGTTCTCAACAGTGCGTTCTTCCATAAAGAAGTCGACTCGTTCGGTCGCATGCGACAGCTCGCGAAAATTCGGTTTATAGTCATAGACGTTGTCAATTTTCCCCTCGCGTGACAGCACAGTTTCGATGTACCAACGGCGCTCTTCAGCACTGCCACGCTTTATGCTTTTGGGGTCGAAAGATTCCCCCTCGCGAGAACACCACAGTCCTCCAAGGACGCATTAGCGCGCGTTGAGAAATTCAACAGATCAGACTGCTCGTGTTTAACCTCCCAAACACGATCATCACCGGTGAGCGCGACACGAGATTCACGGAGCACGTCAGCAATTCCGAAGAGTTCGAGCTTCTCCAGAGACGCGACCGGAGAAATCAAACCGTCAGTAGTCACCGAATACACTTCAACCTCGTTGCAAGCGGCAATCAGCGCGGCGCGCACGAGGCTGGTCGTCATCGCGGCGTGATACGGCGAGGTGATCGCAGAACCACCGACGTTTTCAGATTCCTGATCCCAAGCGTTCCAAGCGTGCTGTTCCTGCAAGTCTTGCGCTAATTTCCCATAAACAGAGTTGGTCGCAACCTT